>CAZYLK010000025.1:42674-46870 GCA_964648365.1 uncultured Phycisphaeraceae bacterium
CCGCCGCTTCCCAGAAACGTGATCGTCTGGCCCACGCCCGTGTCGAGCCGTGCCGCAAGGACCGCAGGAATAACGACCGTGTCCGAACCGTCGAACATGCGCCCGTCGCTGAGTCGATAGTCGCGCAGCGCCTGGTCGCGAGCGGGATCGACGCCGAGCACGGTGATGGCCGTCCAGCTTCCGGGCGTGGTCAGCGCGGCCGAGGCGATGGTCACCGGCGAGGCAGCCGCGACCCCGGGCGTGCCCGCGACTTGATCGATGAGTCCGACATCGAACACGCCGTATCCCGCGGCGACGATTTCGAGTTCCGCCTTGCCGGCCAGGTCAGAAAACATCTGCCGATAGGCGTCGCGCGTGGTGCCGAGCGCGATGGAGATGCCGAAGATCGCGGCCACGCCGATGGCGATGCCGCAGACGGCCAGCAGCGTCCGGCCCGGACGGCGGCGCATGTAGCGCCGGCTGTAGCGCTGAACGATCATCCCTGTAACTCCGCCACCAGCGCCGCGGCGCCGCGGGGCGACTGCATGCGCTGCTGATCCACCATCCGCCCGTCGCGCATGTGCAGGATGCGGTCGGCGGCGGCCGCGTGTCGCGGGTTGTGGGTGACCATCAGCACCGTCTGCCCGGCGTCATCCACGAGCGAGCGAAGCAGGTCGGTGATGGCCTGACCGGTGGCGGTGTCGAGATTGCCGGTCGGCTCGTCGGCCATGAGCACGAGCGGCTCCATCACCAGCGCCCGGGCTAGCGCGACGCGCTGCTGCTCGCCGCCGGACATGTCTCGCGGGAAGTGGTCGAGGCGCTCGGCAAGGCCGACGCGTTCCAGCATCGCCACAGCGCGAGCATCCGCTTCCGATGGCGATCGCCCGTCAAGCTCGAGCGGCAGCGCGACGTTCTCACGCGCCGTCAGCACCTCGAGCAGATTGAACGCCTGAAAGACGAAGCCGATGCGGCGGCGGCGCAGCAACGTCAATGCGTCGTCGTCGAGTTTGGCCAGATCGCGGCCGTCAATGGAGACGCGGCCGGCGTTCGGCTGATCGAGACCCGCGAGCAGATGCAGCAGGGTGCTCTTGCCGCAACCGGACGGGCCCATGACGGCCACGAACTCGCCGCGTGCGACGCTGACGTCCACGCTCGACACGGCCGTCACCGCGGCCGGGCCTTCGCCGAACGTGCGGGTCAGGCCAGCGCCGCGGATCACATCGCTTGATTCACCTTTCACGCACAACTCTCCCCGTTAGTGGTCTCGGCGCCACCAGACGCCCCCGGGTGCCACTGAGCTTCGGCCGGGTGCCGAACTCTTCTGCCGAGTGCGCTGCTCTTCGGCCGGGTGCCGTGCGCTTCGGCCGGCTACCAGTGCTCTTCGGCCGGATGCCACTTGGTGCCACTGCTCTTGAGCAGTGCCTCCGGCTCCTCAGCCTCTCGACTGACCGACGGATCGTCGGCCCGTTCCACGACACGGCTCAAGAGCAGTGGCACGAGTGGCAACTGGTGGCACCGGACGCGCCCGCCGCCGACCCTGAGATTCTCTTCAAGCCGACCCACCATCCTCGGCAAGGATCGCCTCGCACCGGTCAAGCCACTTCACCTGCGCCTCCAGCCTCAATGCCGCCAGTTCCAGCAGGAGCCGGGTCTGCACGTCACTGCCGGCGGCGCCCGTCGACTGACGCGGATGCAAGGCTGCGTTGATCTCGTGCAACCTGGCCATGCACGCGCGGCGCTCGTTGCGGATGACCTCGTCGGGACCGACGAAACCGTCACCACCGCCCGCCGCGGGTGACGGATGATCAGCCCGGTCGCGCGCCGGCGCAGCGAGCGCCGCGTCGAGCTTCTGGCGACCGTCCCATTGAGCCAGCCGCCGGGCGACCAGCAGCTTTATCAACACCTCGTCCCGCACCGCCGGCGGCGTTTCGCCGGGCGACGCCAGCCAGGATGCCAGGCTCCCCCGCCCTGCCTCGGTGATGGTGTAGACCTTCCGGTCCGGCCGCACGGACTGCTCGACGACCTCGACGGTCACCAGGCCGTCGCGCAGCAGGCGATCGAGCGTCTGGTAGACCTGTCCGACGTTGAGTGTCGTCTCGGCCGCGAGGTCGCTCTCGTAGGCGGCCTTGAGGTCATAGCCGTGCATCGGCCCCCGTCCGAGCAGCCCCAGTATCGCGTGCTTCAACGACAGCGAGGAATCTCCTCTTGGTTAAATCCTGACTATTTATATACCCAGCATTCATACAGGTCAAGTAGCCACGGGCCACGGTTGGTACGAGCGGCCCGGCGCCGAACGGTTTGTAGTGCCAAGCGTGCCAGACAGACGCTTAAATTACTGTCGCTAAAGTAGATATGTGACTGCACTGTCGAAGATCACCGCGACGCACAAAGACGCCACACCCAGGACAGACGGCGGCTCTCGCATGCACCGACGCGGGCACCTACAGCTCGTGCCGAATCACCCACAAGTCGGGGAAGCAGGGCATGAACAGCGACTTCTTGAGGAACTCGACGCCGAGCGAACCGCCGGTGCCGCGCTTGCTGCCGATGGTGCGTTCGACGAGCTTGACGTGACGGTAGCGCCACTCCTGCAAGCCCTCGTCGAAGTCGGTCATGAGTTCCAGCAGGATCGTAAGGTCGGGCTGGGTCTTGTAGAGCTTGAGGATGCCGGCCTGGACCGACTCGTCGGGTATGGCCGGCAGACGCACGTCACGCTGACGCAGGTGGGCCGGAATCGTGACGCCGCGGGCGGACAGGAAGTCATAAAAGTGGTCGACGACGCTGCGCTGGTCGAGCCGCTCCTGCAGGCGGGCGCGGGCGGTCGAGCCTTCGTCGTGATACCTGAGCATGTCCGGCCGCTTGTAGCCGAGCAGGAACTCCAGTTCGCGATACTGCCACGACTGGAAGCCGGAAGCGGTGTCCAGCCGGTCGCGGAAGCTGGAAAACGACATCGGCGTCATGGTTTCGAGAATATCCACCTGGGCGACCAGCGTCTTCATCACGGTGCGGGCACGCTTGAAGCTGGCCATAGCGGCGTAGAGGTCGTTGTCCGAAAAATCGCGGCAGACCTTCTCGAACTCCTGCAACAGGATCTTGAACCAGAGTTCGTAGACCTGGTGGATGACGATGAAGAGGTACTCGTCATGCTCGGCGGGGACGGATTTGACGTCCTGGAGGTTGAGGAGGTCGTCGAGTTTGAGATATGAATGATACGTAAGAGACATCGGCTACTTCATCCCACCACCCTTGGCAAGTTTGACCAGTGAGTTGTACGCATCTGCCGACAAGACGATCTGCTTGGCATCCGCGATTGCGATCATGATGCGCGACCAGTACGCATAGAGGTGAAACAGCCCGGCAAGCCACAGAGACCGTACATTCGTCATGCCGTCAAACATCTCAAGAATCTTGTCTCCGTATGGGATGCATCGAGTTCGATCTGAAATCGATCAAGCACATCCAGTCGACCCAGCAGAGTCGGGACATCATCGCGCTCCGCCACCGCGATCCGTATTGCGAACTCCGGCGCCGGTCCGACGCGGGCAGCAAGGTGGTGTATGAAGTACCGACGTGGGCCACTTGCCACGCTCGTGAGCTCAATCGGCTCCCCGGAATCCGGTTTGCCAACGAGCGCCCGGCCCAGTGCCAGTGGCACAACCGTGATCGCCGCACCGGTGTCCAGTTGCATTGAAATGGTCCGCCAGCGTCCGCTGCTTGCCTTGAGTGTTACTTCAGCAAAAGGCACCCATTGCGGACCGAAGTGGCGCGAGTTGTGCAGGCGCCACTTGAAAGCGTGCATCAGATGCGCTCCAGATTGGCGTCAACAGACTCCAGAACGTAGTCGGCATCCGGGTGCTTCGATTCAGCCTGATCGATGGCCTCAGTCGCGATGTCGCCCACGCCGATAATCTCGCCGTTCAGAACCGCGATCCACTTCCCGGCGTACTTTTCGTAAAGCTCCTGGCTGTGCTCCGTCAGCCATGCGAAGTCCGCGTGCATGTCAAAACCCTCGCCGAAAAACCGTGGCCGTTATGATCGCAACCCGGGCCGGCCGACGCTGTGCGACGTTGGCTCCGGCTACCAGAGTATAGTCAAAACCAGCACTGCCAGCACCAGTACGACAAGTCCCGCCAGCCCCCACGCCACCTTTTGCACCATCGCATCCTGCCGGCGGGCGCGGGTGCGGGCGTCGTCGTAGGGGATGCGGCTGAACGTCA
>CAZYLK010000026.1:0-9014 GCA_964648365.1 uncultured Phycisphaeraceae bacterium
GGGCTTACGGACCGCCAGTCCGACCGGTGCGGAACCTACTCCGGCGGCATGAAGCGCCGGCTCAACATGGCGGTCGCCATCGTTCACGACCCGCCGCTGCTGCTGTTCGATGAACCGACGGTCGGCGTCGATCCGCAGTCGCGCAACGCCATTTTCGACAACATCAAGGCGCTGCACGCCGACGGCCGGACCATCGTCTATACGACGCACTATATGGAAGAGGCGCAGCGCCTCTGCGACCGGGTCGCCATCGTCGATCACGGCCGGCTGCTGGCGCTGGATACGGTCGACAAACTGATCGCCGCCCACGGCGGCGACACGGTCGTCACGGCCGAGACCGACGACGGATCGGTCCGCGTGCAGACGGACGATCCGCTGCGCGAGCTGAGCCGCCTGCAGCAGGCCGGCGGGCTGCGGCAGTTCCACGTTCAGCGGCCGGACCTGGAACAGGTGTTCCTCAATCTGACCGGGAGGCAGTTGCGCGACTGATGAACGAGATGCTCGCCCTGGCTGGGAAGGATCTTAAGCTGCTCTTGCGCGACAAGGCCGGCTTTATCTTTGTATTCCTCTTCCCGCTGGTCTATGCCATCGGCTTCGGCCTGATGTTCAAGGGGCCGGACGGTCCGCAGGCCATTGCCGTCGCCTACGTGGACCTGGACGACACGGAGGCATCGCGGGAATTGCTCGCTGCGCTGGGCGGGTCCGGCGAGTTCCGGATGACGGAGGCGCCGGACCGCACGGCCGCGGAGAACCTGGTCCGGCTGGGCAAGCGGACGGCCTACGTGCTCATACCACCCGGCTTCGGCGAGGCGCGGCGACGCATGTTCTTTTCCAGCGGGGCGATGCTTGAACTCGGCGTCGATCCGTCGCGCAAGGCGCAGGCGGGCATGCTGCAGGGCAAGCTGCTGGAACACGTCTTCGCGGGCATGACGGATGCGTTTACGAACCCGGCCGCGATGCGCGAGGTCGTGCGTGAAGACATCGAAAAAGTCAAAGCTGACGCGGAGCTGAGCGCGGCCCAGAAGCTCATCCTCACGACGTTCCTCTCCAGCCTGGACGGGTTCCTGGGCGCGGTTCCCAAGGCGGGTGAACTGGCCGACGAACCGGACGATGGGAGCGGTGAAGACAGCGACGACGATGAAGGCTCGGGCTGGCAGCCGGTGTCGGTGGTCACGCGCGAGGTAACCGGCGCCGCGTCGGACCGTGATCTGCCGTCATCGTTTGCAATCTCCTTCCCGCAATCCGTCAGTTGGGCGTTGATCGGCTGCGCGGCCGCGTTCGCCATCTCGATCGTTACGGAGCGGACGGAAGGCACGCTGGTCCGACTGCGGACGGCGCCGATCAGCCGCGGACAGGTGCTCGGCGGCAAGGCGCTGGCGTGCTTTTTCACCACGCTGGCGGCCAGTTCGGTGCTGCTGGGTGTGGCGCGAGCGGCCTTCGGCGTGTCGCCGCAGTCGTGGGGACTGCTGGCGGCGGCGGTGCTGAGCGCGTGCGCCTGCTTCGTGGGGATCATGATGCTGCTGTCGGTGATCGGCCGGAGCCAGGCGGCGGCCTCGGGCATCGGCTGGGCGGTGATGCTGGTCATGGCGATGCTCGGCGGGGGGATGATGCCGCTGGAGTTCATGCCGGGGTTCATGAAGACGCTGAGTCACGTCAGTCCGGTAAAATGGGCGATCCACTCCATCGAAGGGGCGATCTGGCGCGGATTCGGCCCCGCGGAGATGTTTCCCGCGTGTATGATCCTGTTGTCGGTGGGTCTGGTGACGTTCCTGATCGGCGCGAGGGTATTCCGCGACGACGCGGCGTGAGGACAACGGCGGCAACGGCCGAGGTCGCATGGCCCGACCGCAAAAAAGCCTTGTGCGGACGCCGTAATGCGGCCGTCGGGGTTGACGGGGCACGTGGGGGCGGGATACTTCTTATGCGACTCGGGCGGTGAATCCGCGCCCGCCGCGTGGACATGGACCAGCCGGTCGGCGATCGCTCGCCGAGGCACCGTTTTTTCGAGAGGTTCCCTCCGTGATGGTCAACTGTTTTGACACCCGCCGGGCTCGATGGGTCCGGCCGGCGCTCGGCAGCCTCGTGCTGGCCTGGGCTGCACTGATGTCGGGTTGTTCCGCGCTGAATCCGGCCTTCGTGGACCTGTTCGGCGGGCAGCCGACGACGGAAAACGCGCCGGGACACGTCATCCTGTCGTTCGTGAACAACGCCGAGGTGGATGAGAGGCTGATCAACTACCTGACGACCAGCGCCCCCGAGGGCGGCGGCGTCGAGTTGACGCCGGCGGAGTTGCGATCGCTGCGTCCTCGCATGAGGTTCCGCGTCCAGGTGGACTTCGTCGATGGCTCGTTCAACATTTTTGAATTCGTCACCGGCTCGCGGAAGTTGATCGACTCGGCCTACGAGCAGTTCGCCGAGCCGGACCTTAATGAAAACGACCTTGACAACATCGTGGTCTCCTGCGACGTCGCGCGGGTAGCGATCGTCGAGGACGTGGAGGTCTTCATCCCGGTGGCCATCGCGCAATACCGGCTGGTGGAACCGGAGAACGGCATTCCCTTCTACGTCCTGGAGGCGGAAGCTCATCCAGACTCGATCCAGTTCATCCCGCTGGACGTGGACGTGGTCGACGCCGACGGAAACGTCCTGCTCGCGCAGAACATCGGCATCCGTGACCGGGCGGTCCCGGTGGTCGGCCCGGCCTGCGGTGCGGTGATCGCCTTTGTCATCGACGGCAGTCTCTCGGTGCCGTTCTCGGCCGAACTTCCGACGGATGCGCCGGCGGTTCGGATCGACGACGTGCAGAGTATTGCCCGGATCGGCGGCCGGTACGAGGTCGCCGTGCAGATTCGTTAAGTATCTTCTGACTCGGCGCCGTTCCCGCCGCGGACGGGCGTATCGAGTCTTATTCGGGAGATTTCGCGTGCGAAAGTTGCTTCCACTGACCCTCGCCACCGCACTGTGCGCGGCGTTGCTCGCGCCGACCATCAGTTGCGACAACGAGAATATCACCTTCTTCAACCCGTCCTTTCTGAACTACATCGAAGGCGGGCAGTTTCCTCTGACGCCGGGTCCGGACGCCTCGTTCGTGTTCGTCCGAACGGTGAACAAGACGTCGAATCAGTCGGTCGCCTTCGTGGTGACCGCCGAGATCGAACGCGTCCAACGGGACGACAACGGCGACTTGCAGCGTGACGAATCCGGCAACGTCGTCACGGAACTGGTTCTTGAGACGCACTGGCTGCGCACGTTCCCCGTCGGCAACGCGTCCGAAGCGGGGGTTCTGTACGCCTGTACCGGCGGTGAACAATCCGTCGAGCGGGTCGGACTGGGCGACAACCTGCTGCCTTCCGACCGAGGCGTGTTCGTCAACGCGACGGCCGGCGGCGGCGGACTGGGCATTCAGGCCAACGTCAATCCGCTCAGCCGCTCAGCGGGGAACTTCGCCTGCGGCGACACGGTCGTTTTCGAGGTCATCGACGCCATCGGCGTTCCCGGCAACGTAAAGGTCCGCACCTTCACACTGGACGCCAGCTCCCAGCCGGCGACCTTTGCCGGGCCGGATACCTTCGTGAACTACGAGCGGTTCCTGCAAAGCCAGGTTCGCGAAAACGAGCCCTGACCCGGTCGAACGCTTGCGTTCGTCGGAAGGGTGGACGATCATTGCGACCGGGGCCGGGTTGGCCCCGGTTTTCTTTTACATTGACCCGCGCGGGGAACCGGAGACTGGGCTGATGGCTGCACGGAAGACGCGAAGAAACGCCCGCTCACTCGCCTTGGCCGCAATGCTCGGCGGCGGAACGCTGCTGGGGAGCAAGTGCGACGTTCGGCTGCATGACGCCGTGTTCGACGCGGGGCGTCAAACCATCCTCTCGATCTTCGACCCCGCCCGCATCGCGGAGTGGTTCGAAACCAACGGCGAAGATCAGCCCTGACCGCGCGTCGAAGACCCGTGCGGCATGGGCGATGTTCGCACGGCGATCCCGTGCGTCCCACCCGGAATCCCGACGGCGACATGCGCCTGCGGCGAGGCGCCGCGCTTCAACAGCCGGTCAACCATCCGCACGGCGGGCGCGCATGAGGGCGATGCTGGCCGTGAAGCCGTGGATGAAGTTGCGCCCGCCCACCGGGCCGAACTCCCCTGCACAGAAGAACCCGGCCGTGGGAATCGGGCCGACCACGTCGTGCAGCACGTTGATATCGTGGTTGGGGTACGGCCACATCCGCGTGCCGCGGCCGTTGCACCCGAAGAGCAGCGCCGCCTCAAATCCCGCGGTCGAGGCGGCGCGAGCATGAGGCGCCAGCAGGTGGCGCAGATCTTCGTCGGCACACCGGGCGTCCCGTACGTGAAACTGCACCGTCGTCCCGACGCGGGCCGGGCCGGCGATGGCAATGGCGCCACTGGAGCTGTCCGCGGCCATGATGTTGTGGATCAGGAAGTCGCCCCGCTGGAAAACGTCGCGGCGCTCGTCGATGGCGCGGCCGATGAGCAGCGCCTCGCGCGCGAGCTTTTCGTCACCGGCGTCGAGGTCTCTGAAGACCGCCTGGAACTGGGCCAGCGGCGGCTGGCCGCCGAGTTCGTGGATGATGTTGCGTTCGGCCTTGGTGATCACGAAGGGCTTGCCGATCGGGCGACAGCCCTGCGAGACGACGTCGACCACCTCGATGTTGCCGGACATCGCCACGCCGACCAGCCCCTCGTAGCAGATTTCGCAGTCCGCCACGAGCCGGTTCTGACCGGGCTGCTCGGCGGCGCTGGCCACGCCGCCGAACAGCGGCGCACCAGGAAACGTCGCGTTCAGACCCTGCACAAACCTCTGGATGTCCACGCTGTAGGGATCGCCGAACGCGACGAAGACGGGCGTATTCTCCGGCGAATCACCGACGATGGACTCCCACCCGGCGGCGCCGGCCAGGGACTCGAGCTGCGCCTGCGTCAGAGAGAACGGGCTGATCTGCACGCCGGGCAGCACCGCGGCCAGCGCCGACATCGAGGGTCCACGCTCGATTTCGCGGTTCCCTCCGATGGTTCCCTGGGCCGTACATCCAACGATGACACCATCCGGATACACGGCCTGGAACGCGGCCAGCGCACCGTCGAGTTCGTCCTCGAAGTGCGGCGAGACGAAGAGGAAAATGAGGTCGGGCGCCGTCTCGCCCAGCTCGATCGCCAGCGAGTCGACCAGCGCCTTGCCGGCATCCGCCGCGATCGGTCGGTCACTGATAGTGGAAGCGCATCTCACGGATTGGTCTCGGCCCTGGTGGCTCACTCGTGGTCCGAGCGCCTCTCGGACCCTTCGATTCTAGCACGCATGGCCGGATGCGTCCCGTGCCCGGGTCACGTCCGCATCGCTGGTCAGGTCGCCACAGCGACGGTATGGTGGCGGATGGAGTGGCGGCCGTTGCCGGCTGCTTTGACCAACCCGCCGGCGGTGCGAAATGTCGAGTTATTGGACGATCGTGGTCAGCCCGGCTTCGCCGGCGCTGGATGGCGCCGGGCGGGATCTGCGCGTGGCGATCGAGCACCTCGGCATGGACGCCCCGGACGCCGTGGCAACCGCTAAGGTCTACCTTCTGGAAGGTGAACTGGATCGGGCGACGGTCGCCACGGTGGCGGCCGAACTCCTGGCCGATCCCGTCGCCGAGCGGTTTGAGGTCGCGGAAGGACTGGACACCCGTGAACCGGCGGGCGCCAGCGTCGAAGTGCAACCGCTCCCGGGCGTGATGGATCCGGTCGCGCTGACGACGCAGAGCGCGGTGGCGCGAATGATCGAGGCGAGGGGCTGGGCGGGCCGCCGGGTCGACGGGGCGCGAACGGCACGACGCTACGTCTTCAACCCGGCGCCGGGTGCGCCGGCGTTGGACACGATCGCCCGCCGACTGCTTCACAATCCATGTATCGAACGGGCGTATATCCGCTGTAACGGCCGCGACGACGCACTGCCGGCGGAGTTCCCGTCGCCGATTCGCAAGCCGTTCAAACTGCGACACGTCTCTCTGGCGGGCATGAGCGCGGAGCAGCTTGCGAAGTTCTCGCGCGAGAAGCACCTGTTCCTCTCCGCCGACGAGATGCTCGCGATTCAGGCAGAGTTCGAGCGGCTCGGCCGCGACCCGACGGACTTGGAACTCGAGACGCTGGCCCAGACCTGGTCGGAGCATTGCGTTCACAAGACGCTCAAGAGCGCCGTCACCTATCGTGGCGAGGATTTCGGCCGGAGCGGCAGCGTCGAAGTGCAGTTCTCCAATTTGTTCAAGGACACTATCGTCGCGGCCACCCGCAAGGTGAACAAGCCGTGGTGCCTGTCGGTGTTCCACGACAACGCAGGCGTGATTGCGTTCGACGACGAGTACGGCGTCGCGTTCAAGGTCGAGACGCACAATCACCCGTCGGCGATCGAACCCTATGGCGGCGCGGCCACGGGCGTGGGCGGCTGCATCCGCGACATCATGGGCTGCGGGCTGGGCGCGAAGCCGATCGCCTCAACGGATGTGTTCTGCCTGGCGGAGCCGGACTACGACGACGCGAAGCTGCCCACCGGCGTGCTGCATCCGCGGCGGGTGCTGCGCGGCGTGGTCGGCGGCGTGCGCGACTACGGCAACCGCATGGGCATTCCGACGGTTAACGGCGCGATCTACTTCGATTCGCGCTATCTGGCGAACCCGCTGGTGTTCTGCGGCTGCGTCGGCCTGATTCCGCGCAACCGGATCGAAAAGAGGCCGAACGCGGGCGATCTGATCGTGGTGGCGGGCGGGCGCACGGGTCGCGACGGCATTCACGGCGCGACGTTCTCTTCCGCCGAGCTTGGCGAGAGTCACGCGGACGAGTTTTCACACGCGGTGCAGATCGGCAACGCCGTCGAGGAAAAGAAAGTGCTCGATGCGCTGCTGCTGGCTCGCGATCATCCGTCCGGTTGCCTGTATTCGGCCGTGACGGATTGCGGCGCCGGCGGCTTGAGCAGCGCCGTCGGCGAGATGGGCGAGCACCTTGGCGCCGTGGTCGATCTGGAGCAGGCGCCGCTGAAGTATGAGGGGCTGACCTACGACGAGATATGGATATCCGAAGCGCAGGAGCGGATGGTCTTTGCCGTGCCGCCCGATCGGCTCAACACGTTCCTGCGGCTGTTTGCGGATGAAGAGGTGGAAGCCACCGTCATCGGGCGGTTCAGCGACGATCGGGTGCTGCGGGTTCGGTATGAAGGCAAGACCGTCGGTGAACTGTCGATGGCGTTTCTGCATGACGGCTTGCCGATGCCGACGCGAACGGCGGCGTGGACGTCCCCTGCCCGCGCGGACGGACGCAGCGGCACGGCGACAGCCGCCGAGCGAGCCGCGGGCTTCAGCCCGCGCGGACGTGCGACTCGAACAGACGCTCCAACAAACTCAGACGCCTCCCCATCGGCGCCATCACTTCACGATGCCCTGCTCGACGCGCTCGGTTCGCTCAACGTCGCGTCGAAGGAATGGGTCATCCGCCAGTATGACCACGAGGTGCAGGGTCGCAGCGTCATCAAGCCGCTTGCGGGGCCCGGCGTCGGCCCGTCGGATGCGGCGGTGCTGCGGCCGCGGCTGGATTCGTCGCGCGGGATCGTGCTCGGCTGCGGGCTGTGTCCGCACCGCGCGGATGATGACCCGTACTGGATGGCAATCGCGGCCGTGGATGAAGCCCTGCGAAACGTCATCTGCGCCGGCGGCGATCCGGACCACACCGCCATTCTCGACAACTTCTGCTGGCCTCGGTGCGATTCCGAAGCCGCGATGGGAACGCTGGTGCGCGCCTGCCGCGGCGCGGCCGATGCGGCCGTGGCGTACGGGCTGCCGTTCATTTCGGGAAAAGATTCGCTCAACAACGAGTTCAGCATGGACCCGGCCGAGGCGAAACGGCTGGGCCTGCCGTCCCGCATCGCCATCCCGCCAACTTTGCTCATCAGCGCGATCAGCGTGATCGGCGACGTGTCGCGGTGTGTGTCGATGGATCTGAAGGCGGCCGGCAACGCCATCGTGCTGGCGTCGGCGCCGGTGGATGTGCATGGATTGAAGGCGGCGCATGGACTTCACACGAGTGTGGCGACGCTCGTGCGGTCCGGATGCGTGATGGCGGCGCATGATGTCAGTGACGGCGGCGTTGCCGTGGCATTGGCGGAGATGTGCATCGCAGGTGCGCTGGGAGTGGATGCGCGTCTGTACGAGGCGTTGTTTAGTCGCGGAACATCCGCGGCGGGCGTGGGGCAAAGACGTGGCTCTACGGGTGACGGCGTACGAGACGGCGACTCCGCGCGGGCTGAAGCCCGCGGCTCGCTGGCGTTTGCGGAGACCGCAACGACGTACCTGCTCGAAGTGTCGCACGAAACGGCAAGGGAAGTCGGCTGGCCTGTGATCGCCAGGGTCACGGACGAGCCGGTGATGCGCTTGAGCATCGGCGACGATGAAGCCTCGTGGACAATCGACGAACTGGCGGCCGCGTGGCGGTCGCCGTTGGCGCAGGGGGGGGCGTAGAGATGCTTCCGGTAAGGGTGCTGGTGCTGCGCGGGCCGGGGATCAACTGTGACGAGGAGACGATGCACGGATGGCGGCTGGCGGGGGCCGAGCCTGAGCTGATGCACGTGAACACGCTGGTTGAGCGGCCGGGCGTGCTGGAGGCGTTTCAGATCCTCACCATTCCCGGCGGGTTCAGCTACGGCGACGACATCGCGGCCGGGGCCGTTTTTGCGAGCATCTTGCGCGACCGCCTGGCGGAGCCGTTGCGGCGGTTCATCGACACCGGCGGCGGCGTGCTGGGCATCTGCAACGGCTTTCAGATCATGGTCAAAGCGGGCCTGCTGCCGGGGCCGGGCGTGGAGGCCGGCGTGACCGTGACGTTCAATGATTCCGCCCGGTTCGAAGCGCGCTGGGTACGCTTGCAGGTGACGACCGATCGGTGCCCGTATCTAAAGGCAGGATCGACGATCGAACTGCCGATCGAGCACGGGGAGGGACGGGTCATCACCGATGGCGACGCAGCGGCGAGCACGCTGGAA
>CAZYLK010000026.1:9114-44935 GCA_964648365.1 uncultured Phycisphaeraceae bacterium
CCCACCCTCTTCCCTTACTCCCTGACTCCCTACTCCCTCACTCCCTTCTTCCCATGGACGTTGAACTTCTCAGCCGATTGCAGTTCGCCGGGACCATCATGTTCCATTATCTGTTCCCCCCGCTGACGATCGGGCTGGGGCTGATCATGGTGCTGCTGGAATTTCGCTGGCTGCGGACGGGCGACATGGGCTACAACGCGGCCGCGCGGTTCTGGACGCGCATCTTTGCGCTGAACTTCGCGCTGGGCGTTGCCACGGGCATCGTGATGGAGTTCGAGTTCGGCACCAACTGGGCGGCGTACAGCCGGTTTGTCGGGGACGTCTTTGGCTCGGCGCTGGCGGCCGAGGGTATTTTTGCGTTCTTCCTGGAATCGGGGTTTCTGTCCGTGCTCGTTTTCGGTTGGGACCGTGTCGGCCCGAAGATGCACTTTTTTTCCAGCCTGATGGTCTTTTTCGGCGGCATGTTCAGCGCGGTGTGGATCGTGGTAGCCAACAGTTGGCAGCAGACGCCGGCGGGCTATCACGTTGTCCCGTATGACGTCAACGGCAGGACCGCGTGGCGGGCGGAGATCACCGACTTCTGGGCGATGGTGTTCAACCCGTCGAGCATGGACCGGCTCGCCCACGTGCTGATCGGCGCGATGATCCTGGGGGCGTTTTTCGTCATGTCCGTCTGTGCCTACTATGAACTGCGCGGGCGGCACGCCGACTTCGTTCGGCGTTGTTTCCCACGGGCGCTGATCGTCGCAGCGCTGTTCGGCGTGCTGGCGCTGGTGACCGGGCACAGCCAGGCCGCGCGGCTGGCCGAGACGCAGCCCGCCAAGCTGGCGGCCTTCGAAGGGCACTTCGAGACCGGCGCGGCCGACCTGTATCTTTTCGGCTGGCCGGACACCGAGCGCGAGCGCGTGACCGGTGTGGCCATGCCGGGCATGTTGAGCTGGCTGGTCACGGGCGACACCTCGCGCGAAGTCATCGGTCTGGACCGCTTCCTGCCCGAGGACCGGCCGCCGGTGTGGCTGTCGTTTCAATCCTACCACCTGATGGTCGCCATCGGCATGGTTATCATCGTGCTGACGCTGGGAAGCCTGCCGCTGCTTCGGGGGGGGACGATTTACCGCCTGCGCTGGCTGCTGTGGATCTACGTGTTCGCCGTGATCGCCGCGATGGTCGCCAACCAGGTCGGCTGGATCGCGGCCGAGGTAGGGCGGCAGCCGTGGATCGTCTATCCGAGCGTTCAGGACGGCATACCGATGCGCGGCCTGCGCACCGCCGACGGCCTGAGCGAATCGGTCACCGCCGGGCAGGTTCTATGGTCTATCATCATGTTCGGAGTCATCTATGCGCTGCTGTTTGCGGTGTGGGTGTATGTTCTCAATGAGAAGATTCAGCACGGTCCGGACGACGTGCTCCCGCCGCTGAAGCCGTCGGATCGGAATGAGACGCTCCTGGGCGCCAGCGCGGCCCGCCCCCACGGCGCTGCGTTGATGGGCAAGCCGGCGCCGCCGGAATGAAACCGCCCGAGTACCTTGCGGCAGCCGGCGGAGCGTGCCGCGGCAGTCGCATGTTCTGTCCGCAAGCGTTGAACCAGCGTGGCAAGTCCGGTTTTGCCTGTAGCCCACCATGAATGGCCATGAATGGCGGGGCTTTGAAGCTGCGCGGCCGCGGCGATGCGGCTCACGCCCCCTGCTGCGCACGCCGGAAGGCGCGGCGCTGTTCGTAACCGGTAATGCGACCGCGGATCTGGTCGGCCAGCGGTTTCATCCCCGCACGCTCGGCCAGCCCCAGCGCTCGGCGGGCGCTGACCAGGGCGTCTTCGAATCGGCCGACCTCCGCCTGGGCGGCCGCGAGTACGTCGAGTGTGCCGGGGTGTTCACCCGACCGGGCGATCTGCTCCGCCAGTCGCAGCGCCTCGGCCCCGTTGCGGACGGCGTCATCCGCGGCCGTCGCCAGCAGCCAGGCCAGGTTCAGCGACAGGGCCGGGTCATCGCGATCAAACCGCAGACCGCAACGCAGCGCCGCGACGGCATCGGCATCGAACCCGCGCGCAGCGAGAGAGTTGCCCAGCGAACCGAAGACAGACGCGGCATCCTCCGATGGCGTCTCGACGACGTCCGTCATGGATGCCGCGGCATCGCCCGCCCGCGCCACGCAGAACGACTCGACCGCGGCCACGACGCCACGCATCGGCGCTGCGCCGGCGACAGCTCGTAACGCGTCGGCCGCCTCGTCGAATCGTCCCATCCCCGCCAGCGCCATCCCAAGCCCGAACGATGCCTCCGGAAACCGCGGCTGACGGGCCAACGCCGCGCGATACAAGGGCGCCGCCTCTTCCAGCGCGTCGCGCTGCGACATCCGCGTCGCCACGTGGAAGTTCGCGGCGGCGTTTCCGGGATCGGCCGTCAGCGCCTCCTCCAGGAGAGGTTGCGCCGATTCCGCGCGTCCGGCCATCAGGTGGATCCATGCCAGTTCGGCCAGGCAGTCGGCGAGCCGATGCCGGGCGGGGCGATACTCCGGCGCGTCGGCGAGGATGCGGCGGTACAGATCAGCCCGAGTGGACCAAACGACCACAGGATCCGCATCGACGACGGCGATCCAGTCCGCGTAGGCCTGGATCGTCGCCGACTTCGCCGCGCGGGCGGTCTCCAGCGCCGCCTCGAGCGACTCGCGTGTCGCAAAGCTGTTCCCCCCCCCGGACGCGACGCAGGCGGCGCTTTGCCGGTAGCCGCTGATCAGCAGCGCGTGTTCGTCGCCCAGCCCGCTGCCGGTGCTCTTCGGGCTGGAGAACTCCAGGTAAAGGTTGTCGTCGGTGTTGATGACCGCGCCGGCGGCGAAGCGCGCGACGGCGTCGCGGTCCATCGTAAACTCGGCCAGAAACGCCACCGGATCATCCAATCCGATGCGCGAGAGCTGGCGAGCGACGCGCGGCTGTGTCAGCCGGCGGGCCAGCGCGTCAACGTCGACGCGCAAGGGTGCGTCGCTGCCGATCAGCAGCACGTCGCCGTACGCCTGCCAGACCGTTGTGTGCGGAAACGCCGTTGCAAAGGTCGCCACAACGGATCGCAGGTTCTCCTGGCTCAATTCGTACAGCGGCAACCACTGGCACATTACACCGCCGGGGTTAAGCCGTGTGGCTGCCATGCGGAAATACTCGCGGGTGTAGAGATAGGACGCGCCCTGCGCCCACGGGTGTATCGGATCGGCGGTGATCACGTCGAAGCGGCGCGGGGTGGTCTTTAGAAAGTTGCGTCCGTCCTGGAACACGACGCGCACGCGCGGATCGGACAAGGCGTCGTCGTGCAGTTCGGCGAACAGATTCGCCCCCCCCACCACGGCCGGCTCGATCTCCACCACGACGATGTCTTCGAGCCCGTCATCCGCGGCCACACCGCCGAGCGTGATCCCTGCACCCAGCCCGATGACGGCCGCGGTCTTCGGCGCGGGGTGCAACAGCGTCGGAAGGTGTCCGAGCAAGTATTCATGGTGCAGGTCTTCCAGCGAGTCGCCCGCGACGCACTTGCCGTTAATTGCCAGCCAGCGGTAGCCCGCGACTTCGAGGACGGAAATGTTGGCACTGCGCCCCGCCTTGTGGTACAGCAGTTCGGTCGTTTCGAGCCAGGTGCCCATGTCCACGCGACCTTCGTCGTCGAGTAGCGTAGCTGTCTTGTTGTTCTGAAACGCCGCCAGCAGCCGAGGATCCCACGAGGGCGCCGTTGCCGCGCCCATCCCCAGCGCGGCGATCGCCAGTGACGTCGCAAGCACGGTCGCCCGCGCCTGCTCCGGTCGCCGTCGCATGGCGGCGGCTGCCAGCACCAGCAATCCGAACGTTGCATAGGCCGCACATGCGATCAGCATGGCGCGCTGCAGGCCGACGCGCGGGATCAACACGAAGCCCGCCAGCAGCGAGCCGGCAATCGCGCCCAGCGTGTTCAGCCCGACGACGTCGCCGACCGCCTCGCCGGGCCGATCCTTCAGCCGCGCCCGCGCCTGGCCGGCGAGCGGAAACGCGACCCCCATGAGGATGCACGGCACGAGCATGACGACGAAGCTCAGCAGCAGCGTCGTACTGGCGCGCACGCCCGACATGCCACCGTGCAGGCTGACGTTGAGCCTGACGGCCAGTTCCGGCAGGCGCGGGATGATCCGCGAGACGACGAATGCGCACGCCCCGATCAGCAGCATCACCGCGCCGAACTGCACGCTGACCGCAATACGCCTGAGCGGCACGAGGCCGTGCAGCCCGCTGCCCAGCGCGATGCCGATCAGGAAGGCGGCAAGCATGACCGTGAAGCTGTAAACCGTCGATCCACACACGACGGCGAGCGCCCGCGACCAGCAGACCTCCAGCGCCAGCGCCCCCATTCCCGCGGCGGCCGTGCCCCAGAAGGCCAGGCGATACTCCCAGCTTGGCGCAGGCGACGAGCACGCGGCGCCGCGATCGACCGCAACGGCCGGTGCGACGCCGCCGCTCAACGGCTCGGCAGACGCGGCCGCCGGGTGTGCCCCCCCCCGACCACGAAGCGACTGGAACCGCCGGTCCAGCACGATGGCAGCCACGCCGATCACGACGTTGCCCGCGACGGCGACCATCTGCGCGCCGAACATGCCCAGGCGCGGCAGAAGCACGAATCCGCCCGCAAGCGTACCGAGCACGGCGCCGAACGTGTTGATGGCGTACAGCCCTGAAAGGCCGGAGCGAAGGTCGCGGTCGCCGGCGACGAGGAACCGCACCAGCAGCGGCAGCGTGCCGCCCATGAAGAAGGTCGGCAGCACCAGCACCGCGAAGGCCATGCCGACGCGCAGCGTGTTCAGCGCCGAGCCGGACCCCTCGAGATGCTGAGTCATCCCGACGTAGGCCGCATCCACGCCGCGAAGCAGCGGGATCAGCGCCACGGCAAAAACGGCCACGCCGATTTCGACCCAGCCGTACAGTTGCAGGGGTCGGCGCACGCGTTCGGACCATCGACCGAAAACGACGCCTCCGGCCGCCAGCCCCGCCATGAAAGACGCCAGTACAATGCTGATCGCCTCATGGCTGGCGCCGAGAATCAGCGTGAGGCTCCGCGTCCATGCGACCTGATAGACCAGAGCGGTCGCGCCGGAGCACAGAAACAGCGCGTAGACCAGCCAGCGAACGCCCGGACCCATCCAACCGCATCCAAGGGGCGGACCGGCCCCTGCGGCGAGCGACATCGCCTCGCACCAGACCCCGAACGGCCCGCGGCTCTCCGGCGGCAGCGCCCGTCGGCTTTCTGGAGACATGTTAGCCGTCGCCGCGCGCGACGCCAAACGCGACGCGGGTCTACTGCGGCCGGCGCAACAGCGTGAAATGGCTGAAAAGGTCGTCCCTTAGTTGCTCCTTCGTCTGGTCGCGATTAAGCCCCAGCGCGATCCAGTAGTCGAGGATGACCGCGTCGTCCGTCGCGTCGAAGGCGAGCACCTGAAAGCCGACGCGCTCCAGAAGAGCGCGATCGAACGGGCAGCGGCCGTCGGCCCAGGGGATGTAAGGCTTGTCCGGCGGGTTCTGCTTCGGCGAGAGGTTGTAGATGATCGCGTAGCCGCCGGGCTTGAGGACGTCGAAGACGGCCCTGACGAAGACCTCGTCGGTAACGCCCAGGTCGATCAGCATCCGCTTGTCCGTTTCGCGCTCCGGGTGAATGTAGCCGCGCTTGAGCGTATTCTTGGACATGAACAGGTCGAACCCCTCGCCGATCGACGCGCGGACGCGCTCGTCGCCCGGAAAGCGGCCCTCCACAAGGGCGATGCGTCCGTCGGCCCCGGCCGGGTTCTTGATCACGCCCTGATCGCCGGGCTGACTGTACAGCGCGGTCAGAAGCGACTGAACGTCGACGCCGACGGTGTCCGCACCGGCGCTGGCCAGCAGGCGCAACTGGCCGATCATGCCGTATCCAAAATCCAGCACGCGCTTCCCGGAAAACGACGACCATTTCGCCTCCCTGGCGACCAGATCCAGCGGGCGGGCGTAGACCAGCGGCGTGCCATATCGGCCGAGATAGTAGAACTCGGCATCATACTCGCGCGACTGGCAGTCGGTCCGGCGAGGCTCGGGGAGCTTCTCGTATTCTTCGCGCGTCAGCGCGCGATCACAGGTCGCGTCATGGTAGATCACGCGCGGATCGATCCGCGGCAGGTGTTCGGTCCGCGCGACGAACTCCCGCGCCGCGTCCGTCACCAGCAGCGGCGCGAGCCGCGCGGCCTCCTGACGCAGCGTCTCTATCGTGTCGGGCGCCGCGTCCGGCGCGGGTTGGCCGGCCGTCTGAAACGCACCGCCGGCCAGCACAACGCAGGCTATCGCGGAACAGAGCCTCCCGCGCCGGCGCGAGCCGTTCCGGTCGCGCCACCGACGCCCACAGAATGGAAATCCGAAGCCATCTCGAATCGAACCGCCCATCGCTCTTCCCTCTGCAATGCCAAGAGGACGATTGGGGCATTATGGCCACGACGCGGCGGGTGTGCCAGCCCGAATCTGTCGGGAATCGTCGGACGGTCGCCGCAGCCTTCCACGGCCAGGCGCGATGACCCGAGGCGACTGATCCGGACGAGGAGAGAACGGAAGCGCCCCCTTCACGGGCACGCATAATCCTTCTCATCCGCCGCGCCGCAGGCCCATTCCGCCACGGCAACAGCGGAGTCGCCCGGCGGGCGGTTCTTGAACTTCGCCGTACCCTTGCCGCGAATGTTCAGCACGCCGCGCTCGACCGACCCGTCCGTCAGCGTCACGGTGAAGGAATCGCCCCCGACGCCGTTAATGAGATTGACCTTGAGCTGTGCGGACTCGCGGCGCTCGTTGCAGGCCGCCTGCCTGATCTTTTCCGCCCCCCCGCACGTCACGTCATACACGCCGTATTCCCACGTATCGCGCTCGACGACCAGGCCGCTCTCGCCCCCGAACATCACCACGCGGCCGCGGGCGCTGTCATAGGCCATCGCGTGGCCGCTGCGCGGACTTGGCCCTGAGGTGGCCAGCAGCCACCACCTGCTGCCGTCCCATTCCCACGTGTCCCCTTCATCCTCGCGGTAGTAACCGCCGAACATCACGACGCGTTCGCGCGCGGCGTCATAAGCCATGGCGTGCACCCAGAGCCGGCCGGGGCCGAAGGTGGTCCTGTCCAACCACCGGATTCCATCCCACTCCCAGGTCTCCAGATCTGCGATGCCGTCGTACCCCCCGTACAAGACGACGCGCGCCCGGGCGGCGTCGTAGGCCATCGCGTGCGAAGCGCGGGAACTGGGACCGGCCGAGCCCCGAAACGACCAGACGTCGCCATCCCATTCCCAGGTGTCGCTGCGGCGCGAGCCGTCGTAGCCGCCGAACAGAACCACGCGCCGGCGGACGGCGTCGTAAACCATGGCGTGCGCGTAGCGCGGGCTGGGACCGGCATCAGACCGCAACGACCACTCGCGGCCGTCCCACTCCCAGGTTTCGCCGTCGTACGGGCCGGATTCGAAGCGCCCTCCGAACAGCACCACGCGCCGGCGGTCCGAATCGTAGGCCATCGCCGACGAATAGCGCGGACTGGGCCCTGACGTCGCCCGCAGCGACCACACCGCGCCGTCCCACTCCCACGTCTCGCCGCTGCGCACGCCCGCGTCGTCTCGACCGCCGAAGAGCACGACGCGCTTGCGGGCCTCGTCGTAGGTCATCGCGTGGCCCCAGCGCTCGCTGGGCGCGTACACGGCTCGCGGCGACCAGTCGCCGCCGCTCCACTCCCAGGTTCGACCGTCGTGGACGCCGTCGTCGCCGCCGAACATGACCACGCGCCCGCGAACGGCGTCATACGCCATCGCGTGATCAAAGCGCGGGCTGGGGCCGGTGGTCGCGCGCAGCTTCCACCTGTCGCCCCTCCACTCCCAGGTCCGGCCTTCGCGCGACCCGTCGTCCCCGCCGAAGAGCAGAACGCGCCCGCGGCCGGGGTCGTAGACGAGGGCGTGATTCTCCCGCGGGCTGGGCCCGGAGCCGCTCCGTCGCGACCACTTCTCGCCATCCCATTCCCAGGTGTGGCCGTTGTAGGCGCCGTCGTCGCCGCCGAACAGAACCACGCGCTGTCGGGCCTCGTCATAGGCCATGGCGTGATCCAGTCGGCGGCTGGGGCCGTCCGTCGTGCGCAACGACCAGGTGTGGCCGTCCCACTCCCAGGTCTCGCTGCTCAACGAGCCGTCGTCGCCTCCGAACAGCAACACTCGCCCGCGGGCGCTGTCGTAGGTCATCGCATGACCCAGGCGCGGGCTGGGGCCGGCGACGTCGTGCAACGTCCACTCCGCCCCATCCCACTCCCAGGTCTCGCCGTCGTACCAGCCGTCCCATCCACCAAACAGCACGACGCGCTGACGGGCCGCGTCATAGGCCATCGCGTGTTGGCTTCGTGGACTGGGGCCGTCCGTCGCACGCAGCGTCCAGCCCTTCCCGTCCCACTCCCACGTCTCGCCATCCAGCACGCCTCTGGCATCCCGACCTCCGAAGAGCAGTACGCGCCCGCGGGCGCCGTCGTGGACCATCGTGTGCCCGGCTCGCGGGCGCGGGGCCGGCTTGGCCTCCCGCCACGTCGGATCGCTACCGATCGCGGTGTTTGCAGTTGCCGCGCAAGCCAGGAAGAACATCGACGTCAAAACGACATGAAGACGCGACATGCCCTTGCTCCTTAACGTTAGTTCGCAGAGAAGCGTCACTCTCGCCTCTCACCTCTCAGCGACCGCAGCGAGTGGAGACTCGCCCGGCCGGGCACTCCTGCACGGAAACTTCGTAATCGCCCGACGATGATACGCCCCAGCGCGCCGTGGCCTTGCCGCGCTTCGTCACCGGGATGACCTGGCTTCGCTCGCCGTCGAGCAGGAGCGTCACTTTCGTGCCGCGCAGCAGGTCGGACTTGAGCCAAGTGTCGACGCGGAACGACTCGCCGTGCGAATCACACTTCGCCTTCAGAGCGGTAATCTGCTCGCACGCGACCGGCAGCGGGCACAGCTCGAAGAGGTAGGTCGGCGTGTCGGAGTAGCGGCCATTACCGACGGCAAGCGTGTCGCCCGAAAGCGAGACGGAATCACCGAAGCCGAAGCTGCCGCGACGGATCCGCTCCGATTGCGCCCAGCCCTCGTCGCCTCGCGCGTAGACGTAGGCGTACGATGCGACCTGGTAGCGGGCGGCCCCGATGACGATGTAGTTCTTCCCCAGGGACAGAGCGTCGCCGAAGCCCTCGATGTTTCGGCCGTCGTAATGCACCAGGTCCGCCTCCCGCAGCCAGCCGTTCCCCTGCCTTTTCAGGAGGATGGCGCGGTCGGGGTCAGCGCTCGAGTACGTTCCGCCGGTCAGCAGCCGCTTACCGCGGGTTGAGAACGCGGCGGCAAACGGAATGTCGAGCACGCCGTTCAGCACCCAGACGCCATCGACCTGCTCGTAGATGTGAATGACTCGGCCGTCGGCGTCGATGCTGGTGTCCGCGACGGCGATCCAAGTTCGTGAGACGGCCACGGTGCTGCCGAAGCGGTTGTTGAAGTAATTGACGGGCGGCACGAGCGTCTGTTCGAGATTCCACTCCTCGCCGTCGTAGCGGAAGATCAGCGCCTCACGAAGGCTCCCCACCTGGTCGTGTCCGACGCCGGCCACCAGCACGTCGCCCCTGAGCGCCACGGTCGATCCGAAGTACGCACCGCCCTTCGGACGTGTGGAGATCAGTTTGGCTTCTTCGTTCCAGGCCCCGTTCTCGTAGTGGAAGACGTACACCGCACCGGCATTGTTGATTCCATCGGGGTCGGCGCCAGGAACTCCGACGGCAACGCGGTCTCGGTTCACGGTAACAACCAAACCGAACCGCTGAAAGCTGCTGCCGTCGGAGGCCGTCAGGCGCGCTTCCTGCACCCAGTTTCGCCCGTTGTTGCGGTAGACGACGAGCGCGCCGGCACTCTCGCCTATATCGTCCGCATCGGGCAAACCCACCGCGAGCACCGAGCGGTCCATCGCAACCACGTCCTGGGTCCGGCGATGGTCCAGCACTTCGCGTTCCACCGCGGCGGGGCATTGCCCGACGCTCCGCTCCGCGACGCTCGCCGCTACGAGTCCTACGCTGATCACTCTCACGACAACGCCGGTGTCAATGTTCATGATTCAATCTCCCTCACATCGATGCCGGTCATCCCCATCAACCGCGCCGACCGGCGCACCGCGCAAGCTATGACCGGCCCGCGACTGTGGCGCCGGCCTGGATCGGCGACCTCTCAGGGCAACGGCTTCCATACCGGCCAAAAAGAACTCCATGCATGTGAATCGTCCTCGGAGCCTGCCTCCACAGAGTACCGCCAGTTTCACCTCTCAGCGGCCGCATTGAGCAGACACTCGCCAATCGGGGCATTCCTGCACCGTGACTTCGTGTACGCCTGACGACGATACGCCCCAGCGTGCCGTGGCCTTGCCGCGCTTCGTCACCGGAATGACCTGGCTTCGCTCGCCGTCGATCAGGAGCGTGACTCTCGTTCCGCGCGGCAGTTTGGATTTCAGCCGGGTCTCGACGCGGAACGACTCGCCGCGCACATCACATTTGGCCTTGACGGCCGTGATTTGCTCGCACGCTACCGGCAAAGGGCACAACTCGAAGAGGTAGGCCGGCGCGCCAGTGTAAGTACTATCGCCTACGGCCAACGTGCTGCCCGACAGACCGACTGAGCGTCCAAAACCTGCGCTGCCTCGATGGATACGCTCCGATTGGGCCCAGCCTTCGTCGCCGCGCGCATACACGTAGAGATAGCCGGCCGAGGCGCCGATGATGGCGTGGTTCTTGCCCAGCGACATCGCATCGCCGAAGTCCTGGAGGTTGCGACCGTCATAGTGCACCAGGTCCGCCTCCCAGAGCCAGCCGTTTCCCTGCTTTTTCAGCAGAAAGGCGCGGTCCGGGTTGACACTTGGCGCGTACGTCCCTCCGGTCAGCAGCCGCTTGCCGCTCGTCGCGAACTCCGCGGCGTAGGGTACGTGCAACACGTTCGTGCGAACCCAGACGCCTTCATCCCGCTCAAAGGTGTAGATGAGTTGGCTGCGGGCGTCGTATGTGGCCGCAACGGCGATCCAGTTTCCAGAGACGGCGACGGTGCTGCCGAAGTGCCGCCTGGGGTAGTTGTGCTCGTCGAGGGTCTGCTCAAAAACCCATTGCCGGCCGTCGTGGCGGAAGACCACGGCCTCCCAGATGTTCACGGACTGGTGGTACCCGACGCCGACCACGAGCAGGTCGTCCTTGATCGCAGCCGTCGAACCGAAGTACACACGCGCCGTCGGCCGCGTAGACGTCAACCTGGCTTCTTCTTTCCACGCGCCGTCTTCGTAGTGGAAGACGTACGCGGCGCCGGCGTCGTAGAGTCCATCGAAATCAGCGCGCGGGACGCCGACGACGATGCGATCCCTGTTCACGACAACGACCTCGCCGAATTGCTGGTTCCGCGTCCCATCGGAGGCCGTCAGACGCGCTTCCTGCACCCAGTTTCGACCGTTGTTGCGGTAGACGACGACCGCGCCGGAACTCTCACCCAGATCGTCCGCGTCAGGCAAGCCCACCGCGAGGACCGACTTGTCCATCGCGACCACGTCGCGGGTCCGGCGATGGTCCAGCACTTCCCGCTCCGCCGCGGCCGGACATTGTGCGACACTCCGTTGAGCAACGCTCGCGGCCGCGAGTCCGACACTGAGCGCTTTTAAGATGACGCCGGGGCGTGTGGTCACGAGTGAAGCTCCTTTCCAGTAACCTGGTCTGCCACGGCGTCCGGGCGGAACGCGCGTGGGCGCCCGCGTTCCACTGCTCGCACGTATTGGCGTTCGATCGCGCCTACGGGCATGCATAGTCCTTCCTGTGCATCGCGCCGCAGCCCCACGTCACCGTCGCGGTCCCGTTGCCGGGGGGGACCGGCTTGATCTTGACGCGGGCCGTGCCGGTCACGCCCCGGTCGGCGTCGTACGCCATCGCGTGATAGGAACGCCGAGCGGGCGCCGGCGCGACCTCGCGCCACTCGGGGTCGGCGAGCGCCTCCAGCGCGATCAGGCAGGCGACAATTGAAGCAGCAACGACAAACAAAGGGCGGATGCGGAGCATGGATGACTCCTGTCGCTCGCGAGAGAGGGATCAGCGCGTCGTCTGCATCCGGCATGCCCCCCGCGGGCCGAATGCTTCGCGACTCACCACTGTGCCGCAACCGCGGTCAGGTAGAAAAGACCGGTGCAGCCACTCCATATTAGCAACCCGCAACCTAGCGACGCAAGATCCCTCGACGGGCGGTCGCAAAACACGGTGGAACACATAGAGTCGAGACGTGGCGAGGTGGCAAAAGCTCGGCGAGCCCCTCCTGGCGAGCCGCGGGCTTCAGCCCGCGCGGTGTTTCGGCAAAGACGACACGACAGCGGATGGGATCACGGATTCACACTCGCCCACGTGGAAACGAGGCGTTGCGACGCAGAGCGGCAGCGATCAAGTGACTCCGCGCGGGCTGAAGCCACGCGGCTCGCTCAAGACCGTCCGCCAAGAGCGGCACGCGGGCGTGGAGCAGTTTGGATGTGCGACCCGTTCCTCCATCCGACGCGTCACCGGCTGGAAGCCGTTGCGAGTCCGTGCCACAGGTGCCACACACCAGATTGGCGAAACCTCATGGTGTTTCAGCCAATAAGAAAGGGTGGTGCGGCAGGCTCGTCGCCCGCTGCACCACCGCCGCGTGTCATCGAGAAAGAGTCGAGCCGGGTTACTTGTCTTCAGCGCCGCTCGGTTCCGGTGCTGCCTCGTCCTCGCCACCCGCGCTCGCCGCGCCGGCCGCGGCGTTCAGGTCGCCCGCCTTGACCTCGAACATCTCCAGGCTGCCGAGGTGCTTCTTGAGCGCGGCCGCGATGTCCTCGCGCGTCAGCGTTGCGATTCGCTTCATCAGCGCGTCGTTGTAGGCGAGGGTCCGGTTGATCTCCAGCCCGGAGGTCAGCATGTTGACCACGGCGCGATCGTTGGCGAGTTGATTCTCGAATCGCTTCGCAAACGCCACCTTGCCTTCGCTGAGTTCCTCCTCCGTCACGCCGTCGGCGATCCACCGGGTCAGTTCCTCGCGCAGCGCTTCCTGCGCTTTCGCCGCGTTTTCCGGAGCGCAGATGGCAAAGGCGGTCAGCGAGGCGCGCTGATCCTCGGAATCGCTGCTCAGCGAACCGCGGGCGCCGTAGGACAGGCCGCCCTGGTGGCGGAGCCGGTTGAGCAGGCGCGACTTGGCGCTTTCGCCGAGGACGTAGCCGGCAAAGTCGAGGGCGGGATAGTCCGGATCGTCGTCGCGCATCTCGAAGACCGTGCCGGCCGCGACGATCGCCATCTTCTTGTCCGGCGTGTTGATCACGGCGCTGTCCGCGTTGACCGGCCGGTAGGGATGTTCGACGCGCTTGTACGGCGACGGGGACTTCCACTGGCCGAAGTTTTTGTTGACGGCCGTCTTGACCGCGGCCGGGTCGAAGTCTCCGACGATCCCCACGTCGAGATTGCTCGCGCCGTAGAACTTCTTGTAGAGGTTGCGTACGTCCTCGATTTCCACGTCGCGCGTCTTGTCGATTTGCTCCTGCAGCGTTTCGACGTAGTGGATGCTGTCCTTGGGCCACGGGTTCATCGCCCGGCTGAGGGCATTGAAGCCGAGCGCCTGCGGGTCGGACAGGCCGCGCTCCTGAGCGGCCAGGCTCTCGCGCTTGATCACCTGGAACTCGTCCGTCGTCAGCGCCGGCTCCTTCATGATCTCGGCCACGAGGTCGATCGCCTCGGCGATGTGTTCCCGGTCGGACTCGATGGCAACGATGACCTGGCCGGCGCCGCCGAAGACGTTGATCCGCGACTGGAGCCTGTCGATCTGATCCTGCAACTGCTGATACGATTTGTTCTTCGTGCCGCGCATCAACATGCGCGGGATGATGCTCAGGGCCGTGGTGTGGCCGACCATGTCCTTCTCGGTGCCGAAGCGGAACACCAGGTTCGCCCGCACGGCGTCCCCGCGGGTTTCCTTGGGCAGCATCGCGACCTGGATGCCGTTGTCGAGCGTCTCGCGGGTGGTGCGCTTTTCGATGTTCTCGGGTGTGGCCACGAATGCTTCGCCCGTCTCGATGGTCTCGCTGCCTTTGTAGCCGGAGACGATCTGCTGAACATCGGGCGCCGGGGGAACCGTGGAACGGACCGGCGTCTCTTTGCTCGGGATAAACAGGCCGGCCGTACGGTTGCTGGAAACCAGATAGGTCGAGGCGACGCGTTGCACGTCCGCGGGCGTGACCTCCTTGAGCCGGTCACGATGGATGAAAAACATCCGCCAGTCGCCCAGGGCGGCGAATTCGCTGAGCTGAATCCCGATGCGGCCGCTGTCGGTGAGCGCCATCTTGATGTTCTTGAGCATGCGCGTCTTGCTGCGCTCGACTTCCTCATCGGTGATCTCGCCGGCGCCGATGCCCTCCACGATCTTCGTCATCTCGTCGAGCACGGCCCGGGCGTCCTGTTCCAGGCGGATCTGGGCCATGAGCTCCATGACGCCCGGCTCGGCCCAGGAGAAGGCCGACCCGCGAACGCTGGCGGCCTTGCCGGTTTCAACCAGCGCCTTGTAAAGCCGTCCGGACGGCTGCGACGTCATGATGTCTTCCAGGATGGACACGGCCGGGTAGTCGGCATGGGAGCCGGCGGGGATGTGGTACACCAGGCCGGCGGAAGCCACGTCGCCGACGCGCTCCAGCGTGACGAAGCGCGGCCCGTCCTGGGCCGGCTCTTCCGTGTAGGTCGCCTCCAGCACGCGCGTCGGCTTGGGGATGCGGCCGAAATAGTCGTTGATGAGCGTCAGCGTGCGCTCGACGTCAAACTTGCCCGCCACGACCAGCATGGCGTTGTCCGGCTGATAGTACTTCTGGTAGAAGCGCTTGAGATTCTCGGCCGGGACGCGCTCGATGTCGCTGCGGTTGCCGATGGTCGATTTGCCGTAGTTGTGCCAGAGGTAGGCGGCGGAGGTCATCCGCTCGCTGAGGACACCCGCCGGGTTGTTCTCGCCGCGTTCGAACTCGTTGCGGACGACGGTCATCTCTTTGGCCAGTTCCTCGGCGCTGATGAAGCTGTTGACCATGCGGTCCGCCTCCATGTGCAGGGCGAACTCGAGGTTTTCGTTGCTGGCCGGCAGCGTCTCGAAGTAGTTCGTGCGGTCGACCCAGGTCGTGCCGTTAAATGACGCGCCGTGATCTTCCAGCGCCCCCCAGATGTTCTCGTACGTGGGCGTGCCCTTGAAGACCATGTGCTCCAGCAGGTGGGCCATGCCCGCCTCGCCGCGCCCCTCATGCCGCGAGCCGACGCGGTAGGTCACGTTGACCGTCACCGTGGCCTTGGAAGGATCAGGAAAGAGCAGCACCTGGAGCCCGTTGTCGAGACGGTACTCGGTGATGCCCTCGACCGTGGTGATCTTCTTCGGAGCGGGGCGTTCGTCCTGAGCGCGGGTCAGGGCGGGCGACAGCATCACGGCTGCCCCAAAGGTGAAGAGAAGAGAACGTCTTGCAACGCCGATCATGGAAGGCTCCCTCAGTGATGAATCCAGGCGGCTGCATCCGCCGCGTGTCGCAAGCGGACGCAAGGGCCTACGCGCCGATGCACCAATCTCTTGCGACGCCTGCTTACTGTAACGCAAAGCGTGCCTCTGCAAAAACAGCCCGGACAGTTTCCGACCTCTCTGGGCCCGTCAGCCGCCGGATCGCCCACCCCGGAAGCCACGCCCGTGCGACGGGCCGCCTGCGGCGAGGGTGCTTGTCGCCCCCGTCCTCAACCGGCAGCGGGCAGTCAAATCCAAGGCCCGCCGGTCTCGAGCACTCAACATCGGCCGCGGCGACTCTTGTCGGGCGTGTGGGCATGAACGACGAACTCGAAGAGTTCCTTCTTGCTCGTGCGCTTCCGAACGGTATCGACGCTGACGTTGACAAATCCAGCATCGGCAAACAGCGCAGCATAGATTCCCTCGACGGGCAGAAGCGTATCGTAGAACTTGCTGTTGCCAACGATGTAGTGGCAACGTGCGCCCGGGGCGAGAACGTCGCGAAGGCCGATGATGTGGCTCTTGATGTCCTCGAAGTACTTGTGGACGTAGCGGCCGAGAATCGCGTGACTGGCGCCGATGGCGCGGATGATCCGGTCAAAGCTGGGAAAGGGGATCGTCCGATGGCCGTTTGGGGACCACTTGTTCAGCAGGCTGGTCGCGCAACCCCACGTGCCGCCGATAGCCTGCCAGTCGAGCTCTCCGGCCGCGCGCCCGTCGGAAAGATAGCCGAGCCAGTACATGTAAGGTCGAAGCTCGCGAATGTAGGACATGCGGTTGGGATACGGCGGCGACGTGATCACGACGGTGTACTCCGGACGCGCCGGCGGCAATGACGTGGGCAAGTCGCGTGAGTCACCGAGATACACGGCGCACTCGACTGACGGCGGATCGACATCCAGCGAGTCCACGACTTCGCGCACGGCCGCAAGAAAGGCGCCGGCCACGGTCTCGCGAATCTCGTCAGTAGAGCGATCCAAGAGCCCGTCTGTCTCGGTGGCTTTCTTGAACGACATGGACTGATGGCCAAATGAGACGTTCGCCGTTTGGATCATCGCTCGGCAAAACGCGACGCTGAGGAGTTCAGTCACGCCTGGCGATCGGGCGCGGCGCGGTTCGCGGATCGCCTGCCAGGCGGCGCCGAGCGCACCCAGCGTCGCCTCGTCCCACCACTTCTCGATTTGGTGGAGGTCCGGCTGCCATGAGGGCGCGCCAGGGTCGCGCGCAGCGTCGGCGATGCGCGCCGCGGCCCTGACCACGGCGCGCGAAACGCCGTCGCCGAATCGAGTCAGCTTGAGATTGCCCAGCCAGACAAGGAACGGGTTGATGTCTACGGCATGACAGGGAATGCCCTCCGACGCGCAGGCCAGAGCGGTCGTGCCCGTACCGGAGAACGGTTCGAGGACGACGTCACCCGGACCGCATTGAGCGAGCAGGCGTCGGACAAGATGGAGAGAATACGCAGGCGTCAGCCGCAGCCATCCGTGCCGACCGCGCGACAGGTTTCCCCGAAACGTCAGATGGTCTCGGCGGCCGACTCCCGCAGTTGGCGCCACGTCCGTCAATGGCTGGCCGAACAGATCGACATTCACGCGAGAAGCCCCTCCAGCACGGCGATCATCTCCTTCTTGATCGCAGCCGAGTTACGACGGAAGAACTCCGCCAGGTCATAGCCGAGCACATCCCGCGCGAAGACGTACGTCGAATCGGTCGGCGTACCCGAAGCGGTTCCCCGAAGGATCAGCCAGTGCGCCCGCGCGTAGCGGCCGGCGAGACTGTCCGGAATCTGCACAGATAGTAGGCACATGACGGGAAAGTAGTGATGTGCGAACGCATTCGCAGCGTTTGAGATGTCGGCGTTCTGGCGCTTGGCGTCCTTACTCTTATAGCCCTGCCGGACTTCGAAAACGCATCCGTCGAGCGATCTCTCGTGCCTGCTTGCCAAGCCGATGTGTGCCAAGGCCGCAGCGAGCCACGCTTCGCAGCGAACTCGCGCATCGTCGTTGCCAACCTTGCCGAGCGGAATCCGTGCGTCCAAGGCAATCGTGCGTGCTTTCGCTCCTGGCGCGCTCACCCGATATGACCACGTCGCATCGGCGGCTGTAAGGCCCAACGCATCCTGTAGAATCTGCTGGAACAGTCGCTGGCAGCCAATGCCAATCTGGCGGTAGACCGACGTCATTCCGCCGGCAGCCTTGTGGGCCGCATAGACCAGCGGCGAATCCAAACCGAACCATCCGTAGAACGCATCATCCCGGTAAATCTGCTGAAACTGCTCCAGCGAAATCCCGTCGCGCCCGCCGCGACCAAACGCCGGCTTGTAATTCAGACACACGCGGATTGCGTCACGAATGATGTCGAGATAGGGATCGTCCATGGGCGTGGCGGGATCATACGGCACCTGTTAGGGTTCATGCAAGTGCGCGGCGAGCACAGCTCGACGGGGCGTCTCGGCTGGCTGCCCCAGACCGCACTACCCCCGTGCCCGCTTCACCATTTCGGCCAGCCGATCCAGCCCCTCACTCAGCGTCTTCATCGGCGGGCCGAAGGAGAAACGCACGTACCCGGCCAGCGGCGACGGGCCCGGCCGCGAGCGGAACGGGTTCACGTCAAAATACTCGCCGGGCACCGTGAGCACCCGGTGCTTCATGGACTCGTAGTGAAACGCCACGCCGTCGTTGAGCTGCGGCGGCAGGTCGCGGATGCAGCCGAAGGCGTAAAACGTGCCCTCCGGCTGACGCGGCAGTGTGATGCCCATCTGCGTGAGCCGCTCGACCGTCAGATCGCGCTTGCGGCGGAACTCCTTCCGCACCGCATTCGTCTCCTGGTCCGCCCGCGATGGCTCCAGGATTTCGACCGCCGCCCGCTGCATGGGCCGCGGCGGGCCGCCGTCGACGAAGCTGCCCCCGGCCGTCATGGCCCGCACGGCCTCCACCGGCCCGATCGCCCATCCCACCCGCCAGCCGGGGTAACGGTAGTTCTTCGTAAGGCCGTCGAAGATGACGACCGGATCGCGGTTGACGTCGTCGACGAACGCGGCCGTGCTCACGGGTCCGACCGGCTCATCGGCGGACGCGGCATAGGTGAAATGCGAGTAATACTCGTCCATCAGCAGCGTACACTTGCGTCGCCGGGCGATGTTGACCCACTCGGCCAGTTCCGGCCCGGTGATCGTGCGGCCGGTCGGGTTGCAGGGGTTGCTGAGGATCAGCGCCGACAGGTGGGCGTGGTTGATGCGCTCCTCCAGTTCCTTCGGATCCACGCGAAACGCCGAGTCCTGCGTCGCCCCGGCCAGCACCGGCGTGAAGCGTCGGAACGCAGTCAGCAGATCCTCGTAGGCCGTGTAGTCCGGAATGAAGTAGCCGAGCCGCCCTTCGTCCAGCGCGGCCGCGCCGCGGGTCAGCGAGGTTCGCCCGCCGGCCGCGACCACGACGTTTTCCGCCTTATACCGCGAGCCCATGCCGCGGCGGTAGAGCCGGTTGTAGTGCGCCGCCACCGCCTCGCGCAGCTCGGGCAGCCCCTCGACCGGACCATAGGCATAGTCGCCGGGGAGCACCGGCACATGGTCCATCCGCGGCGGCGCGCCGGCCAGCGTCCCGACCTCCGGCTGCCCCTGTCCCAGATTCGCCCACGACGGATCCTCCTGCCGATATCCGAGCTTCATCGCCTCGACGACGACGCGGATGACGCCCATGTAGGGGATGTCGCGAAACGCGGTGTTTTCAGTCATGGCAGCGGCCTCGTGAATGGAGCCTCACACGGCCGCGTCGCACGCCGGATCGTCGAAGGGCCGCATGGCAGCAGCAGAGCGGCAAACGGAGGGATTGTCAAAGGAGCGCGTGCGTCGCGTCTGCCCTCATTCCAAGGCCGCTGAACCACGCTGAACCGCTCGCGCAGAGACGCATGGCCTGACATGCATCGCCTGACGGACCGGGCCTCCGGAAGCGGCCGCACGATCACGAACGCGGTGTCGGATTGTCGAGGGGGCTCGATCCAGGCCGCTGGAGTACGGACCGAAGCCCGTCGATGTGCTCATGAAGATCGTCGCGGATGGGCGCCCACATCGGATCGAGGATGAAGTCGATCCCCTCACGCCGAGCAAGTTTCGCAGCAGGCACAAAGTCACTGTCACCGGCAACGAGAATCATCTGATCGACGAGACGTTTGTAGGCAAGCGACGCCACGTCCAACCCGAGCCGCATGTCGACGCCTTTCTGCCGCACTTCGTACTGAACGTCCTCGGCCGCCAACTGCGCCACAGGAAGCTGGCCCGAGAGGAGGCGCTTGAGCACTTCCTCTCTCAGTATCCAGCGTGCCGAGCGGTCGTTCAGATACCCAAGTCGAACCGCCACCTTGCGTTTCTTCTTGAGTTCCCGAAGGCAGCTCAAGCGCCAGCCTGCAAGCTCCGAACGGGAGAAGTCGATCGCCAGCCCAGTTACGGGGTTATGGACCTTCTTGCTGAGCGGTGGACAGTCGTAATAGAAAATGCGGTAGAGTTGACGAGGTTCCGCGGCCGTCTGACGATCGCGGCGTCGATGCTTCAAGTGTTCGCGACACATCCAGTGCAGCGCTTCCGCCACTTCGGTTGGCGCCCTGCGCCCTTGCAGGCAACGAAACCGCCTGAGGAAGAACCCGCCATCGATGAATATCGCTGTAGGCAATGAAAAAATCCCTTGGGCTCGGCCACCTCAGGATCGACCAGAGGCGCTTACTGCCAAGGGATGGATTATGCCGCCGACTGCAATGGTATTCTAGTATCCACCGGGGCCGAATTCAAGATGTCCATGGCCGAGCGCAAAACGCCGACGCCGCGGGCCGATCACGTCTCCACGGTACCCAACCGGGAGTTCGGCGGTAAGAGGCGGCAGGTCGCGAGCCCCCGCGCGACTCGCCCAGAACGGGCGTCTTTCACGATTCGCCATTCGCCATTTCTTCTAGTATCGCTGCCGCGTCGCCTCGGCCACGCGCTCCAGCGCCACGACGTACGCGGCCACGCGCAGGGGCAGCTTTTGCGCCTGATGCACGTCGAACACGCGGTTCCACGCCGCCATCATGCGCTCTTCCAACCGCGTGTTGACGTCGTCGAGCGACCAGCGGAACTGTTGCAAGTTCTGCACCCACTCGAAATACGAAACGGTCACACCGCCCGCATTGGCGAGGATGTCGGGCACGATGCGCGCCTGCCGCTGGCGCAGCACGCGATCCGCTTCGGGCGTAACCGGCGAGTTGCCTGCTTCGACCACGATCTTCGCCCGCACGTCGTTGACGTTGTCTTCGTGGATCACGCCGCCGAGCGCCGCCGGGATCAGTACGTCCACCGGCAGCATGAGAATCTCTTCGTTGTCGATCGCCCGCGTGCCCGGCATGTCCACTACCGAACCGCTTTCCTTCAGGTGCATCGAAACGGCGTCGATGTCCAGCCCTTCGGGGCTGCATATCCCGCCGTGAACGTCCGACACGGCCACGATGCGGGCGCCCTCTTTGGCTAAGAGCCGAGCCGCCCACGAACCGACGTTGCCGAATCCCTGGATCGCAATCGCTGCGCCGTTGAGCGACACGCCGAACGCCTTGCACGCCTCACGGGTGATGATCATCGTGCCGCGGCCGGTGGCCTCTTCGCGCCCCAGCGACCCGCCCAGCGCGATCGGCTTGCCGGTTACGATGGCGGGCGTGTAGCCGTGCTTCTTACCGTACTCGTCCATGATCCAGGCCATGACCTGGGCGTTGGTGTTCATGTCCGGCGCGGGGATGTCGCGATAGACACCCAGGGCCATGTCGATCTTCTGTGTGAAACCGCGGGTCAGCGATTGCAGCTCCGCCCGTGACATGTGCGACGGGTCGCACGCGATGCCGCCCTTGGCCCCGCCGAAGGGGATGTCCACCAGAGCCGTTTTCCAGGTCATCAAGGCCGCCAGCGAGCGTACTTCGCTGAGGTCCACCTGGTGGTGGAAACGCAGGCCGCCCTTGTAGGGCCCGCGCACGCCATTGTGCTGCACGCGGTAGCCGTGGAACATGCGCAGCTTGCCGTCGTCCATGCGCACGGGAATCTGCACGATCAGTTCGCGATATGGCGTGAGCAGAAGCTGTCGCACCTCGTCATTGAGGTGCATGTGCTCGGCCGCTTCAAGAAACTGCTCGTCGGTGATACGGTTGAAGTCAAAGTGCCGCGGCTGCTTCGGCTTCTTGGGCGCGTCGCCGGGCATGCCGACTTGCGATTCCGGGCGCGGATTAAGCGTAGCGGTAGACACGGGCTTCTCCGGCGGCGAAACGGACAGCGATGTATCGGCGAGTTGGCGCACGCGGTGGTGGCGGCGGATTATCGGCCGTGAGTGCCAACGGGAATTGAGCAGCGGTGCGGTGCCACACACGACCACCGGTTAAGAACCGGTGCCACACCGGACCACCGGCTGAAAGCCGGTGCCACACCGGACCACCGGTTGAAAACCGGTGCCACACCGGACCTCACGCCACGTCGATCATCCCCATGCTCTCCGCGTAGTCGCGCTTCAGCGCATCGTGCAGGCCGCGGTGTTCCGCCCGGGTGAGCGTCGGGTCGACGCGGAGGATGGCGTCGGCGTCGTCGCGGGCGGCGGTGAGGAGGTCGAGGTCTTCGACAAGGCTGGCGACCTTCAGCGCCGGCATTCCGTGCTGACGCTTGCCCAGCAGTTCGCCCGGGCCGCGCAGGCGGAGGTCTTCCTCAGCGATGCGGAAGCCATCGCTCGTCGTGCAGACCACCTTGAGCCGTTCCAGCGCCGCCTCGTTGTCCGTGTCGGTCATCAGATAGCAGACGCCGGGCAGGTCGCCGCGACCGACGCGGCCGCGAAGCTGATGAAGCTGGCTCAGCCCGTAACGCTCGGCATGTTCGATGACCATCATGGTCGCGCCGGGGACGTCCACGCCGACTTCGACGACGGTCGTGGCCACCAGCACCGGCAACCGCCCCTCGCGAAACCGCGACATGACCTGGTGCTTGTCAGCCGCGCTCATCCGCCCGTGAAGCAGGCCCACGTCATGCCCGGCGAGCTGCTTCGTCTTCAACTCTTCCGCCTGTTGCGTGGCCGAGCGCAGATCGAGCGTCTCCGAGTCGTCCACCAGCGGATAGACGACGAATGCCTGCTGCCCGGCGTCGAGTCGTTTGCGCACGTCCGCCCATGCCCCCCCCCGGTTCTTCTCGCCGACCAGGTGCGTCTTCACCGGCTTGCGCCCCGGCGGCAGGCCGGCGATCACCGAGACGTCCACGTCGCCGAACACCGTCATGGCCAGCGTGCGCGGGATGGGCGTCGCGGTCAGCACGAGGCAGTGCGGCGCTTCGCCCTTTGATCGCAAGCGGGCGCGCTGGGCGACTCCGAAGCGGTGCTGCTCGTCGATGATCACGAGACCCAGCCTTGCGAAGCCGACGGCCTCCTCGATGAGCGCGTGGGTACCGATGAGCAGGTCGATTTCGCCGCGGCGTATCGCCGTGTAGATCTGCCGCCGCGCGGCCGCGGGCGTCGAACCGGTCAGCAGCGCAATCCGCACGCGGCTGCCCTTCAGGTAGCGCTCGACTTTCTCGTGATGCTGGCTCGCCAGCACCTCCGTCGGCGCCAGCAGCGCCACCTGGTGTTTGTTGGCGATCGTCGTCAGCGCCGCGTACAGTGCCACGGCCGTTTTGCCGGCCCCCACGTCCGCCTGCAACAGCCGGTTCATCGGCTGGCGGCGGGCCAGATCGGCCGCAATGCCCGCGACGGCTTCGTTCTGACCCGCTGTCAACGCGAACGGGATCCGCGCCCGGATGCGCTCGTCGATCTTCGCCGTCGTGGTGATGATCGGCGCCCGCACGTCTTCGATCATGATCCGCCGGCGGATGCGGACGGCAAGTTGCATGAGCAGGAACTCGTCGTAGGCGAGCCGCCTTCGACCGGCCGCGGCCTGTTCGGGATCGTCCGGCAGGTGAATCAGACGGATAGCGGCGCGGCGGTCTGGCAGCTTGCGCCGTGTGTAGAGCGGTGGCGGCACATGGTCCGCCACCAGCGCGACGGCCTCGTCCAGAACGAGTTGCACGGCGCGGGCGATCTCCTTCGAAGAGATGTTCGCGTTGGCGGGATAGACCGGGTCGAAGCGGTCCTCGTCGCCGGAGAAGGGGTCTTCGCCCCGTTCGACGATGACGATCTGCGGATTGGCCAGGGCGGCGTAACGATTGGGCACGTCCACCTTGCCGGTGACGCGGACGATCAGACCGTTGTGCAGACGGTCCGCCAGCCAGGCGGTGTTGAACCAGCGAAGCCTGCACAGGCCGGTGCCGTCGACCAGGTCGGCCGACACGCGCAGCTTGTGTGCCGGCCCGCGGCTGCGGACGGAGCGAAGCTGGCCCACCAACGTGACGGTTTCGCCGGGGCGCGAGATCTTGCCGATGGCGATGGACTTGGGCCGAAGCTGATGGCGGAAGGGAAAGTGATGGATCAGGTCGCCGACCGTCCGCACGCCCAGTTGTTCGAGCGCCCTGGCCCGTACGGGGCCGACGCCCTTGACGAACTGTACGTCGGTGTCGAGTCGAAGCGGCTGGCCCACGGGCACGTCTCCCGCCAACCGGGGCGCAACCGGCCGCCCGCTGAACAGGGTATGAAACAGACCCGCACCAACGGGCCGCCGCCACCCCGCATCACGATCGGATCAACCGGCTGCCACCGGATCAACAGGATGCGACCGCGTCACGCGGCGGCTACGGAATGACCAGCGTCTGCCCGACGCGGATCATGTTCGGATCCGGCAGGGAGGAGCGGTTCGCCTCGTAAATGTCGCGCCAGCGGCGCTGATCGTTGTAATACCGGCGGGCCAGCGAATAGAGCGTGTCGCCCTTGGAAACCACATGGGTCCGTCCGCCGCCGGCGCCGTAGCCCCCGTCGCCGACCGGCGACGCAGCGCCCGGGTAGGACTCGTAGGGCGCTGAGGCCATCATACTGCTGGAGTAGTCCGAAGCGGGCGCCGGCTGCGCCGCGGGCTCGTACACCAGCGGCGACTCGTAGTCATAGGCCGACGCGCTTTGCGTATCGTTGTTCTTTTTGGGATTGTTGCAACCCGCCAGAGTGACCGTCAGGACGAGCGTTCCGAACAGACATGCGTTCCGTCGCATCGAGAGACCTCCGTAACAGCAAATTCCGCCGACAGAATGGGGAGACACAATCTCCGTCGCGATACTAACTGGCGGCGCAGGGTTGTCAACGAGAAACTGAAACGTCAGACGAATGACGCCGCATGACAGGTTCCGAGGGCGGCATCATCCCGCATGACAGGTTCCGAGGGTGGCATCATGCCGCGTGACAGGTTCGGAGGGTGGCATGGTCTCGTCTTCGAGGCCATGGCGAGCGCAGCAGCCGTGCAGCGCTCGGGAACGTAGCGTGCCAGCGGGCCACGGCCCGCCTTCGGTCCGCCTCCGGCGGAAGCCGCCCGATCCACGCTTGGCGAGCGCCCACCTTGAGCCGTTCCATGTGGCACGCGCCCGAAGCATCAGGGCGCCGGCACCGGATCGATGCCGCCGGCCGAAAAGGGGTGGCAGCGCGCGAGCCGTCGGACGGCGAGTCTTCCCCCGCGCCAGACGCCGTGGAGTTGCAGCGCCTCCGCGGCGTAGTCACTGCACGAGGGACAGAACTTGCACGAGCCAACCAGATTGGGCCGAACCCAGGCCTGGTAACTGCGGATAAGAACCAGGGCGGCCGTAACGCAGGCCGAGCCGAGCCACCTGGCCAGCTTGCGGAGAATCCCCGCTGGACGGACAGACATGCCCGGCGGGTCGGGAAGCTGCGCGGCCGCAAATTCGACCGGCAGCGCATCGATGGGCGCCGCCCGGCGATCGGCTGATTGCCTGCCGTCGCTGCCTGACATGGCCACCTCACCCCCCCGCCTTCAATCGTTCAAGAACGGTGACGACTTCCGACGCGCGATGCTCGACGCCGGTTCGATCGGTGACCACGACCGAAAGGACGTGATCACCCGCCTCGGTCAGCAGTTTCTGGCCGCTGATGCCGCTCGAAACAGGCTCGGCCCCGATGAGCCACACCACCGAAGCACCCTCCGCGATCCGGTCATCGATGTGGACCTGGTAGGTCAGCAGCAGCGGCGCCACGTCGATCGTCCGGCTGACGCGGATGCGCACGGGCGAGTCACGGTCGGCAGCCGTCCCGGCGGCATCGCCCGGTAGCGATCCTGTGGAAGACCGCCCTGCGGCCGGAACCCGGCCGGGGCCACGCGGGGGCGCGCCGACCGTGGTCGTCGTGGCTCTGGCCGCCAGAACGTCTGAGCTGAGAACCTGCAAGTACGCCACTTCGAAGGGAGGCGATTTCGCCGGAACGCCGCAGACACGGGCGAAGAAGGCACCCGCCGGTCCGGGCGTTCGCACGTGCCCGTGCGATGCGAACCGCGCGAACGTGATGTCGAAACCGCGCTGGGCATACCAGTTGCCGGCGGCCATCGACTCGCGCCGGCAGATGCCGAGGTCGTTTTCCGTGTAGAACACCGCGATCGGCATGTCGCGGTACTTCGCCACGTTGACCTCGTCGAGCAGGTCCGCGTTGAAGTTGCTCTGCTTGACCGCCAGGCAGGAAAACCGATCCGGATGCCGGTTAACCATGTAGTGCGCGATGTAACCGCCATAGGACCAGCTCGTCGCCAGGACGGCGGCCGGGTTGACGTCCGTCGTTCGGACGATTTCGTCCATGATGGCGAGCGTCACGGCCTCGTCGCGACGGAGCGAGGAGGTGACGCGGTCCAGCGGCGGCGGCTTGGTGATGTCCGGCGCCCGCAACTGCGGGGCACAGACGACGAAGCCGTAACGGTCCGCCTCCTGCTGCCACTCGCGAATCTGCGACTTGGCGGTGTCGAACGGCTTCATACCGTGAAACGTCACGACGAGGGGGCGCTTGGCGCCGGTCGCGCGCGTTGTGGCCGGCGGATGGGCCGGATCGGAGCCGCGATAATCGGCGGGCAAGTAAAGATAGTATCCGGCGCCGGTCGATGCCTCGCTGAGGTGCAGCACGCGCCCGGCGCCGCGCGGCTGGCTGACGATGCAGCCGGACCCGACGGGAAGCACCAGCAACACGACGAGCAGCCGCACGCCCCCCACCCGGCGGCCGGAGCGGCGCAGGCCTGACCACGCCGGCTCGATCTTGCCCCGCGGCCCGCAAACGCCCATTCCCCCGCTCCTCCTGAACTCACTCACTCGCCTGACTCCCTTCGTCGGACACGAAACGGTACACTATAGCCGTCTTTCGCGGCACTCGGCCAGACAGGCGGTGCGGCGTGATCCCGACGCGTTGGAATTGGGGCGTTTCCCGTTGTTTCTGCGGCTGAACAAGCTCGCGCCCGTGGTTCTCGGGCTGGCCCTGGCGGCAGCGTCCGCCGCTGCCGCCTGTAGCGACGAATCGCAGGAGCCATCCGCAGGAGAGTGGTTCGAGCGCGGTCGGCAGGCGGAGGCGATTCAGGACTGGGCCGCGGCCGCGACGGCATTCGCGAAGGCGATCGCCGCCGATCCGACCCGGGCGGAATTCCGCCTCCATCACGCCGTCGCCGTGCATCGGACAGGAGAGATCGAGTCCGCCGTCGCACTGCTGGAAGCGCTGGTCCGGGCTGAGCCGCTGCTTGTCGACGCTGCGACCCAACTGGCGCGCTGGTACGTGGATGCCGGGCGAGGCAAAGACGCCGTGGCGGTGCTGGCGCCCCACGCCGAGAAGGCCGGGCTTCACGACGTTCAGCAGCTACTCGGTCAGGCCTGGCTGCTGCTGGGGCAGCCGGCCGAGGCACGGAGTTGCATCGCGCGCTGTCTGACCGTCCAACCCGCGTCGGGGATCGACCATTACCTGATGGGCGAGTGTCACCGCCTCGACGGGCGACCGGCACTGGCGTCGCAGTCGTATCTGAAGGCGCTCGAGTTCGGTTACGAGACCGGCGCGTTGCACGCGCGGCTTGCGGAAACGCTGCACGCCCGCGGCCGGGACGTCGTCGATCCGCGGATCGTCAAGGCAACCAGCGATCTGGCCGGGACGCTCTACGGCGAGTCGTTTCTGCTGGAACCCCTCGCGGAAGCGCCGGCGATCTATCGCGCGTGCGGTGTCGGCTCGGCGCTCTATCACGTTCACCGGGCAATAGCGCTCGAAGCTGAGGTGCCGGGACTGGCGTTGCTGCTGGGTGACGTTTCGCTGGCCGCGCAGCGGTATGACGAAGCCCGCCGGGCGTACATCCGCGCGCTGGCGGACGCGGACCCCGGCCTGTCGCCCGCGCGTCGCGCCGAGGTTGAACACGGCCTGGCCCGCGCGTGCCTGGGCGTCGGCGATACGCAGAGCTACGTCGACCACGCCGAGGCCGCGGCCGCCGCCGATGCGGCGAAGTACGGCCCGTGGCTGTTTACGGTCTATCACACCGCGGCCAACCGATGGGCGGCCGAGGGCGACCGCGCGCGCTGCATCGACGCGCTGGAGCGCGCGGCCCGCGCCCGCGCCGACGACGCGCCGACGCGCTTCCGCTTGGGCGAGTTGCTGTGGGAGGCCGGACGCCGCGAGGACGCCGTGCGCCAATGGCGCATCACGCTCGAACTCGACCCGCGACACCCCGCCCGCGATCGGATGATGGAGGCGATTCGGGAGGTGGGGAAGCGGAGCGGGTGAGTTCACGGCCGGTCCACGAAGTCCGGGCAGAAGTGAGCGTGCGCCGAGTTGCGGTCCGGAGCCGGCTGGCTCATTTGTAAGAACTTGTCGGGCCTCTGCCGGGCGGTATTGACGGGTACGGCGGATTAACCTCAGAATGAACCTCAGCCGTCTCCAGGAGGTTTGCCGCGCTGCGGCGAAGGGTGGACGGCTTGGACATCGGTTTCGAGGGTGCCGGTGAGGCTCCGCATGGGCGCGGAGCACGAGGGGTCAGTGGATGACTTGCGGGACGCTGCCAGCAGGGTACGCATCCGGGCAACGTGGCATTCGATCACTTCGCTATCTGGTCGCCGGCATTCCCATCGCAGAGGGTTCAATCTGAAAGGGAGTCCCAATGATGTCTCGAAACTGCCTCGTTCCGTTCCGTTCCGTTCCGTTGTGCTGTGTCCTGATGGCCGCCTTTCCTGCCGCCACGGTGCTGGCTGATATCGGCGACATCGAAGACATCGGCGACATGCTGGAGGTCATGGTTGACGACCTGAGCACCCAGGGCGAAGGGTGCGGCGGGGCGCTGCGCGTCGGCGAACCCAGCGTGGTGGAGGACACGTCCGGCGTCGTGTTTGCATCGTCGCCTGTTCTCCTGGTCGTCGACGGCACGACCGAGGCCAGCGGCACGTCCTTCCTTACGGTCGATCCTGACCTTGTAACCGTTGACAGCGTGACGGTCATCACGCGCGACTCCGTCGTGTACACGCTCAGCCTGTCCGTTGAACTGGACGATGATGAACTGCACATCTGCGGGTACATTTCATACTACCAGTCGCCGTCCACCATTGTCTACGAAGGCGGGTGGACCTATACCGTTGCCAACGGGCTGGAGACCGACGAGGGCACCGACGAGGAATTCGCGGAGACGCTGATCGAGGTGTTCGGATGTGACCCCGAGGCCGCACTCGCCTTCAACATCGGGAATGTTTTCCAATTCCTAGGCAACGTCATCATTATGGGCGTCAACTACGTTGCAGACTTCTTCAAGTCTTATACAGCGCCAACGGAATGTGATGGGCCGCTCTTCTATGACGGATCCGGGCAGAGTTGTGAGGAGCGTACGATACCATGCAAGGATAGTGTTGATGAGATGAGCGAGCTGATCGACAGCATTCCTGGCGCTTCCGCCGGCTTCAAAAAGTGTATGAAAGGTAGAGCCGGCTGCGGCGGATCGTCTTTCGCGCGATTGAAGGTGAGTTGTGCGGACGATGATGATTGCGGACCGTGTGGTAACGCGGGCGGGTGCAACCTCGGAGGAGCACAGATATGGTACTGCATGCCGGATACCATGGATGAGTGTGGATGCGTCAACACGATCTTCCACGAGATGGCGCATTCATGTGGATACGTGGACGGTGCAATCCACACACCAGTGGATGACGATGATAATTGTCCACCCGTAGAGGAGTGGGAAAACGTTACTGGCACCTACAGAGTCGGCTTCTGGTGGAATGAACAGTGCTGCAATGCGGCAAACTGAACATGTACAACGTGAACGAACTGGAGCGAACCGAATGTTCTGGAAGAAAGCGTATACGACACGTTCGACAGTACTCGCTTTGAGTCTCGCAATCTGGTGCCTGCCGCTTCTCGGCTGCTTCCCGTGGGACTGTGAATTGCAGGTCAACGATCCTGGTGCCTCGTTGAGAGTGGAAGGTGTTCTATTGGAAGCCGACGGCCAGACTCCGGTACGCGGCGCCACGGTCGGTGGCCAGTCTCTCACCGATGGCGAGGTGACGGATGAGCAGTCGCCCCTGAACCGGGACGGCAGTCGTAGATGGCCGGTCACCGACGCCGGTGCCTTTTCCATCCGGTTCACGTCTGCGGCGGAGCCGTGTGAGGGGGCACCGGCTTTGCCGAGACCCGATCAAGTTGACTTGATCGTCCTGACCGACGATTGTGAGCGGTCCGTCAGCGTTGACATCAACGAGGACACCGTGGTCGACCTTGATCCACCTGACCATATCTTGGAGTTAAGGGATCCGATTCTGGTTCCGGCTTGTCAGGAGTGAAACGGTGCGCCAAGCGCACTAGGTCAGCGTTGGCCCGGGGCAGTTGTCCACTGCCCCGGGCCATTATTGCATCCGACGGGAAACGAAGGTAGCGCAATCGATGAGGCGCAAACGAATATGGAACGCAGGTTCGACATGGCTCGCGATCGGTGTCGCGTTCGCATGCCTGCCGCTGTTCGGCTGGTTTCCATTCTGGCCGTGGGACTGTCCGTTGCCGCCGAGCAATCCTGACGACTCCCTGAGAGTCGAAGGCATTCTGCTGGAAGCCGACGGTCAGACGCCGGTCAGCGATGCCACGGTAGGCGGCCAGTCTCTTACGGATGGCGAGGTGACGGATGAAGAGTCGCCGTTGAATCGCGACGGGAGTCCTCGATGGCCGGTCACCGAAGACGGTGCTTTTTCCATTCGGTTCACGTCAGCGGCGGAACCATGCGCCGGACGGCCCGCTTTGCCGACGCCCGATCAGGTGGAGTTAATCGTCCTCACTGACGATTGCGAGCGGAGCGTCAGCATCGACATCAACGCGGATACGGTGGTCGACCTTGATCCCCCTGACCATGTCCTGGCATTGAAGGATCCGATTCTGGTTCCAGCCTGCCAGGAGTAGACCCCGGCGTGGCGGTGGCGCGGCTGCGGGCTGACCGCCGGTGACCCCAGACCAGGCCTACCCAATCCGGCTTGCGGGTTCTTCATCTTGGGCGGCCGGCAGGTCCTCATCCTCCCCCGGCCGGGACATGAGGTATTGGTGCTTGAACTGTTCGTTCGCGCCGCCGCGCTGCGCCATGCGCCGGGCGTTGCGCTGCGCCAGCGTGCCGGGCTGTAGCGGGCGGGCGGCCACCGGGGCCAGGCGATGCGTGGCGCGCTTGGCGCGATATTCCACGTTGAGGTCGCACAGGGCGGCGTCCACCTGTCGGGCCAGCCGCTCGGCCGCGGCGCCGTCGCTTTCGACGTATAGGGCGTAGTAGGGCGGGTCGGCCCAGCGCGGCGCGAGCACGAAGAGGTCCGCCGCCGCGTCGACCGCCTCGGTCGCGGCAGCGTACGCCCGCACAACCTGCCACTCGGTCAGCTTCTCGCCCGTCATGCTGGCCGTGTGCCGGCCGCGGTGCAGAAACTCGATCACCGGCGCCAGCCCCTCGAACCTCACCACGCGCACGTAGTCGCCCAGGTCATACCGGTACAGGCCCGCGGGGTTGGTCATGATCACGCGATAGGTTCTGCCTGCGTCCACTTCGTGACAGAGCCTGGTGTCCGCGGCGTCGTTCGATGCGCCCTCCTCGATGAATTCAAAAAACGCCGATTCGATGTCGAGCACGCCGGCCGGCGATCCGTCGCCGAGCCCGATGGAGACGCGCCCCTCCGTAGCCAGCAGGCCGATATCGCGCACCGGCGTATCGCCGAAACACGCGGGGAAGTCAGCAAGGTGCAGCCCCATCGTCCCGCCGGTCCAGTTCGCCAGAAACGCCAGGTTCCAGAAATGGCGCGGCAGCAACTGGCCTTCGCGGGCGTGGATTCGCTCGAAGCGTCGTGCCGTTGCGGGGTCGGGTCGCAGCCGCGCCCGAATCCGACTGAGCACGTCGATCGGCCCGCGGGCGCCACGCCCCGGCTGCGTCGAGACCGCCGATTCGGGCATCCCCACGGGCAGCGTCAGCGTACCGTCGCGGATGTCGCGGATGAGCCGTTCGGTGTGGTGCTGCGCCGCGCGGGCGATCCGCAGTTGCGTCGCCGGGCTGGCGGCGACGCAGAACGCCACGTCCTTCGGCGCCGCCAGCCGCATGATGCCGTAGTATCGCGCGTCGGCGTCGTCGATGTAGGCCGTCTGGGGGGGGACGGCGTAGAACCGGCGGACGAGCCGCTTCTGCGACTTTGCCAGCAGCCCGGAGATCGCCCCGCACGGCACGCCCGCATCCGTCCGGGATTCGTCCATCCGGGACGATACTTGCAGGATGTGTCGCAGCCAGCCGGACGGGTGATCCGTCAGCGCCTTGACGCCGAAGATGTTCCAGCCCCGACGATACGCGCGCACGAAGGCATCGGTCACCGGGATACGTTTGGGCCGATCCGTCGTGCCGCTGCTGACTGCGAACATGCGAATCGGCTCGTCCGCCGCCAGCAGCGCCGCCGCGTCCCCCGCCACCACGCGATCCATGTACGGTCGAAGCCCTTCATAGTCCCGAATGGGCACGGCCGCGCGAAACTGATCCACCGAGCCGATCGACGCGAAGCCGTGCTCGCGTCCGAAGTCGGTATCGCGACGGCGGGCGAGCAGCCGAATCAGCAGGCGCTCCTGCCGCAGCGGCGCCCGCGCGAGATCGCGCAGGAAGCGAGACAACTGCGAGCGCGCATGGGCGGTCGCGAGCATCGCAGCCGGGCGAAACCAGAGGCGGGCGAAGTCGAGCGGCACGACGGCCAGCGTAGCGGATCAGCGGCACCGCAGAAACGGCGGGCCACCGTCCGCCCGTCCGCACGCCCGAGACGGCCCGGACCGCTCGCAGGAGGGCACAAACCAGCGCCAGGGGCCTCCACGGGGCCGGTCGAATTGTGAAGATTGCGTCAGGGAACCGTGGTTTTTCGGTTCCAATCCGCCGGCTCGGCTTGATCAGCGGCCGCCGCGGACTTACACTCATTTGAGATTCGATCAGACACCGTCCGTCCGGGCGGACCTTCTGCCCGGCGGTGACGACGCAAGGAGAGTCTACCTTCGCAGCCGGCGCCATCTCAGCAGGATCCTCGCAGCCTTCCGCGCTCAACGCCAGCGTGCTGATGCTCAATGCGCATTACGTCGCGCTTCGCGTCATCGACGTTCGCCGGGCGTTCACGCTTCTGTGCAAGCGGGACCGGGACAACGCGCCCGTCGCGGAGGTCGTCAGCGTCGAGGACGGCCGGTACACGTCGTACGATTTCGACGGCTGGGCGGAACTGAGCGCCTTTCGGGCCGAGTTCGAGCCGGATCTGCACGACTGGGTCCGCACGGTTCGGTTCAGCGTCGCGGTGCCCCGCATCATCCGGGTTCTGACGTACAACCGCGTACCGCGGCAGGAAGTGAAGTTCAACCGGCGGAACATCTTCGCCCGCGACCACAACACCTGTCAGTATTGCGGCAAGCGCTTCGGCACGTCGGAGTTGAGCATCGACCACGTCGTCCCGCGGTCTCAGGGCGGGCCGAACGCGTGGGACAACGTCGTCTGCGCCTGCGTCGTGTGCAACGTCCGAAAAGGCGGACGCACGCCGGCCCAGGCGCGGCTGAAGCTCATCCGTCCGCCGGTCAAGCCGGCCCGCAGCCCGGCCGTCACCATCAAGCTGTCAGAGCACAAGTACGCCTCCTGGCGGCAGTTCGTCGACGCCGCGTATTGGGACGTCGAACTCCGCTGACGCCTCGCGGCGGCGCCGTTTGTGGCGTCTGAGAATTACGCTGCGCGCCCGCTTCGTGCCCCCGCTCGAACCTTGCCCACGCTTCCGGCCCCCCGCAAGCCGCCCCGCTATCGGACGTGAAACACGCGCGCACCGCGGGGTTTACCCCATCGACATGAAGCCGCGCCCCAAGCACTCCGATGAATCCGCTGGATTGTTCGGACGACCGGAGCGCCGCGCTCGCGTTCCCAGCGGTGCGCAGGCCGTTGCGTCCCGGTCGCGCCCTGCGAACGCGCGCGCTGCGCGACCGCACGTCAGGATTCAGGGTAAGCCGCCACGATGTCAACCTGCGTCGATGTGTGTGTGGTTGAGGACGACCCGCAGCAGCGGGCCTGCATCTCCCAGATCCTCAACCGCTCCGGGCATCGCGTCGCCGATGCCGCCTCCATCGAATCCGGTTTCCAACTCATCAAGGCGGAACATCCGAAGGTCATCGTCTGCGACCTGCACCTCAGCGATGGAAACGGCTTCGAGCTGGTCCGGCAGGTTCGACAGGATCCCGCCGTCGCCGACACCTATTTCATCCTGATCACCGCCCACGACGAGCCGGGCCTGAAGGCCACCGCATGGGACGTCGGCGTCGATGATTATCTGACCAAGCCCTGCGACTCGCGGGATCTGTCCGCCCGCATCCGCGTCGGCATGCGCATCTGGCAGATGCAGGAGCGCCTGCGCGCGGCCGTGATCACCGACGGCCTCACCGGGCTGTACAACCATGACCACCTGACCCGCGTCCTCGACCGCGAACTGAACCGGGCCCGTCGCTACGGGCGTCCGCTGGCACTGGTCATGATGGACCTGGACTTCTTCAAGGCCGTCAACGACACCTACGGCCACGCCGCCGGCAACGAGGTGCTCGAGAAGGTGGCGATGGTGCTGCGCGACAGCGCACGCAGCATCGATATCGCTGCACGGTTCGGGGGGGAAGAGTTCACGATCATCATGCCCGAGACGACGGCGGGCCTGGCCGCGGCCGCGGCCGATCGCATCCGCCTGAGCCTCACGGAGAGCGTGCATCTGGAATCGCTGCACGGTCACCAGATCACCGCCTCGTTCGGCGTCGCCGACACCAACGACTCGCGCGTCCGATCCGCGGCCGACCTGCTCGACCTCGCGGACCGGGCGCTCTACCAGGCCAAGCGGCAGGGGCGTAACCGCGTCGTCCGTGCGGATCGGATGCCGGACGATGGCGAGACGGCGCCGCCGAAGGGGGGCGACGACGAGATCGACGCGCTGCGGAAGCGCCTGGCGGTGCTCAGCGTTCAGAGCAAGGAGGCGCACACGCAGAGCATCGCCGCCCTGCTCCAGGCGATGGAAGAAAAAGATCCGTTTACGGCCCGGCACTCGCGCAACGTCGCGTACTACTGCGAGCACGTCGCCCGGCACCTCGGTTGTGCCGAGGCGCTGATCCGCAGCGTCAGCAACGCGGCGCTGCTGCACGACATCGGCAAGGTGGGCATCCCCGACGGGATTCTCATGAAGCGGCGGACGCTGACGCCGCTGGAGAAAATGGTCATCTCACAGGTGCCGCTGATCAGCACGCGCATCGTCGACCGGCTCAACATTCTCGAATCCGAGGTTCAGATCATCCGCCACCAGCGGGAGTATTTTGACGGCAGCGGTTATCCCAGCGCCCTGTCGGGCGAGCAGATCCCCATCGGCTCGCGCATTCTCCTGGTGGCGGACGCCTTCGACGCCATGACGACGGATCGCGTCTACCGCGAGCGCATGACCATCGAGGGAGCCGTCAACGAACTGAAGCGGACCAAGGGCACGCAGTTCGACCCGCGCATCGTCCTGGCGGTCCAGCAGCTTCTGGCCGACCGCTACGGCGACTGGCTGGCCCGGATCGAAGAGACGTTTGCCATGTTCCGTTCGTCGGTCGCGGCGGACTGAGAGAAGGGCGAATGGCGAATACCGAATAACGAATGAAGAATAAACGGGTAGGGCGTCGCTCAGTGAGACGACGACCCGGCGAGCGAGCCATGAATATGGCTAACCCGCGGTAGACATCTGCCTTCTCTCACTCCCTTACTCCCCTCTCACCTATGGCTGAAGCTCGCCGGACCGCGCAGGTCCGTGCGTGAGGGGGGCAGGACGGGCGTGGGGCGGTTCGACCATTTCTGGTAATGCTCGGAGTGCTTGCTGGTCAGCTCCACCGGGCGGCCGTCGATGAAGACGTGCGTCACTTGCGTGACG
>CAZYLK010000027.1:0-44430 GCA_964648365.1 uncultured Phycisphaeraceae bacterium
TCGAGCTCGTGCGCGATGGCCTTGGCCATCATCGTCTTGCCGGTGCCCGGCGGACCGTACAGCAGCACGCCCCCCCCCGTTGGCACGCCGTATCGCTGGGCCAGCTCCGGATGCGAGAAGGGGTAGATCATCTTGAGGCGGATGTCCGCCTTGACGTCGTCGAGGCCCGCGATGTCGTCGAAGCCGACGTCAGGCTTCTCCCGCGCGATCCAGTCGGAGGCGTCGGTGCCGCTGTCATCCTCGCGCTCGCGCTGCCGCGTTCGCGCCGGCGAGGGGCTGCGATGCTGCCGCTCGCAGTCCTTGGCCAGGTCGATCAGCTCGGCCGCGACCTCCTCGTGCTGGCGGCGCGTCTCCTCGCTTTTGGCCTGTTCGGCCAGTTCGATCATGCACTCGGCCGCGTCGATCAGGTACGTCTTCGCGGCAAGAAAGTCGCCCTTCTTGTACGCGCTGACGCCCTTGGACTTGAGCCGCTCGAATGTCGCAAACGTCACTGCCATGAGGGTCTCGTTCCGCGAGAAGGGAGTGAGAGAATGAGGGAGTCAGCGAGAATGGCAGGCGTACCGCGATGCAGCGCCGCCACGCAGCGTTGCCGACTCACGCACCCGCCCCGTGGAATCCCGCAGACCTTCATCCCGAATCTCCTCGTTCCGCGGTGTCCTGATCGCCACCTGCGGGCACCATCTCAAAGATGTTTCGGTATGGCCGCAGCCGGAATCCATCGGGCGCGGGATGCTCCTGCGTGTAATACACGGGTCGATCCACGTACCGGACCACGTCCTCCTTCCACCGGCCCTGCTCGTTGACCCGCACCACGTGAAGGTCCGGCCGGGGCGTGCGTACCAGCTTCGCGTAGAGCACCGGCCGCGACATGATCCAGTCCGACGCGACGACGGCATCCGGCGGAAGCGAGGCCAGGTCCATCTCGGCCAGAAACGCTTCGGCCGCCCGCGTCTGGCCCGGATTGTAACGCACGGCGTTGTGGCGGAGGATTAGCGCTGCGCCGGCCAGGCAGATCACCGCCAACGGCGTCCGCCACCGAGGCGGCAGATCACGCGGAAACCACCGCGCCAGCGCGGCCGCCATAACAATGGCCAGCGACCACGCGACGGGAACCAGGTCGGTCGCGTCGTCGTGGACGCGATACTGCAACTGAAACGCGACGGCGCCCACCACGACAGACCCCAGCATCACGGCCAACTCCGGCGAGCGCCGCACCAGGACGTAGCCGCCCAGGCTCACCGCGAGCAGCCCGATCAGGAGCGGTTGCGTGTCGTAGACAAAAAACTGCCGCCGGATCCAGCGCAGCTTCGAACGCGCCTGGTAGAACGTGGATCCCTTCAGATAGTTGAAGTCCTGCGCCGTGATCAGCCAGCCGAGCCGCGCCGCGGCCGCGCGAAACGTCCCGTCGTCCTCGGGGATGCCGGTTCGGGCCTCCGCGTAGTCGAGCAGATAGTTGTACGTCGTGGTCGGCTTTTCGAGATACAGCATCAGCGACAGCACACCCGCGACGACGCCCGCGGACAGCGCGCCTGTCGTCGCGAGCCGTCGCAGGACGACGCGCCCGCCGGACGCCCGCTCGATCCACCATACGGCGAACACGATTCCGGGCAGGAAGCAGATGGCGGGGGGGCGGTTGACCAGCAGCAGGCCGTAGAGCACGGCCGCGGCGTACAGGCGCCACGGCTTCCGCCGTCTGCCGTACTCAACCACCAGGTAGATGCAGCCGGTCAGGCAGGCGAGCGAGGGGGCGTAGACCTCCGCGACGAGCATGTTGAACCAGGTCCAGCGATAGAGCGTCAGCGCCAGCGCGACCGTCGCGGCCACGAGCGCGTTGACGCCCAGACGAATCAGCAGCACCGCGCCGAGCATCAGCCCGACGGCCATGCAGGCCAGGCAGCAGAGCTGGACCACATAGGCCGGATCCAGGAAGAAAAACAATCGGGTGACGATCCAGAACGGCAGAGCGTATCCGGTGTAGCCGGGCGCGTGCGCGATCCCCAGGGTCGCGCAGGCGATCTGAAAGTCTCCCGAGTCACCCGTCTGTATCCCAGCGGGGATGCGAAAAAAGGCGCCGAGGAACACGGCCGCCCCAAGGAAGGCGACCACCCAGCGCTCGCGCCGGGTCAGCGCGATCGAAGTCGTAACGGTGTCGGTCGATGCCGCCGGTGGTGGGTCGCCGGCAGGCCCGATCTCTAAGTCCGGCACGGCAGGCCGCCGACGCTCGGGCCGGGTGTGTGAACTCGGCCGGTCGGGCAGGGGGGGGGCGGGCGACGGCGCGGGCGGCGTCACTTCTGCTTCTCGCCCTGACGTTTGAGCGAATCGAGTTCCGCCCGCAGGCCGGCGAGCTTGTTCATCTCCTGTTGATGCTCGGCCTCCGCCTCGGCCTCGATGAGCCGGTCGATCTCATCGTCGGACACCGTTTCGCCGGCCGACGACATCTCGATGTCCTGCGACGCGACGTCCTCGACGGTGTCGAGGAACATGCTCATGCGCTCCTCCATCGTCTGCGACTGCACCATCGCCTTTTCCCAGTCGGCCTGGGTCTTGACCAGGTCCGTCTCGCCGAACAGTCGTCCGATCTCGGTCGCCATCATGCCCATCGCGCCGGCAAAGTCGGCGGAGGCTTCCGCCTGCTTCTTGATGAGCATGGCGTTCTTGACGGACAGCAACTGCCGCTCGAGCATCTTGCGGATCGTCGCGGTTTTCTTCAGAGAGTTGCGGATAAACGCGTACTGCGCGTCGTCGCCGATCTTCTTGGCGTGCTGGGCGTTCTTGATGAACTCGTCCTGAAACTTGCCCTGCTCGCGGATGGCCTTTTCGATCCGGCGGATGCCCTGACGGATCTTGATGTCCCGCTCGATGCGGCGTTCTTCGCTGGATTTGAAAAGGCCCATAGCTTCCTCAGAAATGGCGAATGGCGAATGGCGAATGGAATAGCGAATGGCGAATAGCGAATAACGAATGGCAGAGGGTCCGGATCGCTCCGTTGCGGAGAGCCCTCGGTAGTGGATTGCAGCACGTTATTCGTTTCATGGTGCGGTCGGTCGAGTTCGCTGTCGCTGATCAATAGTACTCGCGATCCGGGATCACGGCCCAGAGGATGATGTACACGAGAATCCCGGGAAATCCGACGGACAGGAACGACAGCAGCACGTAGCCTACGCGCACGGCCGTCGCGTCGAAACCAAAGTGCTCCGCGATCCCGCCGCAGACGCCGGCGATCATCCGGTTCGATACGCTTCTTCTCAACCTCCCCGATGCCATCGATTCTCCTGACTTCCTGTACATGCGCACTCATCAAACCTGAGCGCCTATCCGTGACCGCTTCCTTACGGTCGCGGCTCTGATTGTCATCCAATGACGGCGAACGCTTCCCAGCTTTTCTGCAATTCGTTATTCGCTATTCGCCATTCGCTATTCATCCCTCCGCCGCCGCGTGCCGTTCCCTCACCCGCCGGTCCGCTTCGTCGAAGCCTTCCGACCGGTCGGCGATGTCGCCGCGGTCGATCTTGTCCCAGATGTTCATCACCGTCTCGCCGGCTTCGCTCAGGCCGGCGGCGCCTTCGTCGACGCTTCGGCCCAGGGCGAGCACCTCGTCGAGCCGCTCCTGGTAGACCTCCGCCCGCACCGCGTCGGACTCGATCATCTTGCCCAGCCGAAGCATGTCTTTTTCGCTGATCAGGCCGAGTTTGCCCGCCGCGCCGGCGCGATCCGCGTTTTCGCGCAGCATGCGCAGCCGGCCGACGGTCATCATCTCCTTGCTGCGGATGTTGAGCTGTCGTTGCAGCATGAGCTGTTCGCTGGTGCGCAGCTCGAACTCCTGGGCCAGCATCCGCCGCACTTCCGGCACTTTCTCATCCGCGCCGCGCTCGAAGATCTCCTGCTTGTCCTTGGCGAGCTTTGTAATCTTGCTCAGTAGCTGCTTGCGGTCCTTTTCCAGCAGCAGTTCCTGCCGGCGCAGCTCGGAGCGCGTCATCTCCGAAAGCGGTCGCTTGCGTTGGGTCAGCCACTCGATGAAAGCCATGCGGCGACGTTCCGATCAGTTAGGTTCCGCGCTGCGGCGCGGCGGCTGACGCTCGGCCCGGGGGGGGGCCGGATCGGCCTCCTCCTCAAACGACGGCGCTTCCGGCGCCTCGGTCACGCGGACCGACCGGCGCTCGGGCGTCTTCGAGGCCGCCGCCGGTTTCGCCTCCTGCGCCGGTTCGGAGGCGAACTCCTTGAGAATATCCAGTTCCTCCTGGCTGGTCACCAGCTCCGTCTGATCGGACTCCAGCGAACTGACCATCTCCGCGTCGCTCTTGAGCGTCTCGAGCATCTCCTCGGCCGCCACCGCGTGTTCGGTCAACTCTTCCGTCGTCGGCAGTTTGGCCATCTGGCCCTGCTGAATCAACGTCAGGTTGTGGATGTCCGTGCTGATGATGTTGACCTGCTGGTTCAGCATGTTGAGCGTGGTGTGCTGGCGGCGGATGTCCTTGCGAAGCTGCGCGAGCTGCGCCGCCATCCGCTTCTGCACCACCATCGACGTGGCCGCCTTGCCCGCGGCCAGCAGGTCCGCCTCTTTCTGTTCCAGCGAGGAGATGTCATCCGCGACGCGGTCGCGCCGCTGGCTCAGCGCCGCCCGCCGTTCCGAGAGCGCGTTGAGCTTCTCGGCGTCGTCCGCCTCGCCGGAAAACAGCGATTTGATTCTCTCGATGAAGTCCATCGACTTTCTCTCCCGTCGTTGCGGAGCGGCGCCGCGATACAGCAGAACCTCGCCGTCCTGACGGGTCAACCTCAGTTCCGGATCGCGCTGGGCGACCCGCTCGAATGCCTGCTTGACGACGTTCTCGGACAGGCCGCTGCGCCGGCACACCTGCGCCACCGAGACGCTTCCGGTCAGCAGTTCCGCGCTGCATTCGCGGATGGCCTTTTCCGCCCGCTCCAGTTTCTGCTTCGATCCTTCCGGGTCGAATATTCGCAGCACGCGCGGGTCCACCTCGTCGCTGCCGCCGCTGATCCTCCACCCGCCCTGGCCGTCCGGCTCGATCAGCACCAGCGTGACGCTGGGCAATTCGAGCCGACCCTGCCGGACATCATCGGCGAATCCGGTCGGGCTGCACACACCGATCAGGTGGGGGACGCCCGAGTTGCCGACGATGCGTCGGACGTGGTCCACCACGTCCGCCAGCCCCACCGGCCCCGGCTCGCGGCCGGTAACGTACGCATCCAGTGGCGACAGCACCGTCGCACACGCGGCCCCGGTCGGCCGCTTCCAGAACAAAAACGAGCGATCGTACCCCCGCAGAACGACGCGCCGGTTCGACGGCAGCGACTTGAGCAGTTCACGGTCGTAGCAGCGGTTTTCCGCCATGACGGCGCGCAGGCGATCACCGTCGTCGGCCCGCTGCGTCTGCCAGATCGTTCCGCGAAAAAGCTGCCCGCGCGCAGCCTGAAAGTTCGCCTCAACCGCGGAGAGAAACTCCGTTTCGGAGGCGAACGCCGACGATGCTTCCGGGCTGACCTGCTTCATGCCTTGAAGGTCCGTTTCCTCATCCGGCGCTCGGGCGCCGCAGTCTCGTTCCGCATCGCGGGCAGAATACGGCGCCGCGCGCATCGCGGAAGCCACAGCGATGATTCGGGCACACGCCGGGCGGCGAATCGACGGCCGTCCGTTGAGCGCCGCCGCCCGTCAGCGCGCGGCCGATCCAACTCAGCGCCGCCATCAGCAGCCGCAGGATCGCAAAGAGCACCGCCACGCAGCCGACGACGAACGCGACCAGTACGACGACGATCTCGATGCTCACATCCCTCGCTCCTCACTGGCTACACCATCCGCGCGCCCAACTCAACACCGCAGAAGATGCAGAATCGGTCGCTGCGATGAACGAAACCGCCGCACTTGTGGCACTTCGGCACCGCCGCGACGAGCTGCCGCCCGCAGTGAATGCAGAACTGGTCCTCTCGATCCACGGCGCCGCGGCATTGCGGGCACTCCCGCCCGCCGGCGACGTTTCGCGGAATCGGTGGGGGGGCCGCCACCTCGTCCGCAGGCGACAGCGCGAGCAGCATTGCGCCGGCGGTCGGGAAGCGTCCGTCCAGGCGGCAGTACGCCCCGCGGAAGGCTCGATCCAGATACCCGGGCACATCTGTGCGTACGTCGCTGGGAACTTCGTGCCCCTGCGGCCGTTCGCCGGTCAACATCTCGAACAGCACGATCGCGACCGAGTACAGGTCGCTGCGGGCGTCCAGCTCGCGCCCCTCACGCTGCTCCGGCGACATGTAGGCCACCGTGCCCGAAACGCGGGCGCCCTCCTCCGCGGCCAGGCTGCCGCTCTGCATCATCGCATCGGCCGTCAGCCCGCCGACGCGGCCCAGGCCGAAGTCCGTGACCCGCACGGCCTCCGGCGTGATCGTCGCCATGTTGTCCGCCGGGTGCGCGAGCAGGATGTTGCCCGGCTTGATGTCGCGATGGATGATGCCCGCGTCGTGGGCCGCCTGCAGCGCGCCCAGCAGGCCGCGGCAGATCGCCACCGCCGCGTGGATCGGCAGCCGGCTCTCATACCGGTCGATCACCTGCCGCAGCGACGGCCCGTCGACGAACTCCATGATGAGGTACGGCGGATCCCCGTACGGGTCCATGTCGATCGCGCGGACGATGTTCGGGTGTCGAAGGCCGTGGATGGCGACACCCTCGCGGCGCAGGTTGCGGACGTACTGGGCGTCCGTCGGAATCTTGATGGCGGCAAGCTGGTCGAACACGTGGTGCCGGGCCCGCCACACCTCGCCGAAGCTCCCGGTGCCGACGCGCTGCTCCAGCAGATAGTTGTTGACCCGGAATCCCTCGTGCAACGTGGCCATCCTCACCACCTCCGTCCCGGCCGGCGAGGCGCCGGCGCACACACCCTTCTGGCCTGCCGCGGCTCACGCAACGCCGCACGGCGGCCGCACGGAACGTGCTGCCTGGTCAGCCCTCCTCGAATCGCGTGACCTGGTAGTCACAAACCAGAAAATTATAAACCCCGGCCGCGAGGAATCCAACGATGAAGACCACCCACGTCAGGAAGTTGTGCCCGCTGATCCCGCCGGCCAGAAAGATCGCCACCAGCGCGTCCGCCGCCGTGTAGCCCGCCAGCACCAGGCCCGAGGCGGCGTTCGAGTCCTGCCTGACCAGCCACCGCTGGATCGGAAAGCCCGCCCACGGCAGCACGATCACCAGCGCCAGCCAGGCCAGCACGTACTTGATGACCGTCCAGATGGCCTCAAGCTGCTCGGGGTTATTATAGAACCAGATGCCGCCGCCGACGCATCCGAGCACCAGCAGGGCGGTCAGCACCTTGCCCCCGACGTATTGACCGATCGAAGTCCACATGGCGATACCTGCCTTCGGCGGACGGTCGCGGGACCGGCCGAACGGTTTCAACGGCGCTCCATTTCGTCGCCGACCGGGCGCGCCATCCGACGCGTGCCCCGGCCGCAACCGGACGAGCGTCCAAGTACGCGAGCGGCGATGACCGCGCAGCCGCTACCCGGTAACCGCACAGCCGCTACCCGGAGTCTACCGGACGCCGCCGGTGACGACGATTACAAACTCTCGCTCTGGTGTGTAATTCGGCCGCCCCGGCGATTTATCCCAGCCCGGGGGCTTCCGGCGTCTGGATGGGGCGCGTGACCGCGTGCCGAAGCGTGAACGCGCCCTCGCCTGGCGGGGGCGCCATTCCGCCGTCTCGCCCGTGGGCAGCTAGGGGCAGTCGGCGGTGCGACAGGAGTCGGGGCAGCCGGAGGGGCAGACTTCGACGGGGCCGGTCTGGTTGGACCACTTGGCCTTGCCGCGGCCGTTGGGTTTGATCGCGGCGGGGGTGGAGCGGCCGTCGTCGCAGCGGACCATCACCGTCGATCCGCCGGGAAGCGACGTGTGCAGCTTGGCCACGAGCTTGCCCGCGCCCGGCTCGCCCTTGCAGCTTGTCTTGAGCTTCGTCACCTCATCGCAGACCGACTCGTACGCCCCCATGTCCACCACGTCATTGAGGATGCGCGGATTGCCATCGAGGTCGTACGGCTCGGTAACGGCCTCGTTGTCGCCCGCATCGATGCACGGCGAACCGGCGGTGAGGCGATAGTCGCCGCCGTCGAAGTCGACGAACTGGGGGTCGAGGCCGTGGTTGCCCACGCCGCCGTAGTTGCCGGTCCAGCCCTCAATGCACGTATTGGTGACGTCGAATGTGCGACCGTCGAGTTGCCACTGCTCCACAGTACCACCCCCACCACGGTTGCCCCAGAAGATGCAGTTGGAGATCACGGGCTCCGGGAGACTGCCAACTCCGCCGGCGGTCGCGCCCTCCGCGGTGTTGTTGATGAACGCACACTCTCTAAGTACCAACGACCCGCTAAACTGGAAGATGGCGCCCCCAGCATCACCGGTGCGATTGCGCTCGAATACGCAACCGATGTAAGTCGAGTCGCTACCATGCGAGTACACGGCACCAGCGCGAACCCGCGAAACATTGCCCTGGAATTGACAGTTCGACGCCACTGTAGTTGTACCGGAGAAATCGCCGATCGCGGCCCCCTCGCCATTGTTCTCCTGCATATTCCTAACAAAGCTACAATATACGAGTCTAACAGTGCTTGCATTGTTGCTTATAGCGCGATTTGTGTTTTCCTCAAAACGACTTCCTTCCACGAGAGTAATGCTATCCTGGTTCCACATGCCTCCGCCCCCCCCAGCTTGGTTCCAGCGGACGACACAATTTCGAACCGCAAGCTCGCTATTCTCGACGTAGAGCCCACCGCCGCGGCTGTTCGGGCAGCCGCAGTCGTTGTAGGCCCCCTGCACGTAAAGCCCGTCCAATAGCGTACCCGACTGCGCATCGATGACCGTGATCACGCGATAGTTATTGTCCATGCGTGTCCTGCGATCGCCGATCTCACCCGACAGAACAGTGGCGTTGCGCGTCCAGTCGCGGCTCTCTAGCGAACTCTCACTTCCACGAAATCCGCCGTACATCGCTACGCCGCTCGGCAGTGCAAAGCAGGCATCCCGTCGACCATCACGCGATGTCGGCTTGTACACGCCTTTAGCGATCCAGACTTGGTCGTTTGACTCCGCGCGTGCGAGCGCCAATTGGAGGTCATTATATGCGTCCTGCCACGTATCTCCGGTACCGCGGCCCGAAGCCCTGTCATTGACATAAATAACGGCGCCGTATCCTGACGTCACCAGAAGCTGCTGAACCAGAAGCAGCCACTGGAGTTCAAGGCGATTCTTCATGGCGGTGCTCCTGATTCAAGGCTCAATCTGGTACTTCTTGCGTCTCAAGAGCGCCCATGTCGATGTCTTCATCCAGCATGTCCAGAGGAACACACCGGTCTCGCCCCGCAGCCACGCCGCCCACATCGTACTGGCCATCACAGATGGGTTGTCCCGAATGCCCCGCGCCTCGGTCGATGGCGAGAGAGTCGCAACTGTCATCGCCACAGTTGTTCGCATCCAAGAGAAAATCCAATGAAGTGGGGTCAGTAAACAGGGGATCACTACCTATGTTGCTTAAATCCGAGAAGATGTTGTCCGGATCAGTGATTCGTAATTGGCAGCAAGAGTAGTAAGCCACCGCCGTCCCGGCCGCGAGCAGGATCTGGTCCGCCTCGTTGTCCGGCGTCGTGTTGGAAGTTTCCGTCCAGTTGTCCCAGAGGATGCAGTTCAGCATGGTGGTGGTGCCCGGATGGCTGGGACCTAGGTAGATCGCACCACCGAGATCTTCGCCGTCGCAGCCATTGCGCGCGAATGTGCAGCCCGTCAGCGTCATATATCCGTCGCCCCAGTACGCGCCGCCCGCTCCGTCGCCGCCGCCGTCGTCGGCCACGTTCCCGACCCGAGTCTCCCGGAGGCAACATCCACGGCCGGGGGGCTCCCAACCGCACCCTGTCGTGGTCAGACTATCGGACTCTACCGCGTCCACAGTTGGGAAGCAAGACTGCAATCGTCGTGACAGCCATGCCATGCACGATCTTATCGGAGTGGTCAGGGTTGTACCCCTGATCGTGCGCTCGGCATCCCCCCCTCGTGCCCGCATAGCCGCTCGCTGCGCGTGGCGTATCGCAGCCGATCCGTCGTTGAGCACTTCGGCGTGATGACTGCCGCGTCGCTGCAGTACGACTCTTCCGGTCCGCTCCGTCCCAAGGCTTCGCCGCCACTATCCGATAATCCGGCAGAGGGTTCCGCGCCTTGACGTTTTCCGGTGGCACATTGGTGCTCCCGTCGCGGTTCCCCGGTCGCGGATCAGCCCGGTTTGGCGAGGATGGACATGGCCGGCCTTGTGCAAAATAGCAGTGAGTCTGGTGCTCGTGGCGTTGTCGCGGGTGTGGCGGCGGCGGGTCTGGCCTTTGCGCTGGCCGCGGTCGTTTCCTGCGATTCGGTCCAGATCGGCCCGCTCAACGAGCCGCGGACGGCGAAGTTCGTAGAACTGGGGTCGGCGTGCGAGGTGGAAATCCGTTTCTCGGATACCGTCTACGACGACGAGCGGCTCGACCTGACCTACTACGTTCATCCGAACGGTGATTCGGCGGTAAGCGTCGAGCGGCTCGAAGACCTGCACGTCACGCGGGTCAATTTCGCGTCGCCGCTGGCCGCAGGCGACGTCGTCACCATGGCGGGCGAGGACGTCGGGCCGTGGACGCTGCCGGTCGAACAGAACCTATCCGATGCGGCGCCGCCGCAGATCGTCGATGTACGCTTCCCCGTCGATCCGGCCGACGCGACCGTCGTGCTGACGTTCGACGATGCGCTCAGCCCGGAGGCGGCGACCGATACGAACAACTACGCCCTGGCCGGCACCATCGACCATCCCGTCTCGGCGACGCTGGACAACTGCGGCCGGAGCGTGACCGTCGTCTTTGATCAGCTCAGCGGCGCCGCGGTGCTGGACGTGGACGGGCTGCGGGACGTCAACGGCGTGCTCATGTCGCCGCGGGTCGGCGCGCCCGTGATGCGAGCGGACGAGGAAACGCGCCCCGAGGTTGCGTCTACCGAGTTCGCCGCCGACGCCGAGTCGGCGACGGTGCTGGTGGAGTTCACCGAGGCCGTCGATCTGGTCAGCGCGTCCAGCCTTGCCAATTACGCCCTTCAGCCCGGCGACGTGCGCCCGCTGGCCGTGACGCTGGTGCAGGGCGGGAGGATCGCGGCGCTGACCTTTGCGGCCGTGGACCCGCCGGTGACGCTCGACGTGGCCAATGTCCGTGATCTGAACAACAACCCGATGTTCGCATTGACCGGTGCGGCCGTGGACGCCGGGCCGGACGTGACGCCGCCGACCGTCGTGGCCGCGTCGTATGGCGAACGCGATTCCGGCGGCAACGTGATCGTGCTGGTGACGTTCTCCGAAGCGTTGACCGAGACGAGCGCTGCCGAGCCGCTCAGCTTCGCGCTGACGAGCCAGGAGTCGGTCAGCACGGCCGCGGCCTTGTCGGCGACGGTGCTGCCCGGAGCATCGCAGGTGAACGTGGCTTTCCCGTTCGTGCCGCCCGGAGCGACGCTGACCGTCGCCGGCGTCGTGGATCTGAACGGCAATTCAAGCCAGATCATCGCCGGCATCCCGATCGAGACCGTCTCTGACAAGGTGGCGCCGCGGGTTCGACAGGCGATGTTCATGCCCGGCGCGCTGACGCCGACCATCGACGTGACGTACGACAAGCCCGTCGATGCGGCCTCTGCGACGACGCTCAGCGCCTATGCCCTGTCCGGCGGCACGCGGATCGTCAGCGCCGAAATGCTCGCCGACGGTCGGACGGTCCGTCTCGTAGCAGAAGCGATGGATCGGGAGGAGACGCTGGCCGTCGCCAACGTCATCGACACCTCGGGCAACATGGTTACGGCGGTCGCGGCGCTGGCGATCAGCGGCGCCGATGACGAAACGAAGCCGGAAGTGACCAGCCGGGTTTTCATGTCCGACGGCGCGGAACCGGCCGTCGAAGTGACCTTCAGCGAGGCGGTGGACAAGTCGGCCGCCGAGACGGTCGGAAACTACGTCGAGACGGGTGCGAACTCGACCGCGACGTTGGTGATCCTGGGCAGCGACGGCCGCACGGCCGTGGTCAGATTTGCGGCGCTCGCCGGGGATGCCGAGCTGCGCGTCAGCGGCGTGACGGATCTTTCCGGCAACGTCATGGTGACTTCGACCGGGCCGGTCTCGATCGCCGACGACTCGACCCCGCCCGCGATCGAATCCGTCCGGTTCGTGTCGAACGCGACCACGCCGTCGGTGGACGTCGTCTTCACCGAAGCGGTCGATCGCACGCTGGCCGAGTCCGAAGGGCTGTACCTGGTCGGCGACGAGGGCGTTCCGCCGACGACGGCTACGCTGCAAGGCGACGGACGGACGGTTCGGCTGTCGTTTCCGCCGATCGCGTTCGGCGACCACCTCGACGTACGGGCCGTGACCGACCTGAGCGGGAACGAACTGACGCCCGTCACGGATCGCGTCATCTCGGCCGCCCGCGACACCGATCGGCCCTTCGTGATCGCGGCAAGCTTCGTCGCCAATGCGGCGTCGCCCACCATCCGGGTCACGTTCAACGAAGCCGTGGACGAGGACACGGCCGAGACGCTGGACAACTATCGAACCACCGGCGGAGACGAGGAACCAACCCTCGCTGTCGTCCAGTCCGACACGCGCACGATCCAACTGACGATGCCTTCGATGAGTCGCAGCGACACGCTGACGATCGAGGACGTTCGCGACTTTGCTCAGAACCGCGTCGACGCGACGGCGTCGGTTGTCATCGCCCGCGATCCGGAGATTACGCCGCCGACGATCACGTCCGCGACCGTGATCTCAGAGAGCAAGATTCGCGTGGTCTTCAGCGAGGCCGTCGACGCGACCACGGCATCGGAGCCAAGCCACTACGGCGGCTATCCGGGCGTGATCACCACACTGTCCGTGGCGCCCCAGTCGGATGGCCGCACCGTCGTGATCACCATACAGGGCGGCGTGATCGCTGCGGGGAACGAGTTCGACGTCTCCGGTGTGACCGACATGAACGGTAACGTCATGGTAGCGGTGACGGACGTTGAACTGGATTGATCGCATGTGGCACCGGTTTTCAACCGGTGCTCCTTATGTGGTACTGACTTCCGTCTCGTGGACCCTGGCTTGAAAGCCGGGTCTCTGACGCCACACACCTGGCTTGAAAGCCGGGGCTCTGAGCGCGGATCTGATGCGCGCGTCAGCACCCGACGTATTTGGCATAGGCTGAGCGGGCTATGTCGGGCGTCTTCGTTCCCTTGATGATCGCGCGGCCGTCGCGGAAGACGGTGATCGTCAGCCCGTCCACGGCGGCCGTGAGCATGTATTCGTTGTGCTTGACCGACCCTGTCGCCACCGGCGTCAGCTTGGCGGCGATGGACGGGAAGTCCGCGATGGCTCCCGCAGCCGGGCGAACCTGCACCGCGTCCCGCCCGCACAGCGTCGTGGCGGTCGAACCGGCTGAACCGTCCAGGTAGTCGAAAACGCGCCGTCCACAGCACGCACAACCGCCGCCCGAGGTTGCATCGCGGCCGGCCGAGGCGCCATTCGCCGCCGATTCGTCTGCCACGTTCAGCGCCGCGACCCGCCCGCTCCAGGCGTCGATGCTGATCAGCCTGCGGGTGACCTCATCGAGCCGGCCGGTGAGAATCTTCATCGCTTCGATGAGCTCGAACGACGCGACCAGCCCGACCGCAGGGCCGATCACGCCGGCCGTGTCGCAGGTCGGACTCATCTCCGGGGGGGGGGCGGTGTCGAAGACGCAACGCAGGCAGGGCGTCTGCCCCGGAATCACCGGCATCACCAGCCCGGAAGCGGCGACGACTGCGCCGTAGATCCACGGGCGACCCGTCTTGATCGCCAGATCGTTGACCAGGAAACGCGTTTCGAAGTTGTCGGCGCCGTCAAGAATCAGGTCGGCGCCGTCGGCGAGCCGCTCGATGTTGGCTGCGTTGACGTCGACGACGTCCGCCTCGACCGTCACTTCGCTGTTAATGCGGCGCAGCTTCCGCGCGGCCGCCTCTGCCTTGGGCAGGCCGGCGGCGATGTCGTCCTCGTCGAAGAGCACCTGGCGCTGGAGGTTATTGAGTTCGATGAAATCGCGATCGCAGATGCGCACGTGCCCCACCCCGGCGCGCACCAGGCCGTCGGCGATTACCGTGCCCAGGGCGCCGCATCCGACCAGCAACACGCGCGAGCGGCCCAGGCGCTGCTGGCCTTCCTCGCCGATCTTGTTGAACAGGACTTGCCGGCCGTATCGCGGGGACATGGGCGCCTACGTGGAACCGTCGTCGTTCTTGGGGGGGGCGAAGGCGGCGAGGAACCCCTCTTCCGGCGCAGCGGGGGGGGGCTGGTCGGGCTGGGCGGGTCGAACGGGAACCGGCGGAGCGGCTGGAGTCTCGGCTGGGCGGCCGTCCAAAGTGGCCGACGGCACGGGCCGGGCGTCCGGCGGCGCGTGGCCCATCGTTGTGGACCGGGCCGCCTGGCTGATCTCATCGGAACGACGCGGCGCGGCCGCTTGCGGCACGGCCGTGGCGGGCGACGCTATCGGACGGCTGGCGTCAGCCTGATCTCTCGTGTGGCGCAGCAACTGGCCTGCCAGCGAAGCGGATCGATCGGCGGGGGCCTGCGACGGTGGCTCCGCGGTTGTCTGATCATCCGCGTAATGCTCGAACCCACCGTGCTGCGGCGCAGGATTCTGCACGCGGATCGGCCCCGCGGCGTCACTGGCAGCGCCGGCGCGGTGGAAGGCCATGAACGCGCGCCCGTTGCGCAGCCCTGCCGAGATGAACATGAAGCCAAAGACGATCATCAGGAACGGATTCAACCCGCCCCCGCCGTCAGCCAGCATCATCCCGGCACTGGCGATGAAGAGGCCGCCCAGCAGGACGGACACCACCGCGTCGCAAATCAGCACGACCGGCGCGCCGAGCAGTGACGCCGCTGCGATCATGCCCATCGCGACGCCGCCGATGCGAAGGCAGTAGTAGAAGATGAGATTACCGAAACTGAAGAGGTCCGTGCCGACCGGTTTCGCGATGCCAAAGTAGCCGAAGTAGAGCAGGCATAGCGCAGCGATTCCAGCCGAAAACGCATTGCCGCGCGTGCGGTCGGTGGCGAGCTCCCACGGGCGATAATCAGGCGAGCGTTCGTTCACGATCGGTCCTGCTGGTGTCGCGTCGGCGTCACGTCGATCGAGCAGGCTCAGGCCGAGCGAGCTGCCGCCTTGCCCCCGCTCATCTTCGTCCGGGTGCTTGACGGTGCCTCGGCCCGCGTGCAGCCGTCATGGCTCCCGGCCGCTCAGATGAATCTGCTCTGGCTGTCTATGACTGGCGGCTTCGTGCCAAGTCGAAACGTCCGCGCGGGCTGAAGCCACGCGGCTCGCTTCCGGCGCCTGATCGCGCCGCGCCGCTTACGGCGCTACGTACTCCCGCTCCGGATCGCGCACCGTCAGCACCGGGCAGGGCGACTTGCGTACCACTTTCTCCGTCGTGCTGCCCAGCAGCATGTGGGCGATGGCCCCGCGACCGTGGGTCGGCATCACGATGACGTCCGCGCCCCAGTCCCGGCCGATGGCGATAATCTCGACGAAGGCGCGCCCGACCACCACGCGCGTCTCCGGCTGCTTTTTGAAGCCGGTCAGGTGCTCGCGGGCGAAGGCGGTCATCTGCTCGGTGGCGATCTTGGACAGTTCGTCGATGGGCACCGTGATCGGCACGCTTTCCGGCCCGATGGGCGCCCAGGTCTGGTACCCCTCGTCGACGACGTGCAGGCACAACACCTCCGACTCGAAGGCGTCCGCCAATGTTCGCACCATCGGCAGGGCGTGAAGCGACAGTTCCGAAAAATCGGTTGGATAAAGAATCTTGCTGAATTTGCCGGTCATCAATGCGGCGCTCCAATCTGGGTCGTTATCACGGGATTGTAGGAGGCGGGCGTGGGGGCGTCAAAAGGACGGCTGAACGCGCGGGTGCCGTGGGATGACCGGTGCTCGGGCCTCGTTCTTTGCGAGCGAGGCTTGCCGGCGTCCCTCAGTCCAGAATCGTGACCCGGAGGCTTGCGTATCTTGCGAAGCCCTTGTCAAACGTCACCAACTGCATGTCCGCTGCGTCAGCGAAAGCGGCGAGGTACGCATCGTTCCACACCTTCGGAGAGAATGCCCCCGACTGGGTGTACTCCCGCCAGCGCGGTTCCAACCGAACCGGTTCGGGCGCAAATCCGACGCGGGGATCGCTGCAGATTGCGTCATACAGTCCCCATGCAGCGATCATCGTGACGGCTTCGTCGCCGAACGCGCGCGGATTGGTCGCGAGTCGCAAAAAACCCTGTTGCGTGAGTCTGCAGAACGAGCACCCGGCGGAGCCGAACCGCTCCAGCCAGGTCTTCGCGCTCGGGTGGTGCAAGTGCGATTGGAACGCGAGCGCGAGCCAGACGTTCACGTCAGGCAGAAACATCCTCGTCGTCCAGAAGTTCGGCGATCCGGTCCGAGGTCAGTGGCAGACTGCCGGGCCGCTCAGAAGGCACGAGTGGGAATCGAACAAAGCTCTCCGCACTGGTCCGGCCCGGCAGATCGGCACAAGAGACGGTTACGCGAGCCCCCTCAGGAAGAGCCACATCGCCGTCCAGGACGACGACACCATTCTGGACACGACCAGCGACAACCATGCCTTTATTGTCTGCGCCAAACAGCCGAAAATCAAGGTCGCATCGCCGGATCACGCTTGCGTTCCGGTGCCTCCGGGGATGGCCGCCGCCGGCCAACGCGCGGGTGCCGGCCGGAACGGAGCGACGCGACAGGGGTGCCCGCTGGATTTCGGCGGCACCGTCGGTCGCCGCCCATTCGGATCCCCGGGTTGGCCTGGCACGGAGTAGCATCGATTAGGACGCAGACTCCACAAACGTGATATTGCGCGGATTCACGTCAAGGAGGTGGATGCCATGACGCCGCCGCAGGATCGCCAGCACGACAAGTACGTCATCCCAGCGATGCCCGAACTGCCCGCGTTTGTCGTCATTCCATTGTTCCATCACGTCCGCCGGAAAATCCGGGGGGGCGTCGACGTACGCGCCCGCAAAGTCGAGCAGGAACGGTGGCTACGATCGTCATCTCGATGACAAGCTGATCGACATCCCACGCGATCAACTGCGGGACGTGGTGGCCGTTGATTTCGCGGACGGCGTCGTCGCGCAGCCGCTGGTAGCAAGACAACTCCCGGGAGAATGAACCCGCCCGGCCGAAGACCTTGGCGGCAGATGGACGGTTCGTTCGCAGTACGATACCATCGACGCCTGAGCCGAGGCGATCCTCCAGGCGCAGTGATTGCGCCGCGGCATAATGCGAGGCGCGTGCAGCCATGTCATCTGAATACGGGGACATCCTCTTCCGCGATTGTTCCGGCGGGCACTCGGCCCAGGTCGGTATCGAACTTCGACTGGACGGCCACGTTCTCCCGGTCGCGCAAGCGGGCGGCGACCGCCTGATCTTCGACGAACCCACCCGTCTGCCGCGCAGCGAAGCCGAGCTGGCCATCTCCGTGGATGGACGAGAGCGCCGCTGGCGCGTCCGTCCGCTTCCCGGGCAGGATGCGTCTTACGTTGTCATGATCGAGACGCTCGCCGACGAATAGCACGGCCGAGGCGGCTTCTCGGCACGGCCGCGTCGGGCGGCGAACTCCGCGATCGAATCGCGGCTCAATGGGCCTCCGGTTCGGTGGCTGCACGTAGCGCAAACCGCGGGCGGCGTCGCTGCTGAGAGTCGTCCGGGGAGAGATTGTCCCCTACCGGTCATGCCGCGGTCAACCGCACCACGGGAACCTGGACAGCCCGCGAACAGCCCGCGTCTGCGGCCACGGGCGGGACGACGCAGCGAGTCGCCGCGAGCGATCAACTCCGGGCGCGTCATCCGCACCCTCCGGGTGTTTTCCGCCCCCCACCCCTCCGCTATATTCCCCCACATGGCAACACTACGGTACGTGGACAACGCGGGACAGGTTCGGCGGTGCGACGTGGCGGCGGAGCCGGTGGTCATCGGCCGGGCGCCGACCTGCCAGGTGGCGATCGAGGACGAGACGATCTCGCGGGAACACGCCCGCGTCCATCGCGACGAGCAGGGACGGTTCAACGTCCGCGATCTGGGCAGCCGCAACAAGACCTTTATCAACGGCCAGTCGATCTCCGAGTCGCTCCTGTCCGGCGGCGACGTGCTGCGCGTGGGCGACCGCGTCCTCGAGTTTCTCGATGACGTTCCCGCCCGCGATCGCGTGGACCTCGGTTTCCTCACGCCGGACCGGCAGGAACCACCCGGCTGCGAGTGGATCAAGATCAAGGCGCCGCTCTCGCTGACGCTGGCGCAGATTGATCAACTGGCCCGGCTGGGCGCCAGTCCGTCGCTGACCTCGCGGCCGGAAGACATCGCCGACGCCGCCCTGTCGGAACTGCTCCTGACGGCTCAGGCCGAACGTGGCTTCATCGCGTTGCGGGGCGAAGGCAAGCGTGACCTGCACGTCATCGCCCACCGCGCCATGCGGCCCACGCACGGCGCCACGCTCATGCCGGTCAGCCAGACGTTTGTGTATGCGGCGCTGCTGCAGAGCGTCGCGGGGCGCTACCCCCAGGCGTCCGGACAGATCGACCCGAAGGCCGGTTTCGCGGCGACGGCGATGGTCGCGCCGCTGTGGCATCAGGGCGACATCGTCGGCGTGATCTACGTCGATCGCCCCGTGTCGCGGAAGTGTTTTCCGTCAACAACGCTTCCGCTGATGGCCGCGGCCGGAGCCCACGTCGGTGCGCTCATGGCCGAGGCCAGCCGCCGCTTGGCGCTGACCGCCGTCCGCGAAGGCGCGGCCTGGATCACCACGGCGCGGGCCGTGCAGTCGGCCGTTACGGTGCCGCCGCCCGGCAGCGCCGGCTTTGTCATCTCTCACCGCATGATCCCCGGCCGCAACCGCTGCGGCGATCTGGTGGACGTGGTCCATCTGGACGAACGCCGATGCGTCATCCTGCTGGCCGACGCAGGCGGGAAGGGCGTCTCCGCGCTGACCCGTGGGGCCGCGATCCTCACGGCCGCGCGGGCCGGTCTGCACGTGGCGGACGAACTGCTCGCCGATCCGGCCGACCTGTTCGGCGTCCTCAACGAGTGGCTGTCCACGCGCGAGGGATACGCCGTGCTGCCGCTGACCTGCGTCGGCGTCGACCTGTCCACCGGCCGTATCTCGTACATCAACGCGGGCGGACCGTCACCGCTGCTGATGGTCGCGGCCGGTCGCCTGCTGACGCTCGATCAGCCCTCGCTGGTTCTGGGTGTGGACGGCAAGTATTCGTACGAGACCACGCACGTCGACCTGCCGGAGGGCTTCCGCCTGGTCTGCTATTCTGACGGCCTGGTGGAAGCGTCCGCCGGCGCGGGCGGGGCGTTCGGCGAAGCGCGCCTGCACGACCTGCTGCTGGAAAACGCGACGTTCACCGACCCTGAGCGGGTGGCCAAGCGCATCATCGACGCGTTCGAGACGCACCTGTCCGGCGCCAAACCGGATGACGACGCGACGGTGCTGGTGCTGGCGCCCAGTTAGGTCGCTGGCGGCGGCCGCGGGGCTGTACGTCAAAGCAGAGATCTCCCGACGGACGCGCGGCGCGGTGCCGGCGTCAGCCGCACGACAACCTGTACTCGTCTACGAGGTCACGGATGATAAGAGACGAGATCCTTGGATGGTTTACCCTTGCGCTGCTCGTTGTTGCGCCGGTGATCGCTGTGATCGGCGTGCGCGGGTGGCTGCGGTGGCGGACGACTGACGGGCTTTATTGCCCCGGCCCATCGCCGCCATGGTATTGTCGACTGAACCCGGCGCGCTGGTGTGTGCGCCGCGCCTGCTGGTACAACCTGACCGGCTTGGCTGACGCGGACGGTGGGGCGGTTCGATGCCCGGAGTGCGGGAGCGTCGTCCTGCCGACGCGTCGGGTTCGCGACCCGCGTCGATGGCGACCTGCGGTCTGCGCAGTCGCGCTGCTGTTGCTTGGGGCGGGGTTGTTTGCTGTCCCGTGGATTCAGGCGGGCGACTGGGCACGAGCCGTTCCCACGCCGATTCTGATCCTGTTCGAAGGCGGCCGTCGTTCGTGGCAGCCGCGCGCCTTTCGCCGCGAGATCGAGCGGCGTTTCAGCGCCGCGTCGCCGCCGAAGCGTCTCGCACCGTGGCTTGCAACCAGACTCATCGAAGATCTGTCAAGCGACGATGTTCGGTGGAATGCGGACCGAGCTTGCGGATTGTTCACGACCGTCTGGCCCGCGTCACGGGCGCCGCTCGAAGGGGCTTTGGCGAGCGGCGATCGTCAGGTTCGCCTCCTCGCGGCCGAGTTGTTGCGCGAACAGTGTCTGGGCGATCCGTCCGATGCGCTGTTGGCGGCCTGCGTCGAAGATCTCGGGGAGGACGATCCTGACGTCACATGGTATCTCGGTCTCGGAAACGCGCGCCGGGCGGGTGCGTACCTGTGCAGATTTCCGCGGCACGTGGAGCCATTTCTTGCGGCCGGCATGGCGTCCACCGATCCTCAGCGGCGGCTGTTGTCAGCGGCGGCGGCCGGTCAATGTGGGTTGCACAGGCTCCTGCCGCAGGCGGCGCCGATCCTGATCATGCACCTTCGCGACGACGACGTCGCGGGCAATGCTCGCATCGCCGCACCGGCTCTGTACCGGTTCGGGCCGGGCGTGCTGCCTTTTCTCGAAGCGTATCTCGCTACGGACGATGTTCAGATGCGCGGTATCGCGCTTGCCATCACCGAGCGTTTGCTCCATCCCGATCGGACCATTCACGACGTCGTCAACCCCTTGCCCGAACTTACCGCGACCAGCCGCGATCCGCTGATCGAATCCGACATCTGGGAGGCGACGCGCGCGTTGCGCGGCCTCTCATTGTCGGACTGATGGTGAAATCGCCGGTGGCGGGCACGCGCCTGGCGGCGGCCAAGCCCGATCCTGTCGTGCGACGTCCGAGGCCGCGTCCGATCCGGCTTGATACGGGCGCTTCTGGTGATGAGAATCTCAACGAGGACTTCCTATGTTGTGGGACAGCGTACTGTTGTGGGCCACGCGATCGCTGCTGGGCATTGCCGCGCTGCTGGTGCTTCTCGGCCTTGTCGGCTGGCGCCGCGGACGACGACTCTCGCGAGACCACTGTCCGGGCCCGCCGCGGCGCTGGTATCACCGGCTGCGTCCACGTCGGTGGTTCTTTCGAACCGGCTGCTGGTACAACCTGACCGGGCTGACCCCGGACGAAGCTGGGGCGGTTTGCTGTCCCGAGTGCGGCACGGTTTCACTGCCGCATCGTCGGCTTCGCGGGGGGCGGCGCTGGCGGCCCATAGTCTTCGCCGTATTGCCCTTCGGTCTGGCCTTCGGCGGCGTCGCCTTCGGATGGGTCGCCTCCGGCCGGTGGACCGCCTCCGCCCCCACCCCCGCGCTCATCCTCTTTGAGTACGGCCCGGCGGCTCGCCGCCTGACATCCGTACTTGATGAATTGTCTAGGCGGGTTGGCGCGGGAGAAGTCGGTCCCATCTTCGGGCGATGGCACGCCGCGCGGCTGGCCGCGGACCTCGATGGCACGCAACCCACGCTCGAGCAACGTGCAAAAGCCGACCTCGCGCTGCTCTGGCCCATTTCGCGCCGCGCGCTGGAGTCGCTGCTCGCCGGTCCGGACCCGGAGGCCCGGGCGTACGCGGCCGACCTGCTCCGCGACTACTGTAAGCTCGATCCTCCGGCCCTGCTTCTCGAAGCCAGTCTCGAGGATCTCGGCCGCGACCGGGCCTTCTCCGACGCACAGTCCCGCCGCGCCGCTGCCTTCTTCTGCGTGCGCCCGGACCGGGCCGGTCCGTACCTGTCGCGCGGCATGAAATCAGACGACCCGCAGCGGCGCCTGCTGTGCGCCGCGATCGCGGGCGATTGCGGGCTGAACGCGCTTCTGCCGGACGCCGCCCCGATACTTCTTGAGCATATTCGCACGGACAGGATCACGGCCAACGAACGGATCGCCGCACCGGCGCTCTATCGGTTCGGCCCGTCCGTGTTGCCCTGGCTGGAACGCGCGTGCGCCGACGAGGATGAACTGCGGCGTGCGATTGCGTTGAGCATTCGTGAGCGGTTGCAGCACCCGGAGCGGGCACAGGACGCGCTGCAATTTCCGATGCCCGACCTCGGCATTCGAATTCGCGACGAGCTCGTTAATCTCGATATCTGGAGCGAGGTCGGCGCACTGTCGGGTTGGCCTCTGGTGCGAGGTTCGACGCCAGCCAGGCCGCAGCCCTGAGGCGATGACGGCGCGCCGAGTCATCCGCAACGCTACGGCTTCTCGTAAATCGTCCGCTCTTCGCGCAGGTCGGGGGTGGCGCGCTTGTACTTGTCGAGGGCGCTGGTGCGGTCGGTCTCGTCGACGGCCTGGAACTGGAGCGTCGTGTCGCCGACGGTGATCTTGTCGAGATCCTGCAGGATCGCTTCTTTCTCAATGACGGTGCCGTTGATGTCCACGCCGTTGAGGCTCTTGAACGGAACCAGGACGTAGGTCTCGCCGTCCTTGCGGACCATGAAGTGCTTGCGCGACACCTTCGGGTCGATGATCTGGATGTCGCGGGCCGGATCGCGCCCGGCGGACAGGGGCCGATTGGTCAGCGGGAAATATGCACCGGCCTGCTCACCCGACGTAATCACCAGACTTGCCATGCGCGTTCTCCTGAGGATCGACCGATCGGTCGGGCGTCCCGTGTCCGGCCCCGACGGCCGGGACGGCATCTGCCGCCGCGTGTCGCTAAGTCTCTCGAACGGCTGCGCAGGTCCGAGTCGCGCGGCCGGCGAGGCTGAGTATAGCATTCCGCGACTTGAATTCCATCAGTGACGACGCGCTGGAGCGATGCTGGACCATGCCGGGCCATGCCGGCGACGTGGGGCGCCGGGGGTGGGTCGGGCCGCCGCCCGGCCAAACGTACGCCGCGCAAGGGCCAGGGCCGGGTCGGGACCGGACCTGGACCGGGGCTTGGGACCGGTGCGGGCCGGTGCTTCGGGGCGGCCTATTCCTGTAGACGCTTATTCGTGCCCTTGGTACCCTCCTCCGCCTTATGTCCGTCGACCTGACCAAGTTACGCAACATCGGCATCGCCGCACACATTGATGCCGGCAAGACCACCACCACCGAGCGCATTCTCTACTACACCGGCCGCACCCACCGCATGGGCGAGGTGGACGACGGAACGACCACGACCGACTTCGACGAACAGGAACAGAAGCGCGGGATTACCATCTACTCCGCCGCGGTCACCTGCCCGTGGCGCGACTACACCATCAACCTCATCGACACGCCCGGGCACGTCGACTTCACGGCCGAGGTCGAGCGCTCGCTGCGCGTGCTGGACGGGGCCGTGGCCGTCTTTGACGCCAAGGAAGGCGTCGAGCCGCAGTCAGAGACGGTCTGGAAGCAGTGCGATCGCTACCATGTGCCTCGCCTCTGCTTCATCAACAAGATGGACAAGATCGGGGCGGATTTTTTCCGCTCGTTCGAGTCGATCCAGCGCCGCCTGCCGCATGCCCGTCCGGTGGCGCTGCAGATCCCGATCGGCGCCGGTCCGGACTTCCAGGGGCTGATCGATCTGATCACGCTGCGGGCCGTTTACTACGAGGCGGCCGAACTGGGCTCCAGGTTTCGCGAGGATGACATCCCCGCCGACCTTGCGGACGACGTGGCCGTCTGGCGGCAGGCGCTGCTGGAGGCGGCGGCGGAATCGTCGGATTCGCTGATGGAGAAGTTCCTCTCCGACGAGCAGATTGATGCGGCGGACGTGCGCAAGGCGATCCGCGCCGGGACGCTGCGCGGCGCGATCCACCCGGTGCTCTGCGGCAGTTCGCTCAAATACGTCGGCGTGCAGCGCATGCTCGACGCCGTCTGCGAATTCCTGCCCAGCCCACTCGACGTCCCGCCCGTTCAGGCGGACGACGCGCACCGTCCCGGCAAGCAGGTCGAGCTGAAGACCGACCCGACCGGGCCGCTGGCGGCGCTGGTCTTCAAGATCGTCGCTGAAAAGCCCGTGGACCTGCACTTCCTCCGCATCTATTCGGGAACGTTGAAGGCGGGCACCAAGATTCTCAATGCCACGACCGGCGAGAAGGAGGCCGTCACCCGGCTCTTCCGCATGTTCGCGCGGCGCCGCGATCAGCTCGACGTGGCCACGGCCGGGGACATCGTCGCGGCCGTGGGACTGCGAGACACGATCACCGGTCACACGCTCTGCGACGCCCGCCGTCCGGTCATCCTTGAGGCGATCACCTTCCCGGACACGGTCATCAGCGTCTCCATCGAGCCGAAGTCCTCGAAGGATCGCGACAAGCTCATGCTCGCGCTAAAGGCCCTGGAGCGCCAGGATCCCACGGTCCGTGTGGCAGCTAACCCTGAGACCGGGCAGACGCTGATTTCGGGCATGGGCGAACTTCATCTGGAGGTGCTCGTCGAGCGACTGGGACGTGAGATGAACGTGCCCGTCAACGTGGGCCAGCCGCGGGTGTCCTACCGCGAAACCGTCAACGCTGCGGGGGAGGGCGAAGGTCGGTTCGTCCGGCAGACCGCCGGTCGCGAGCATTTCGCCGTCGTGCGTGTCCGGGTCGAGCCGTTTGCGCATACCGGCGACGCAGCCACCTTCGCGATTCACAATCGCCTCTCGGCGGATGCCCTGCCCACGGAGTTCCGAACGGCCATTGAGTCCGGCATCAAAGACGCCGCCCAGTCGGGCGTGCTCGGTGGATACCCGCTGGTGGACTGGCAGGCGACGGTCCTCGACGCGCAGATGCACGAGACCGACAGCACGGAGGTCGCCTTCGAGAACGCGGCCCGCATGGCCTTCGACGAGGCCGTTCGAGCCGCCCAGCCGCGACTGCTCGAACCCATCATGGACGTGGAGGTGGTGACGCCTGAGGACTACTTCGGCGCCATCGTCAACGACCTGAACTCCCGGCGGGCGGTCATTCAGGACACGGCCGCGCGCGGCTCCGACCGCCTGATCACGGCCGACGTACCGCTGCGCGAGATGTTCGGCTACGTCACCCGCCTGCGGACGCTCTCCAGCGGCCGGGCGACCTGCTCCATGACGCCGGCCCGTTACGCGGCCGTGCCGGAGGCGGAAGCGAAGCTGCTGGTGGGGTGACGTCGTCTCGTTCAGAAGATCATCGTACCATCGTCAATGAAATGGTAGGCGATGTCTGCGGCCGGCGCGACCTTCTCCGCGTCTGCACCGGCCCGTCCGAGATCGGCATCAGCGCCGACGACTCGATCCATGCACACGCCGACCCACTGGTCGGGGTATTCACGCACCAGTTCTGGCAGATGATCCTTGATCCACTGCGAGGCCGCCATATACGCGGCGGTTGGTTTCGGGGGAGCGTTGGTGTCGTCCATCTCGGACTCCGCCCTACGCCAACTGCCCCGTCTGCACGCATTCCCACTCGACCACATCGAGATCGTACCCGATCGGCGGCAGGCCGAGTTGGCGGCGTATGTTGAGCGCCTGGGCTCGGTGGTGCATGCCGTGCGTCAGGGCGTGCAGCATCGCGGTCAGTCGTTGAAAGCGGTAAGTCGGCCCGTCGGGCATCTGGAACTCCATCGGCTCCAGCCAGCGGTCGGAGGCGTCCAGTGCCTCGGCGACCGTCCTCAGTTGTGCGTCGGCGGCCGTAAGAAGCGTCATGAGTTCAGCCGGGCTGCGGTGCCGGTCGTCCTGCTCGATCGAGGGCCTCAGTTCAGCTCCGCCGATGCGGTCCGCCCAGCGCCGCATGGCGCCAATGATGTGGCGAAGCGTATCATGAAGGCTGCCCGGGCCGATCTCGAAGCGTTGATGGAACTGCTCGACAGAAAGTGTCGCCGCGTCGTCGAGCAGCAGGCTGGTGGCCCAGGTGTTGTGCGCGATCAGCGTCGTGATGCCGCGTGAGTTCATGCGGTCCATGCTCCGGGTGAAACAACAAAGCGAGGCGCGCGGATGCTGCCGCGCGCCTCGCCTGTTAAGACTACACGGTGTCGGCGTCAACGGAAGCCCCGCCGGGGCGGGCGCCGTCGGGCCGCTCGCTCACCGGGCTAGCTGCATTCGCTGCGCTTGCCCTTGACCTTGCACGTGCCGCTGCCGCCGTCCGGGCAGGCGAGCACCGCCTTGACCTTCTTGACGCAGTCCTTCACGACTTCGCAATCGACGCTGGTGTCGTAGAGGCTGCCGACCTCGGGGCAGGCCTCGCAACCCTTCTTGGACTTGCTCTTCTTGATCAGGTACTGGCAGGTCGGCCCGCCACTGCCGCCGACCGGCTCGAAGAACCGAAGACTGCCGCTGGCCACCTGCGTGCTTTCGCCGGTGTTCGGATCCAGCACGTGGGCGCCGGTGCCGTTGGACCACAAAATGTTGCCGTTGCCCAGTTCGTGAACACCCCGCAACCCGGTGCCGACCGGCCAGTAGTTGAGTTGATTGCCATCGGCGTCGAACTCGTAGATGCCCGCCGGCGCGGAGAAGGTCGCCAGCAGAATGTTGCCGTTGGCCCGCTGCGTCATCTGTTCGGGGAAAGCAAACCCGGCGGCGAACTGGCTGATCAGATTGCCGTCGAAATCGACGCTGCTGATCTTGTCGCTGGTGCCGATGTCGTTGACGAGGAAGTCATCCGAGCGGAGCAGAATGTCGAACGGATCGCCCAGGCCCGTCCACACGTCAAGCTGGTTGCCGTCGAGGTCGAAGACGACGATCGCGTCATCCGGAGCGCCGTTCGCGGTGCCGGCGTTGCTGACGTAAAGGCGGTCGTCCTTGATCTCGATGCCGCGGACGTTGTCCAGGCCCGTATCGATCAGGGCGGCGATAAAGTTGCCGTCCGCATCGAAGCGGTAGACGGTGTCGCCGAGCTGGTCCGATATCCACGTCTCATCGCCGACGGTAATCGCACAGATCGGCGTGCTGAGGATTCCGGAGCCATCGATGTAGCTGTCGTCGAGCAGCGTTCCGTCGTTCGCATCGAACAGGAACACGCGGTCGCTGGTGGAATCCGGACACATCAACTGTCCGGACGCCCCGGCGACGGCCGCGAAGGCCACCATCAGGCTGAACATACTTGCAAGTCTCATAATCCGTCCTCCCAATTGCAGCGCACACAATAGAATCAAGCGACGCGCGTTGGCCGCAAGTGTCGCGCATCGCGTCTACCACCTGTTTTCTTGTGCCGCGAGTCAGCGGAGACGTCGCCCGTGTCACCGAACGGACCGGGCACATGCAGACGCTGCAGGTCACGGCCGCCGGCAGGCACCAGGCAACGATGACCGCGGGATCAATCCCGCGTGCGATCGACTGACGTGAATGGAACCCCTGAGTCGCAGCACCGGCTTGCCCCGCCCGAGTTCCACAACCAAGCCGCCGCCGCGGGCTGAAACGGGTTCAACCGCTGACAAGCCGTCATTGTACGAGTCGGCGACCGCAATCGCAACAGGAAACTGGGGGTTTGTTGTGCGAATCCACATGAAAGCCCGCCCCGATGGGCCGGCGCTCGCGAGTCGCATGGTGCCCGCCCCGGCGGGGGTGCGCATCGCCCGATGGTTTCACGCGGAAAGGCCCCAACGCCTGCGCCCCGAGCGCGGGCGACAGGAACGGACACGGCGGGCGATCGGGGGTGAAGGCCGGCGGAGCGGGACGCCGCGGGTCAGGCGCCCGGTGCCAAGGACGCTGCAGCCGCTTGGCGATCGTTTCGAAGCCACCGCAGCAGCCGTTCCGGCGCGCGCAGGCACACAATGGCCGCTAGAAGAATCCACGGGGAGAGTTGAACCCGCAGATACAACGCGACCGGCGCAGCGCACGCCATCCACAGGAATGCGGCCGCGACAAGCAGCCGCACCGCCCGGGTCAGCAGGGCCGCCCTCTCTGGATCGAGAAACGTCGTCCCGCGCGGTCCACGGCCGGGAGCGTCTCCCATGCCGGGTGCGTCATTCCCCGCGGCCGATTGCGGCAGGCCGGCGTCGACCATCTGCGCCTGCCAGCGCACCCATAGCGCGGCCGGCAGGACGCACAGCAGCATGTCATAGTGGAACAGGTGCGGACAGGTCGCGATCTGCGCCAGCGTCATCGCGGCCAGCGCCCGCGGCCCGTTCGCAGCCTGACCGGACGGCGAGCCAGCAAGGCTGAACGCTACCACCATCGTAGCAGCGGCGCATGTCAGCGAGAGAATCTGGATCGACGCCAGTGGAAGCCACCCGTGGCCCAGGATGTACCAGAAGCCGTACCACGAGTGCTGCTTGTATGCGTCGAAACCCTCGCGCGTCATGACCTCCCCCAGCCCGGCCAGGAATGAGACGTAGGCCTCGACCGCGCTGATCCCGCACGCCGCGACCGTCAGTGCCAGCGTCGCCGCCCCCCCCAGCGCCACGCCCGTCAGTGCACGCCACTGTCGCGTCATCAGCAGCCACAATGCGGGCACGACCAGGAACTGGAACTTGAAGGACAGCAGTGACAGCGCCAGCCCCGCGGCCAGCGGCCGTGACCGCATCAGCAGCGTGCAGAACGCCGTCATCCCGAACAGCGATGCGAACGTGTTCTGCCCGCCCGCCATCGCGAGGAACCACGGTGGGAAGCACACCGCGAGCAGCGCCACCGCGTTCAGGCGCTTCACGTCCAGCCAGCTCGCGACCAGGGCGAGGGTTGCGACGAACAGCGTGGCCGACCACGCCCACCAGACGGCCAGCGCCCACCCGTAACCCAGCGGCCACAGCCACGACATCGCCCAGGCATAGTGCGGCGGATTGAAGTAGATGCACGTTTCCGCCCATTCGGGGTTACGCGAGCGCATGAAGGCCGTTTGATACGCGGACTGTCGATCGAGCCGGTACAGTTCGGCGTAATCACCGCGAGCTGCAAATTCGCCCGCCATGAAGAAGGCCAGAAAGTCGCGCCCCACCAGCTTGCCGCCCGGCTCGACGCAGTCCTGGGCGCGAGAAAGCTGCAACGCGTAGGCGCCCGCCGTCACGGCCAGTAGCGCCACGGGATAGCGCCGCGCGCGTTGCGGGGTCAGCAGCCGGTTGATGACGTCCAGGAATCCGTGCATGGGTCCGGGTCGGGGCGTCCGCCGGCCGTTCCGCGGCAGCGGCGCCGTACGGCGCGGCTCGCGGCCGGCGCGGCGCGCGACGGCACGGAAGGCCCGCCGCAGGTATGTCGGTCGTTCTTCGTCGCCAACCCCGTCCGGCGTGTACGGGTGCGCATTCTCGGACGCCGTTGGACCATCGGGACTTATCGGAGTCGCGCAGCCGTCGGGAATAGACCTCGGGGTGGTTGAATCCGAAGTTTTCAGAGGGAAACAAGGCGGCCCGGCAGGGTCGGGGAGACGGTGCGTGCCGACGGCGACGGACATCGAACCACGAGAGGCCATCCGCGCCGCCGCCGCGCGCAATGGCTCAGTGGAACTCCACTTCTACGACCGCGGCGGCGCCTTCTGCCGGATCCGGGTGCGTATGCTCGATATGGCGAAGGACGGCCGCCTGGTGCTGGACCGGCCCGAACGCAGCGGGCAGACGGTCCACATTCCGCATCGCCAGAAGCTCACCGGCTTCGTGCTCATGCACGGGCGTCGATTTCGGTTCACCTCGCGCCTGCACGACGGGCGCATCCTCGTATCCATCAATGACCGGCAGCGCGTCCCCGGCATCGTGCTTGACCCGCCCGATCAGATCGAGGAGCAGCAGCGGCGGCGCGATTATCGCGTGACGCTCGCGTCCGATCAGGTCCTGACGGTCGAGCTGGTGGCGATGGACCCGGCCGTGCCCAACGCCTGTCCGGTGGGGGCGCGGCGCTATGAGGCCCGCCTGATCGACATCAGCGCCGGCGGCATGAGCCTGGCGGGCGAGCGGCGGGCTTTTCGCACGCTCGTGGAGGAGTGTTGCTGCTTCGCCACGTTTCATCTTCCGGGATCCAGCCGCCCGCTTGATCTGCTGTTGGAAGTGCGTCATGCCGTCGACGTATGGGAATCGCGGCAGCGCCGCATCGGGTGCGCCATCGTCCCCTGGCGTTCGTCCCACGCTAACGCCGACACGCGCGCGATCCTGCGTTTCGTGACCCAGGAACAACGACGGCAACTCGCCCATCGGAGGACGTGACGCGATGCCCGCACTCGAACTGGTCGCCGAACAAAGCGAATGCCTCGACCCGGGGTCGGTGAATGAACTGCTGACGGCGGCGCTGGCGGAGCATGCGCCGATTTCATTCTATCGCGATGCCGCCCGCAGCCGGCTGGTCGTCTCCACCCAACTGGTGGAACGGACGCGCACCTATCTCGAACTGCTCGGTCCGCCGTGCGACGACCACGAACCGCCGGGAAAACTATCGGAACTGGCCAGCGCGCTGCTGGTGCATGATAAGCAGCGTTTTACGTTCATGGCCGTGCTCGAACGCATCGGCAAGCGCCAGGGGCGTTCCTACTGGCGCATCGAGACCCCGTCCGATATCAGGCCCTTGATCCGCCGCTCGCCGCGATTGCGCCCGCGCTCTTCAACCGGCGTAACGGTTCGACCGATTCACGGTCCGGACGTTTCGATCGCGGCTTCGCTGCTGAACGTGTCGGAAGACGGCATGGCCTGTCGCGTGCCGGCTGCGGCGGACGACGGCATCACGCGGGAGCGGATGGTGAAGGTGAGTTTCCGGCTGGCGGAATCTGGCGAAGCGTTCGAGCTGGCGGCGGACGTGGTCCACCGTCAGGCCGCCGGGACCGACGGCTTCGACATCGTGGGCCTGCAGTTCTGCCGCCGACGTTCCGCGAAAGAGACGCTGCGCCGCCTGGCGGATGCACTGGCCCGAATGGCTTCCTGACCGACGCGGGGGCGAGGATACACGCTATGTCGTCTGACACCATGATGACTCGCAACCGGACGGACGAGATCCTTCAGTCCGCCATCGAACGTCAGACGCCTGTGCTGATCAGCCACCGGTCTTCGCTCGGCTGGACGGCCTACCAGTCGCGCTTCTGCGGACTCGACGGCGGCAACGAACAGATCCACATGCGGCTGGCGCCGCGCAGCGACGACCTGTCCGAGCCGGCGTTTTCCTCCGGCGACAAAGTCGGCGTGACCTTCCGCCGGGCGCACAAGAAGTGCATGTTCAGTTCGCTGGTTCTGTCGATGGACGACGCCCGTGAGAGCTTCGTCATCCGCCGGCCCTCGCACTTTCAGGAACTTCAGCGACGCGTCTTCGAACGCACCGCGCCGCCGCCCAGCCGCACCATCGAGGTGCTCTTCTGGAAGCTCGAGGACGTCAGCGAGGGCGCCGTCCCCGACGATTGCATCCTCCATGGCGTTCTGGAGGATCTTTCGGTGGGCGGGTCGCGCGTGCGGGCACAGCAGCCCTGCAAAATACAGCTCGACGCCACCTACTGCTGCCGGCTGAAGGTCGGACAGTTCGACGAAGACCTGACCGTCGAGGGCGTTCTGCGCCACCACGAAATCCCCCGCGGCCAGCACGTGTCGCTGGGCTTCCGATTCATCGGGCTGGAAGCCACCGAAGCCGGGCGGCAGAACATGATCAAGATCGCCCGCCTGGTCAGCCGCTTCCAGCGCCGCAACTCCAACGCCTCCCGCATCCGTCTGCACCGCCGCCGCCGCACGCGATGATCGACATGTGGCACCTTGTGGCACCGGTTTTCAACCGGTGTATCCGTGTGGCACCGGTTTGTAACCGGTGTATCTGTGTGGCACCGGTTTCCAACCGGTGTATCCCTGTGGCACCGGTTTCCAACCGGTGTATCTCTGTGGCACCGGTTTTCAACCGGTGTATCCCTGTGGCGCCGGTTTCCAACCAGTGTGGCGGGCTGTCCAGCCGGTGACTATGCTCTGCGAGCCGCGGGCTTGAAGCCCGTGCGGACGTTCCGACTTCGACGCGCCCGCGCGTCGCGGACGACGATCCAGGCAAGAGGATGAACCGCAGATGCACGCGGATGCACGCAGATCGGAAAGTTCGGGAGAGTACGCGCTGGTTCAGACGCCCGACGGGCTGTTTGGCTTGCTGGCGATCGACGGCGCGGTTGCGGGGACGTTTCTGCCGATGCCCGCGCGGGAGGCCAAGGCGTACGTCTCGCGCCGCTGGCCTGGGGCCGCGCGGAACGACGACGTGCTGCCGGCGCTTCAGGCCGCGATCGTCAAGTACTTCGACGGCCAGCGCGTGTCCTTCCGCGCACGTTTACACTTGAACGGCGCGACCGCGTTCGGCCGCAACGTGCTGGAAGCCTGTGCCCGCATCCCCTACGGCAAGACCGCCACCTATCAGGATCTGGCCCGCGCGGCCGGCAGCCCGTCCGCATCGCGGGCGGTGGGGAGCCTGATGGCGTCGAACCGCTGCCCGCTGATCATCCCCTGCCACCGCGTCATCCGCTCCGACGGCACGCTGGGCGGATTCTCGTCGCCGGAAGGCGTGTCGCAGAAAAAGCGCCTGCTGAGGATGGAGGGCGTGTCGGAAACGCTGCCGCTTTTCGGCATGACCGCGTGACAATCACGCACGCTCGCAAGCAATCCACCCGCATATGGCACCGGTCTTCCCGCATATGGCACCGGTCTTCACCGGTTACAATCGGTGATCCACGGTGTGGCACCGGTTTTCAACCGGTGGAGTGATTCGGCATCGGCCTTGCGCCTGTGCCGTGGGCGCCGGGTTCCCCGCGGCGTTCGATTCAACATTTTCGAACTTGACGGCGCGGCGGCGACGTGCATAGACTGAACCCCGCTTGATGATGGGTCGGAGGCGGATGGCCACGGATGCCAGCGCTGCCGCCCATTCCCGCAGAACGCGTTCGACGCGGCGCACCGCACGTCGAAGCGGACGACTCGCCCGCAACCCGCAACCCGCAACCCGCAACCCGCAACCCGCAACCCGCAACCCGCAACCTGCACCCCGCACCCCGCAACCTGCAACTCGCAGCCGACGTTTGCCATGATGATCTCCGCGCGGTTGCGGCCGCGATCCGCTGGGCGACTCCGCGCGGGCTGAGACCCGCGGCTCGCTGTCTACTCGCAGGCGACGTCCTGCGAGATAGCCGGGCAGTCGAGCAGGAGGACGGTGCGGTCGCCGGACTGGCGGCGGTAGCGGAACTTCGCTTTGCCGTTGTCGCCGATCTGCGCCGTCCGCCGGTCGCCGTTGCACGTGACGCGCAGCTCCGTGCCGGGCGGAAGTTGCGTGCGGAGTTTGCCCTTCACTTCCCCCTTGCGGTTGCCCTGCCGGCACTCAGCGCGAAGCCGCTTCACGGCGTCGCAGTCGATCCCGGGATCCAGCATCTCGCCGAATTCCAGATAATCCCAGCGGGCCGTCGACTCGTGCAGGTAGGTGTTGGCCCACCAGATCATGCGGGAGTCCTCGGTCGGGTACGCCCCATCCGGACGACCCGCATCCATTACCTTCCCGTCGATCAGGTAGGCGTACCAGTGTTCGCCGAGCAGTTCGACCCGATGTACGTGGCTCACCCCGTCGTCCAAGTCAAAGTACAGGATCGGCCATCGCAGGTGGCGGATGAAGCACATCCGATCGCGGGCGATGGTGAAGTGGTAGCTGATGCCAAGATCACCGGCAAAGGAGGCCCCGGCCGGCGCCGCGCCGACCAGCTCCGACTTCCGGCCGTCGCTGATCAGTCTCCACTCGGCGTAGAAACGGTCCGCGCCCGCGAATTCAGCGAGCGGGTATCTGTAACCGTCGAACTGACCATTCGACTCACCCTCGCCGTAACGGCGAATCACCTGAACGAGCCAGCCATCCTCGATTCGCCGCTCCGCATCGAGCGTGCCCGCTCGAGTGAAGCCGAGTTCTTCCGGAAATGTCTCGCCCGTGTACCGGATAACGTCAGCAGCGGGCATCGTCAGGGCCAGCGCCGACAACGACAGAATCAGTCCAGAGTACATTGCCGTGATCCTCTCGCCGTTGCAGCCGCAATCCGTGACGCCACTTCGCGCGGGCTGAAGCCCGCGGCTCGCTGTCTACTCGCAGGCGACGTCCTGCGAGATAGCCGGGCAGTCGAGCAGGAGGACGGTGCGGTCGCCGGACTGGCGGCGGTAGCGGAACTTCGCTTTGCCGTTGTCGCCGATCTGCGCCGTCCGCCGGTCGCCGTTGCACGTGACGCGCAGCTCCGTGCCGGGCGGAAGTTGCGTGCGGAGTTTGCCCTTCACTTCCCCCTTGCGGTTGCCCTGCCGGCACTCAGCGCGAAGCCGCTTCACGGCGTCGCAGTCGATCCCGGGATCCAGCATCTCGCCGAATTCCAGATAATCCCAGCGGGCCGTCGACTCGTGCAGGTAGGTGTTGGCCCACCAGATCATGCGGGAGTCCTCGGTCGGGTACGCCCCATCCGGACGACCCGCATCCATTACCTTCCCGTCGATCAGGTAGGCGTACCAGTGTTCGCCGAGCAGTTCGACCCGATGTACGTGGCTCACCCCGTCGTCCAAGTCAAAGTACAGGATCGGCCATCGCAGGTGGCGGATGAAGCACATCCGATCGCGGGCGATGGTGAAGTGGTAGCTGATGCCAAGATCACCGGCAAAGGAGGCCCCGGCCGGCGCCGCGCCGACCAACTCCGACTTCGGGCCGTCGCTGACAAGTCTCCACTCGGCGTAGAAGCGGTCGGCTCCGGCGAACTCAGCCAATGGGTATCTATACCCGTCGAACTGACCATTCGACTCGCCCTCGCCGTACCGGCGTATCACCTGAACGAGCCAGCCGTCCTCGATTCGGCGCTCTGCATCGAGCGTGCCTGCTCGAGTGAAGCCGAGTTCTTCCGGAAACGCGTCACCGGTGTACCGGATAATGTCAGCAGCGGGCATCGTCAGGGCCAGCGTCGACAACGACAGAATCAGTCCAGAGTACATTGCCGTGATCCTCTCGCGCCGATGGCTGCGATCCGCGGGGCGACTCCGCGCGGGCTGAAGCCCGCGGCTCGCTGTCTATTCGCAGGAGATGTCCTGCGAGATGGCGGGGCAGTCGAGCAGGAGGACGGTGCGGTCGCCGGGCTGGCGACGGTAGCGGAACTTCGCTTTGCCATTGTCGCCGATCTGCACCGTCTGCCGGTCGCCGCTGCACGTGACGCGAAGCTCCGTCCCGGGCGGAAGTTGTGTGCGCAGCTTGCCTTTGATCTTCCACTTGCCATTGCCCTGTCTGCACTTCGCGCGCAGGCGCTTGACGGCGTCGCAGTCGACCCCCGGATCGGGCATTTCCCCCAGCTCCAAATAATCCCAGCGGCTGATGTGTTCGTCGAGGTAATAGCGAGACCACCAGATCATCTCGGAGTCATCTCCCGGGTAGGCGCCCTCCGGTCGTCCCGCGTCCTTTACTGCGCCATCGATCAGATAACTGTACCAGTGCTCGCCGTAGAGTTCGATTCGATGCTCGTGCGGCATGCCATCAGTGAAGCTGAAGAAGTAAATCGGCAACCGCGAATCGCGTCGGAACTTCATCTGGTCCCGGGCGATGGTAAAGTGGTAGTTGATTCCGCTTCGCCCGCCCATCGACAGTCCGGCAGGCGCCGAGCCCAAGAGGTTGGACTTCGGTCCGTTCGTGAGCATCCGCCATTCGCAGTAGAACGTGGCCGCGCCAGCGAAGTCGGCAAGAGTGCGAACGTAGTAGTCGTCTTGCCCGTTGTGCTCGCCCTCACCGTACCTGAGGATGGTTTGGCTGAACCATCCCTCCTCGATCCTCCGCTCGCAGTCCATCGTGCCGCCGCGCACAAAGCCCGCGTTCTCGGGGAAGTCCTCGCACGTGTAGCGGTAGATGTGCTGGGCGGGAGCAGCCAAGGCAAGCGCCATCATCAAGATCGCGTGCGGGGACATTGCCGGGATCCTCCATGGAGATTGTACGCAACGCCAAGTGTCCATTCACGTACCAATTGACTACACCGAGCAACGAAAGGAAATACAGTGTTACTTCATTCCAATCGCAGTTTCGTTTTCGGGCTGGCGCTGTTGTTCACCGCTGGCCTGGCGGAGCCGTTGAAGGCTCAGAATCCGACGCTCCATGTCGACTGGATCAACGATCCCGGCGGCCCGAGGGAACATCGGGACTTCGAGATCACCGACGGTGAGTTTCCCGAGGTCCAACTGATTGCTGCCCGCACCGACTGGCTCGTCTGGTCGACCAACGGCGATGACCCCGGCGATATCGGACGCATCTGGACGGACCAGCCGGGCGCCTTCGGTGTCACGGTGGCCGACCCGTTCGGCGGACCCGGAGCGCGGAACCTCAACGACATCGACCTGCGGCCCAGCATCAACCAGGTGACGTCCGTGAAGAGCGGATCCTACATTACCGGCGACCTCGGCAGCGCCTTCGTGAAGCGCTCCGACGCGCTGTTCGTCATGACGGTGGGCGGCGACGTCACGGGGCGGGTGGAATCCCAGGGCGACATGTGCCTGTGGGTCATGGGCAGCGTCGTCCAGGGCGCCGTCATCCACGCGCAGCAACTGTCGGGCGGCTGCGGCGGGCAGATCGGGCGCGTGTACGTTGAGGAGAATCTCGCCGGCACGATCGAAATCGTCGGCGACATCCAGGGGGGCTTTTACCAGGGGCAGGGCAGTTTCATCCAGATCGGAAACGAAGAACCCGGCACCGGGAACGTCCTTCCCGGGGGCGCCATCAGTTTCCAACGCCTCCACTACACGCAGAACGTGCTGTATCAGCCGGAGGTGTGGATCACCGGCGACTGCGGCGGCACGATCTTGTTCGATCAGATTGACCGCGGCGAAGACGGAGCGTGTTCGCTTATCATCGAAGGGGAATTGACGAGCACGGGCAAGATCGGCGGCAAGTATCCCTACGGGAACAGGTTCGCCGGCACGATTACGGTCGACGATGCTTGTGCCGGTGAGATCGAACTCGGGTGGTTGACCCAGGGGTGGCCGCCGGTGCCCGGGACGCTGAATCTGCCCGATGTCTTCTCCGGCCGGCTTATGCTCGGAACGGTGGACGCCAATGTCTCGCTGGTCACCCTCGCCGACGGCGCCCTGATCGCCGGCAACGGCCAAGGTGGCGGCGTGGGTGTGGTGCTGGAGGACTACAGCATCAGCGTGACCGAGGACTTCCAGGGCGGCGCGGAGATCAAGATCGACAAGCTGTGGGGTGACCTGAACATCACGCAGCAGGAGGACACGGCCGGCGGGGACATCACCGTGCTGAAGGAAATGAGCGGTGACATCGACATCGACGGCGACTACGAAGGCGACATCACCATCGCGATCCCGACCGGGATGCCCAGCGGCACCAAGATCGCCATCAGCGGCAAGCTCGCTGACGACGGCGACATCGAGATCGACGGCGACGCCAACGGGCGCATTAACATCGGCGGCCGTCTCAGCGGAGACGTCAGCGTCGGCGGCGACCTGACTGGATCCAACGCTGTCAACGTCGGCGGAGCGCTTTACGGCCGCGTGCTCATCGGGGGGCTCTGCGACGGCGTGATCGATGTGGCCAAGAACCTGAATACGGGCGCGCTGATCCGCGCGGTCGAAGGACTGGGTGAAGACGGCAAGGTGTTAATCAACACGTCGGAAGGCGACAATGACGCCGAAGGGACGATCCACTTCGGCAACGCCGATCTGACGATTCAGGACGACGTCGTCTACGACGGCTGTGTGCGCGTATACGACAACGGATCGGGCTACTACGGCAACCTCAGCGGCTCGCTGATCGTCAATGGCTGCCATGACCCGGCGAATACGTTGAACATCTGCATCGACGGCACTTACACCGGATCCTCGATCCAGATTCTCGAAAGCGGTTGTCAATACCAGATCCCGACGCCCAAGTTCGCCTGCGGCGGCTGCGAATAGGCGCCGTGGCTGACGCCACCGGTGGGGCCGCGCGGGCCGTCACGGCCCCACCTGGGCTGACCACGTTGCACGCCGCGTACGGCGGTCGGCGACGGCGCTACTGGTGCATTTACCACGGAGCTGCCTGCCGGATCTAACTGGCGTTGGACGCGGATGGGTTCTGACAGGACCGGGTCTCGCGATCGACGTCAGCCGCCGCTGATCTTCGCAGGATAGCCGAGTTCGACCAGCACGGCGACGACGCGCTCCCGATGGTCGCCTTGAATCTCGATGCCCCCGCCGGCCACGGTGCCGCCCGCCGCACAGGCCGCCTTCAGCTTCCTGAGAATCTCGGCCACGTCCGATGCCTCCGGGTCAAGTCCCGTGACGACGGTCACGACCTTCCCGCGACTGCGCTTTTCTCGACGCACCCGGGCGTGCTGAGCCGCGGGCGGCAGAACCTTGCCCGATGCGTCGCGCGGGCAGGCGCACTCGCTCAAGGGCCGGTCGCACACGTCGCACGTGACCGGCCGCTCCAATGGTGTGCCGTCAAACAGTCCTGGCATGTTCGAGTCGTGACCTCCGCTTGGTGCTTTCCGCAGGTGATCCGATGTGACAACGCGTTTTCAACCGGCGATCCCATGTGGCACCTGTGGCACCGGTTTTCAACCGGTGCTCCGATGTGGCGCCAGCCCGCGTACGTTGACTTCGACGTCCAGTCGGTGGACCCCCGCATAAATGCGGGGGCTTGAGGTGGTGCCGGCGTCGCCCACGGCCAGCCCCAGCAGGCAGCCGCGATATCGTTCGACTGGATTCATCGTCGATCCTCCGGTACCCCCGGGCATCCCCGGGGCTTCACGCCGCGCTGCGCTTCAACCGCCCCCCAGAAACTGCTATCCTGATCCGGCAGGGAGCACAACCATGAAATCAGACGTCATTCGAACGCTTACGTCCAACTTCGAGGGACATGCACAGCAGACCGAGGGCGGGGTCGAATTCTGGCTCGCCCGCGATCTGCAACACCTGCTTGGCTATGCGGAGTGGCGAAACTTCGTGGCCGTCCTGTCGAAGGCCAAGACGGCGTGCGAAGTCTCCGGCCACGCGGTGACGGACCATTTTGTTGACGTTAACAAAATGGTCGACCTCGGCTCGGGCAGCCAGCGGCAGATCGACGACCTGATGCTCACGCGTTACGCCTGCTACCTGGTGGCGCAGAATGGCGACCCGAAGAAGCAGGAGATCGCCTTTGCACAGACCTACTTCGCCCTCCAGACGCGCCGCGCGGAACTCATCGAGCAGCGCGTCCTGGAGGCCGAGCGCGTGTCGGCTCGTCGAAAGCTGACGGCGACCGAAAAAGAACTCTCCGCCGTCATTTACGAGCAGACCGGTGGCAACCGGAATTTCGCCCTGATTCGCAGCAAAGGCGATCAGACGCTCTTTGGCAAGTCCACGCAGGCGATGAAGGCCCAATGGAAGGTGCCCGACAGCCGGCCGCTGGCCGACTTCGCTCCGACGATCGTTCTCAAGGCCAAGGACTTCGCCGCCGAGATCACGATCTTCAACGCTCGCGAGCACGCCCTGGCCACCGAGCCTTCGATCTCCGCCGAACACGTGACCAACAACGCGGCGGTCCGAAAGACGCTTCTCGAGCGAGGCATCCGTCCGGAACGACTTCCGGCGGCCGAAGACGTCCGGAAGGTGGAGCGGCGGCTGGTTGCTGAGGAGAACGAATCTCGGAAGAACCCCAAACCGCTGGATTCGTGATCAGATCGTACAGTCGCCGCTCAGACTCTTCCCTTCCTGCATCCGTGCCTCGGTGCCTGCTTCTTCCCTCCGTGGCTCCGTGGCTTCCGGTGCTAGAACCAACCCCCGCACCCCTCTACAATCGACAACGATGCTGAACTCGCCCGGAAAAGTGGTCGTCGCGATGAGCGGCGGCGTGGATTCGAGCGTGGCCGCGTGCCTGCTGGCGGAGCAGGGGTACGAGGTCGTCGGGCTGTTCATGCGCGTCGGGGCTGATCCCGCCCCGAGTGCCCGCGCCGACGATGCGAACCGACCGGAGCCGGTGGCATGCGCCTCTTCGCTGCTGCACGGCACGGTCTCACCGGATGCCGCCAGCGAGCCGCGGGCTTCAGCCCGCGCGGACGCACGTCGCGGGACGCCGCTCGATGTGCTACGCGGGTCTGGCGGTCGAGATGACTCGATTCCTCGGTGTGACACGCCTGTCCGTGCCGGCGTCTCCGCGCAGGCTGAAGCCAGCGGCTCGCCGTCAACGCATGAACCCGCGCGGCTGCTCCGATATCCCGACACGTCGAGCGTGCCCTCCGCGCGGAGTCACCAGGGCTGCTGCAGCGCCTCGGATGCCTCCGACGCTCGCTACGTGGCCGGGATGCTCCGCGCGCCGTTCTACGCCCTCAACTTCAAGCAGGATTTCGACGGCATCATTCAGTACTTCGCCGACGAATACGCCCGCGGCCGCACGCCCAATCCGTGCGTGGTCTGCAACGACAAGCTCAAGTTCGGCCGATTGCTGGACTACGCCGACGCAGTCGGCGCCGACTATGTGGCCACCGGGCACTACGCCCGCATCGGCCGCCGCGACGGCCGGCCCGTGCTCATGCGCGGCGTCGATGCCGCCAAGGATCAGTCGTACGTGCTCTTCGGCGTCGACCCGGCCGTGCTGGATCGCATTATTTTTCCCATCGGCGGCATGACCAAGCCGGAAGTCCGCTGCATCGCTGCCGAGCGTGGCCTGCCCAACCAGGACAAGCCTGACTCGGTGGAAATCTGCTTCGTCCCGGACCGTGACTACGCCCGCGTCGTGCGCCAGCGCCGGCCGGATGCGTTCCAGCCGGGCGACGTGGTGGATGAGCAGGGCGAGGTGATCGGCCGCCATGACGGGCTGGGCCATTTCACCGTCGGCCAGCGCCGCGGGCTGCGCATCGCGACCGGCAAGCCGATTTACGTGACCGAACTGGACGTGGAGAACAATCGCGTTCGAACGGGCAGCGCCGACGCGGTACGCGGCACGTCACTGACCGCCGATCGCGTGCGCCTGATCGACGGGTTGCCTGATACGTTCCGTGCAGACGTGAAGATCCGCTACCTGCATCGCCCGGCGACGGCGACCGTCACGCGCGTCGGCGATGGCGCCGTCCGGGTAGATTTCGAGGAGCCTCAGACCGCGATTACGCCCGGCCAGGCGGCGGTCCTCTACGACGGCGACTTCGTCCTGGGCGGAGGATGGATCGCCGGATCGGAGCGGGGCGACCGGTCGGATATCTGAGCCGGCCGGCTTGCGTCACGTAGCCCGTCGATCCCCGCTGGGCCGCGGTTCGGACCGTGGACGCAGCTTCCGGATCTCCAGTGGTAATTCACGGCCGCGGGCATCGCTCGAGCGGTTGCCTGCTCCGTCGGCAAGTTCGCTCAGTCCGGCAGCGTTCGAAGCACGGCCCGCACCGGGCTGCCATCGAAGCCGACCAGCTTGAGCGGCAGGGCGATCAGTTCGTACACGCCCTCCGCCACGCCGGTCAGCACGATCCCTTCGAGAATCGCCATGTCGTGCGCCAGAAACCGCTGATGCGACGGCAGATCCTTCGAGTGGAAGAGGTCCATGCTGGGCACGTCGATGCCGATCAGTTTCACCCCCAGGCTTGCCGCCTTGTCCACCAGTTCGGGCGAGACGGTGGCGAAGTCTTCGTTCCAGCTCGACGGGTCGGGGAACGTGTCGGTCGCGATCAGCACGCGCGGGGCGCCCAGCCGGTCCGGCAGGGCCTCAGGCGGGATGCGCGTGCCACGCTCCGCCCCCACGCGAATCACCTGGGCCGGGCCGAGGTACGGCTCCAGACCGCGCCGGTCGATCGACGCGGCGTCGCGCCCGTAGTGGCTGGGCGCATCGACGTGGGCGCCCAGGTGTACCGTCGCGTGGAGCGTGGACAGTGTGATATTGTCCCCCCGCTTCATCTCGAGCAGCACCTCCCGCGAAGGCGGCGAGTCGCCCGGCCAGACCTTCAGCGACGGATCGATCGGCGGTGTGATGTCGATGATCATGGCGTGGATTACACGCGAGCCGGTGAAGATGTCAAAGGGGAGGAAGCCACGGAGCCACAAAGCCACGGAGCAACGGAGGAAGAGTGGAGGGAAGGCACGACGGCAAGGGGGAGGAAGCGGAGAGGGCGACGTACCGACTCCGCCGCTACGCCTCCGTGCCTTCGTGCCTCTGTGCCTCCGTGCCTTTTGACCCGGCGTGCCGTGTGGATAGACTGATACCGGTTCTGGAGCCGTGAACGCCAGTCAAATCGGAGACCGCCATGTCCATCGCAAGTGCATTCAGTCTGAAGGGTTGGGTCGAGGAGCACCGGCATCTGCTCAAGCCGCCGGTGGGCAACGCCTGCGTCTACCCGGACACCGACTTCATCGTCATGGTGGTCGGCGGGCCGAACAAGCGCAAGGACTACCACATCAACCCGACCGAAGAGCTTTTCTACCAGCTCGAAGGCGACATCACCGTCAAGATCATCGAAAACGGCGTCAAGCGCGACATCCGCATCGGCGAAGGCGACATGTTCCTTTTGCCGCCGCTGATCCCGCACTCCCCCCAGCGCGGCGCGAACACCGTCGGCCTGGTCATCGAGCGCAAACGCCCCCAGGGCCAGAACGACCACCTGCGCTACTACTGCGAAAAGTGCGACAACGTCCTCTACGACCCCGAGTTCTACCTCACCAACATCGCCAAACAGCTCAAGCCGCTGATGGAGACCTTCTGGGCCGATGAGAAGCTGCGCACCTGCAAGAAGTGCGGCACCGTCATGCAGCCGCCCGCGCCAGCGGCGTAGCGGTAGAATGTCGAATGGCGAGTAGCGAATAACGAATGCAGAAATGTGCGTGACCGCCAATCCCGCGGCGACAGCCCTTTCGCTCCGCCGTCGGCGGACTTGCAGCATTCGACATTCGCCATTCGACCTTTCCGCCTTCATTCGTTATTCGCTATTCGCAATTCGCCATTCCCAACACCCGTTTCGCCCATGATGAAGGTTGACATTCACACCCACATCCTCCCCGAACGCTGGCCCGACCTGGTCGAGCGCTACGGCTACGAGGGCTTCGTCCGCCTCAATCACCACGAGCCCTGCCGGGCGCAGATGATGATCGGGGACCGCGTTTTTCGCGTAATTCACGACAACTGCTGGTCCGCGCCGCGGCGGATTGAGGACTGCAACGCGGCCGGGGTGGATGTGCAGGTGCTCTCGACGGTGCCGGTGATGTTCAGCTATTGGGCCAGGCCTGCCGATACGCTGGACTTGTCGCGACTGCTCAACGACCACATCGCGGGCGTCGTTCGCGAGCATCCGAAGCGCTTCGTCGGGCTGGGGACGCTGCCGATGCAGGATGCGGAACGGGCCTGTCGCGAACTGGACCGCTGCATCGACGAACTGGGGCTGGCCGGCGTCGAGATCGGCAGCCACGTCAACGACTGGAACCTCAACGCCCCGGAGCTTTTCCCCATCTTTGCGCACGCGGCCGCGCGGGGGGCGTGCGTGTTCGTCCACCCGTGGGACATGATGGGCAAGGACAAGATGCCGGACTACTGGCTGCCCTGGCTGGTGGGCATGCCGGCCGAGACGGCCCGGGCCATCTGCTCGATGATCTTCGGCGGCGTCTTTGAGCGACTGCCCAGCCTGCGCGTCGCGTTCGCGCACGGGGGAGGCTCCTTTCCGCTGACGATCGGGCGGATCGAGCACGGTTTCAATGTCCGGCCCGACCTGTGCGCCAAAGACAACCCGGTCAACCCGCGCGAGTACCTGGGCCGGTTCTACCTCGATTCTCTCGTGCATGACGCCGATGCCCTGCACTATATACTGAAACTGGTCGGCGCGACCCGGATCGCGCTCGGCAGCGATTACCCGTTTCCGCTGGGCGAGCACGTGCCCGGCGCGCTGATTGAGGCGATGAAGGATCTGACCGACGACGTGCGCGATCGGCTCCTTGCCGGGACGGCGCTGGAGTTTCTGGGCCGATCGCGGGAGCAATTTGCGTGACGCTGCCTGATTTTCGTCCCGACGAGTCGTACGCCGCCGAACTGGACGCGGCCGACCCGCTCGCCTCCTATCGCGACAAGTTCCACCTGCCCACCCGCGCCGACGGCAAGCCCGTCACCTACCTCTGCGGCCATTCGCTCGGCCTCCAGCCGAAATCCGTCCGGGAGATGCTCGATCAGGAGTTGGACGACTGGGCACGGCTGGGCGTCGACGCGCACTTCGAGGGCACTCGGCCGTGGTATTCGTACCACGAGATGTTCGGCGAGATCGGCGCGAGGCTGGTAGGGGGGCTGCCCGGTGAGGTGGTCATGATGAACAGCCTCACGGTCAATCTGCATTTGATGATGGTCTCGTTCTACCGACCGGAAGGCACGCGGCGCAAGATTCTGATGGAGAGCACGGCGTTTCCGTCCGACACGTACGCCATCAAAACGCAGATTGCCTTCCACGGCGGCGATCCGGCCACGGACTTGCTCATCACCCGCCCGCGCGACGGCGAGCACCTGATCCGCACTGAAGACACACTGGAAATGATCGATCGCCACAAGGATCAGATCGCCTTGGTCCTGCTGAGCGGCGTGAACTACTTCACCGGCCAGCTTTTCGACATCG
>CAZYLK010000028.1:0-43339 GCA_964648365.1 uncultured Phycisphaeraceae bacterium
TTGCCTTCGAAGGCAACCGTGAGAAAGGGGTTGATCTGGTCCTGGCTGTTCTCCAGCCACGCCTCGGAGAACACGACGAGTGTGTGGATACCGTTCGAGCCATCGTTCACCGACAACTCAACGCCCGGCAGCAATGCGATTCCTTTTTTTCTGGCGGCAGATCGAAGGGACCGGAACTCGTGGAAATCAAACTTGTTGTGGTTGGTGATGACGCCGAGGCGCACGCCGGCCTTCTCCAGCGCGTCAACGTAGCTGCCGCTGTACTCGTTCGGGCCGCCGTCGTACTTGAACTCCTTGTCAGACCTGGTGTGCAGGTGAAAGTCGACGCGTACCCACTCCGCACCGTAGCGGAAGGCGGCGGAGTTCGTGCTGGCGACGCTCGACACTCTTGTGCTCATTTGTACCTGCCGTCGCATTTGACCGAAACCGTCAGCCCCGATTTCGTTCGCACATGCCGGGTGCTACCGCACAGCGTAGCCGAAGTCGAGAGTGGCGTCGAACTGACTCAGTCGGAATGTTGGATTGACCACGCTAACCGCGACGGAACACAAGCCGTGAACGCCGTGGAAAGCGGCCCTGCGCCGCTGCGGCCCAGGCATGGCAGGGCGTGTCCCCCCGCGCCGGGCGTGAGCCTTGGCCTTCGCCCACGTCCCCCGGCCGTCTTTTTTTGACAGAACCCCCCAAACGACGGATCATCCGGGGCTTTGAAGATCACCGCCCCCGGCCGCGCGGTTCCGAGGACGCGGGTCTTCGTGCCTCTGGAGCGCCTCGACATGGCGAGAGCCGGTAAGACAGGTCCATCCGCCGCCGTTCGCGACCGACTGACGCGCTTTCGCGCCGAGATGAAGCGAAACAAGGTCCGGGCCTTCCTGATCACGAAGCACATGGACCTGTTCTACCTCACGGGCTTCACCGGGGAGGACTCGGCCGGGCTGATCACGGAAAACGAGGTCAACCTGATCAGCGACGGGCGGTTCGAGGAGGCCATCCGGCAGGAATGCCCGTGGGCCCGCGTCTGGATGCGTAAGGGGCTGCTGATCCCCGAGATCGCCAGCGTCTGCGAGAAGCTCAAGCTCCGCTCGGTCGCCATCCAGGCGGACGAGATGACCGTCGCCGCCCGGGCGGAACTGGAAGAGCTGAACTCCGGCACGAAGCTGACGGTCGGCCCGGCCATCACGGGGCAGATGCGGCGGATCAAAGACGCCGAGGAGATGAAGGTCGTTAACCGGGCCATCCGCATCGCCGAGGACGCTTTTCTTGCCATGCGGAAGGACATCCGCGTCGGCCAGACCGAGTTGGAGATGGCCGCCCGGCTCGAATACGAGATGAAGTGCCGCGGGGCGTCAGGTACGTCGTTTACGACGATCGTGGCCGAAGGGCCGAACTCGGCCCTGCCTCACGCCCACCCCGGTCGGCGAAAAGTGCGCGAAGGCAGCGCGATCCTCTTCGACTGGGGCGCGCGTTACGGCATGTACTGCAGCGACTTGACCCGCATGGTCTTCGTCGGTAGGGTTCCGCCGAAATTCGCCCGCATCTACCCCCTCGTGCTGGAAGCCAAGGACCGATCGACCGCGGCCATCGCGCCGGGGCGGAAGATGTGCGACGTGGACGAGGTGGCGCGCTCGTTCATCCGTGAGGCGGGTTTCGAGAAGGAGTTCAATCACGGCCTCGGCCACGGCGTGGGGCTGGATATTCACGAGCCGCCCTCGCTGAGTTGGCGCTCCGACGAGCCGCTGGCCGCCGGCATGGTGGTCACCGTCGAGCCGGGGATTTATCTTCCCGGCGTCGGCGGCGTGCGGATCGAGGACGACGTTCTGGTCACCGGCCGCGGGCGGCGCAGGCTGAGCCGGCTGAGCACGGCGCTGGAAGATGCCATCCTCTGACCGGGGGCGTCGCGCATCAATTTTCCCTGTGCAGGCTTGAAGCTACATCGCGGTTGAAAGGGTCACCGTGGTCGATATCGAGAGCATCCGGCAGCTCATCCAGATGATGGTCGACAACGACGTCGTCGAGCTGTCCTTGAAGCAGGGCGAGGAGGAGTTGAGCCTTCGGCGTCCGAACGTCGCGGAGGCCGTCCCGGTGGTGACGACCGTTCCGGCCGCGAACGTCCCTGCGTCCGTCGCGGCGTCTGAGGCCGGGCCGCCGCCTCCCGCGGCCGCGCCGGAGGATGACGCCAAGCTGGCCCGAATCACGTCACCCATGGTGGGGACGTACTTCGCGGCGCCTTCGCCCGACGCACCGGTTTTCGTCAAGGTGGGATCGGACGTCCGGCGCGACACCGTCGTGTGCATCGTCGAAGCCATGAAGGTCTTCAACGAGATCAAGGCAGAGATCAGCGGGACGATCGTCGAGATTCACGTGGAAAACGGCGCGGCCGTCGAGTTCGGCCAGCCGCTGTTCACCGTCCGCCGAAGCTGATCACGCGGCTGTCGCCGCGTGAGGGAGTCAGGGCGTGAGGGAGCCAGGCGGTCAGGCAAGAATGACGCCGCGGACGGGTTCGCGAACAGCAGGTTCCGTGGCCCGTCCGGCCTAACGAGTACTCGAAAGTATCGTGATGCGAGAATCGCGAGTGTTGCAAACGTGGCTGAATGAGTCGGCGCTGGGTGGGTCGGCCCATCCTCCCTTACTCCCGTACTCCCTTACTCCCTCACTCCCTTCCTCCTGAGCCATGTTCAAACGCATCCTCATCGCCAACCGCGGGGAGATCGCCCTTCGCATCATCCGCGCCTGCCACGAGATGAACATCGAGGCGGTGGCGGTGTTTTCGGAGGCTGACCGCGGCGCGGACTATCTCCGGCACGCCGATCGGGCGGTCTGCATCGGCAGCACCATCCCCAAGGAGAGCTACCTGCGGATGGACCGGATCATTGCCGCTGCGGAGGTCGCGGAGGCGGATGCCATCCATCCGGGATACGGGTTTCTGGCCGAAAACGCACAGTTCGCCGACATGTGCCGCGAGTGCAAGCTGGAGTTCATCGGCCCCAGCGCCGACGCCATGCGCAAGCTGGGCGACAAGGCCTCGGCCCGGGAGATCGCCAAGAACGCCCGCGTCCCGACGGTGCCCGGCAGCGAGGGGTTAATCGAATCGGACGACGAGGCGGCCGAGGTGGCGGAGTCGATCGGATTCCCCGTGATGATCAAGGCCTCGGCGGGCGGCGGCGGCCGGGGGATGCGTATCGCCCGCGACAAGACCGACCTCCTCGGCGCGCTGCGCCAGGCGAGGCAGGAGGCGGCCGGCGCGTTCAACAACGACGCCATCTACCTGGAAAAGTACATCGATCAGCCGCGGCACGTTGAGGTGCAGATCATCGCCGACCAGAGCGGCTCGGTCATCCACCTGTACGAACGGGACTGCACGATCCAGCGGCGGCACCAGAAGTTGATCGAGGAAGCCCCGTCCCCGGCCATCGACTCGCGCACGCGTCGCGATCTGTGCAACGCCGCGGTCAAGCTGGCCAAGGCGGCCAAGTATACCACGGCCGGCACGGTCGAGTTCCTCGTGGATGCGAGGGGCAAGTTCTACTTCATCGAGGTCAACGCCCGCATCCAGGTCGAACATCCCGTGACTGAGATGCTGACCGGTATCGACCTGATCAAGACGCAGATCAAAGTGGCCGCGGGCGAACCGCTGGGCATCAGCCAGCGCAACGTCCGCACCGACGGGCACGTGATCGAGTGCCGCATTAATGCCGAGGATCCGTACAACGGCTTCCGGCCCTGCGCGGGGAAAATCGAGCGGTTCCGCCCGCCGGGCGGATTCGGCGTGCGGCTCGATTCGCACGTGTTTGAGGGTTACAAGGTTCCGCCGTACTATGACTCGCTGGTCGGCAAGCTGATCGTGCATCAGCCGACGCGGCTGGAAGCCATCCGCACGATGCAGCGCTGCCTGCGGGAGATGGTCATTGAGCCCATCAAGACGACGATTCCCTTCCACCTCCGCGTGCTCGAGCACCCGCGTTTCCAGGCGGGCGAGATCGACACGGGCTTCGTCGAGCGCACGCTGCTCTGAGGAAGAGAGTCAGGGAGTCGGCAGCGCCGCCAGCAACTCGCCGGATGAATCCTGCGCTGAGGCTTCAGAAAGCCAGGACCGGCGCGACGGCAATTGTGACTCGATCATGGAAGGCAACAGTGGAGGTGTGGACATGGATGGACCTGACATCGACACCGGATTCGCGACGGCCCGGCCGGAGCAACACCGGAGACACGTTGCGCGACACGGAGGCGTGAGCCGGCAGTCCGGTCTGCGGCGACGACACGTCACCGCTCACCGGCGGTACCTGCCCGGCGCCGCCCTGCTCGCGGCCGCGGCGGCGCTGATGCTGACCTCGTGCGTAACCAACCGCGAAGAGCGGCGTGGATTGACGCTCGACGACGTGCCGGACGGCGCCGAACCGATCACGACTTTTGACGGCGAGTGGCTCAGCCGGCAGTACAGTTTCGCCTTTCGGATCACCGACCATGTCGGCTACTCCACGCTCCCCAGTTCAGACGCGGTGGAGGTCGGCGATATCGTGCTGATTATCGAGTCCGCGGCCGGCGACACGTTTCGCGGGCGGCAGATCTTCAGCGACGGATCGATTCAGGACGTGGTCGGCACGCTCCTGAGTCCGACCGTGCTTGACATGGTCGGCGGCGGCACGAACTGGACGATGGAGCGCATCGACGAAGTCAACCTGCCGCCGCTCGTCGAGGCCGGCAACAATCAGCGCGTCACGCCGTTTGAAAGCCAGGTCCGGCTCATGGGCCTGGCGGAAGACGAAACGGTGCCCGACGACGAGTTGATCGTGACATGGTCCATTCTGGAAGGACCGGACGGCGCCGCCATCGCCGATGCGTCCAGCCTCGAAACGACGTTCACCTTTGAAGTCGCAGGGACGTACGTCCTGCAACTGGAAGTCAGCGACGGCGAACTGACCGGCTCGGACACCGTGGAGATCATCGTCAACCTCGATCCCGAAGCCGACGCCGGCGAGGACGCGATCGTATCCGAGGGCGACGTGGTGATCCTCGACGCCATGGCCAGTTCGGATCCCGACGGGGACGATTCGCTCACCTACGCCTGGTCGCCGGTCGACGGGCCTGAGGTCGACCTCGTGGACGCCGACGAGCAACAGGCGCGGTTTGTCGCGCCCGCGCCGCCCGCCGAACTGACGTTCCGCGTGACGGTGACGGACAGCCGCGGCGGCCGCGATACGGACGATGTCACGCTCACCGTCAACAGCCCCCCCACCGCCGTGGCCGGCGAAGACCGGGCGGTCAACGGCGGCCAGCGGGTCACGCTTGACGGCACCGCGTCCACCGACGCCGACGGCGACGACCTGACCTTCGCGTGGCGGCAGATCGACGGACCGGACGTCACGCTGGTCAACGGCGCGACCGACACCGCTCAGTTTACGGCGCCGCAGGAGGACACGGAGCTGAGCTTCGAACTGGTGGTCGTCGACGCGAACGGCGGCCGCGGCACGGATACGGTCACGATCACGGTATCGCTGGAAGAGAACCTCCCGCCGCAGGCCAATGCGGGGATGGACCGCAACGTCGTGGTCGGCATGGTCGTGACGTTGAGTGCGTCGGAAAGCACGGACCCCAACGGCGGCGACGAGCTCTCCTATCAGTGGGAACAGACCTCCGGCACGGCCGTGACGCTCAGCGACGGGGACAGCGAACGAGCAACGTTCACCGTGCCCGAGGGCGCCGACACGCTGGCGTTTCAGGTCACGGTCAATGACTCGTCCGGCGAAGAATCGTCGGCCGCAGTGACGCTGAGCATCGTAGACCAGCCGGTGGCGCGGCTTGAGACCTCGATGGGCGTGGTCGAAATGGAACTGCTGATCGACGACGCTCCGGTCACGTGCCTGAACTTCCTGCGGTACATCGACGAAGGGTTCTTCGACGGCACGGTGTTTCATCGTGTCGTGCCCGATTTTGTCGTTCAGGGCGGCGGGTTTCTGCCCGACGGCAGCAAGAAGACGGGCCAGCACGATCCGATCGTCAACGAATACGGCCAGGATCGCAGCAACCTGCGCGGGACCGTCGCCATGGCGAAGGTCGGCGGCGATCCTGACTCCGCCACGTCGGAGTTCTTCTTCAACCTGGCGGACAACTCCGAAAACCTCGATAACCAGAACGGCGGGTTCACCGTCTTCGCCAACGTGATCGAAGGGATGGACGTCGTGGACGCCATGGCGGCCGTCGACCTGGACGGCGAAACGCCCGTCGAGGACATCATCCTCGAATCGGCCACGATCGAGTAGCCGCCGTTCGACAGCGAAAGGGGGATAGCATGTTCTCTCGGAACGGAATGAGGGAGTCCGGGCGCGAGTCACTCGGGGGAGCCTCAGGAAGACGGCACGCACGCCTGCCGGGCGTTGTTGCGGCGGCGTGGCTTGGCATCTGCGGAGGGACGTTGGTGAGCATGGCCCAGGACAGCGCGGCGCCGCCCAAGGAGCGCACCCGCGATCAGATCGAAGCAAAGTACAAGTGGGATCTGGCCGAACTCTACGCCGACGTCGATGCGTGGGAGGCCGGGGTCGCGGCCGCGCAGGCCAAGATCGAAAAGATGGCGGCCATGAAGGGCACGCTCGGCAAGTCGGCTGATGCGCTGCTGGCAGCGTTGAAGCACCGCGACGACACCATCGCTGACGTCGACAAGCTCGTCGTCTACGCGGGCCTCTCCTATCACCTCGACATGAGCAACAGCGAGACCGGCGGCCGGTCCGATCGGTCCCAGTCGCTGGCCACGAAGGCGAACGAGGCGATGAGCTGGTTCACGCCGGAAATCCTGTCGCTGCCGACCGAGACGGTCGAGTCGTGGATGGAGGAGAGCGCTGAACTGGCGGTGTACCGCCACATGTTCGACGACATCTACCGCCAGCGCGAGCACACGCTCTCCGCCCGCGAGGAGGAGCTGCTCGCGATGGCGGGCGACGTGACGGCGTCGTTCGGCACCATCTTCGGTCGGCTGCAGAACACCGACCTCGACTACCCGACGATCAAGGACGAGGATGGCCAGGACCTCAAGCTCACCAACGCGAAGTACTACCAGTTGATCTACTCGCCCGACCGGCGCGTCCGCCGCGACGCGTTTCTCGGGATGCACCAGGTCTACCTCGACAAACGCAACTCGCTATCGGCCGTGCTCAGCGGGCAGATCAAGCAGCACATGTTCTACGCCAAGGCGCGCGGGTTCGACTCCTCGCTGGAAGCAGCGCTTCACGGACCGGGCATCCCACCGGCGGTGGTCGACAACCTCATCCGCACCATCAACGCCAACCTGCCCAAACTGCACCGATACGTCGCCCTGCGCAAGAACATCATGGGGCTGGACAAGGTGCACCGCTACGACCTGTACGTCCCGCTTGTCGAAGGCGAACGCGAAAAGATTCCCTACGAGGACGCAACGCAGACCATCCTGGCGGCGCTCCAGCCGATGGGCCGCGACTACGTCGGCACGATGCGCACGGCGTTCGACGGGCGGTGGATCGACGTGTACGACACGCCCAACAAGCGCTCGGGCGCGTACAGTTGGGGCGCCTATCGCGCTCCCCACCCCTACCTTCTGCTGAACTACACCGGTACGGCCAACGACCGCTCGACGGTAGCGCATGAAATGGGCCATGCGATGCACTCGTGGTACACGTGCAAGGCTCAGCCTCTGATTTACGGCGACTACGCAACGTTCTGCGCCGAGGTGGCGTCGACCGTCAACGAGGTGCTGCTGGCCCATCACCTGCTCCAGCACGCCAAAGACGACACGGAGCGGCTGCTGATCCTGCAAGACCAGATCGAGAGCATCCGCACCACCGTCTTCCGTCAGACCATGTTCGCGGAGTACGAGAAGCTGATCCACGATCAGGCGGAAGCCGGGCAGGCGCTCACGGGCGACGGATTGTGCGCGTCGTACGGGGAACTCGTGCAGCGTTACTACGGCCCGGACCTCGAACTGGACGAGGCCGGCAAGGCGGAAGGGCTGCGCATCCCGCACTACTACCGCAACTTTTACGTCTACACCTACGCCACCAGCCATTGCGCCGCCACCAACATCGGGCGGCGGATCATCGACGGCGAAGCCGGGGCGGTCGACGGCCACATGAAGTTCCTCTCGGCCGGCAGCAGCCGCTACCCGCTGGACGTGCTCAAGCTGGCCGGCGTGGACATGACCACGCCGCGGCCGATCCAGGACACGATGGACCTTTTCGGCGAGTTGGTCGATCAGTTCGAGGCGCTCTACAATCGGGCGGTTGCGCCGAAGAAGGGAATGAGGGAACAGGGGAGTTAGCGCACGACGGAAGCGGACCGGAAGGGAGGCGGGACGTCGTTTATCCGCGGCCGCGCACCGCACTGCCTCGTTCGCTGACTCGCTGTTCCCCGCTTCGACGCAGACTCAACCGTAGTTGAACCGGCGGGCCGTCCCGCCAGAACAGGAGAACCGCCGTATGAAAACGTGGCATTTCGCCGTTGGACTCTCTGCCGTGACTCTGCTCGCGTTCAACGTCGGGCTCGCACCGACGCCGGCGCCGGCCCCGACACCATTCGCGGGCATGGCCGACGAGTACCAGATCGACACGACGCATTCGAAGGCGCTGTTTCGCGTGCTGCACAACGGCGTCGCTCCGTTCTACGGTCGATTCAACGACGTAAGCGGCACGATTTCGTTCGACGGCAGTAGCGCCGATTCGCTGAGCCTGAACGTGACGGTCAAGGTCGAGAGCGTGGACACCGGCAACGACAAGCTCGACGGTCACCTGAAAAGCCCCGACTTCTTCAACGCCCGCGAGAACCCGACGCTGACCTTCAAGAGCAGTTCGGTCAAACCGGCCGGCGACGGATCCTTCGCCGTAACCGGCGAACTGACCATCCACGGCGTCACCAAGACCGTGACGGTCGAAGTGGAGAACACCGGCATGGCGGAATCAGGCCGGGGCAAGCGCTGCGGCTTCGAGACGATCTTCGAGATCAAGCGCAGCGACTACGGCATGAGCTACGGACTGGACCGCGGCATGCTCGGCGATGACATCCGCGTGATCGTCGGCCTGGAGGCCGCTCAGGGCTGACGCCCGTATGACGGTTCTGCGCCTTGAGTCGGTAACATCAACCAACGACCACGCCCGCGCGCTGCTGCACGCTGGAAGGCTGCCGCAGCGCGCGGTGATCGTGGCCCGCGAGCAGACGGACGGGCGCGGCACGGGTGACCGCTGCTGGCGCTCGCCGCGCGACGCGGGCATTTACATGACCGTCGTCGACGCCGGCGCCGACCTTCCGCCGCCGGCTACGACGGCGTACACCCGCGCGGCCGGGGTGGCCTGCGTGGAGGCCGTCCGGCAGGTCACCGGAATTAACCTGACCATCAAGCCCATCAACGATCTGTTCTGCGGTGCAGGCAAGGTCGGCGGCATCCTGACCGAAGGCATCTTTCGAGACGGTCGTCTGACGGCTGTACTCGTCGGCATCGGGATCAACACGCGACCCGCCAACCGATCGCTCCCGCCATCGGCCCCCCCCGCCCTCTCGCTGGCCGAGCTTGCCCGCAATCCTTCGGATAAGGGGATCGACCACGCGGCGCTGATCAATGCCATCGCGGCGCGATGTTTCGCCTGGCATGACGTGCTGGCACGCGGCGGCGATGCGCAGGTTGAAGCCGCCTGGCAGGCGTGCATTCAGACGGTGACGAGCAGTTGATAGAGACGGGGCATCGCAGTGGAAGTTACTCTTGAAGTCGACCGGCTATGGTCCCCCGTAGCGGTCCAGAATGCGACGCAAACCGTCTGGAATGGAACCAGCCTCGCAGCGAATCACAGCGCCTACGCGATACCAATGCGGCCCTCCCTCCAGCGCCTCGACCGTATGGGCAATGGCCTCTTCGCTCCACATCTTGCTGATCCACTTTCCGCTGGCGACCTGCACGGCGACGTGCTCCGGGCAGTCATCCGGCGGTCCGATGAAGATCGCGATCCTTACAAAGCCGGGCTCTCGCTCGAGCCCATCGCACGGGATGAATCCGTATGCCTGGTACATCCTCAGAAAGGACTCAAGGGTCTCCTGGCCGGCGTCAGATTCCGTGGGCCAGTAGGTGTCCGACCGGGAGCCATCAATGGGAGGCCACCAGTATCGCGTCTCATCTCCCAGCGAGAACGCGACGCAATTGTAGCTGGCGCTCGCCTCGCTGGTTTTGACGTAGCCCGTCTCAACCAGTCTTGGAAAGGCTCGCTCCACGCGGTCCAGCATCGATGTACCCTTGGGCGGCGCCCCAACTCAGCCAGTCGTCGGCCATCGCGGCCACGTCACCGGCATGCTCCGCAGGCACAGGGTCTTCCCCGGTAATCGCTCGCAGCGCCCAGAACCACTGATCCGGCTCGCGCCGGAGTTCAGCCAGGATCAACGGCACCGCGGCCGGCCCCATCCCGATGATCTGTTGATAGGCCGGCTGCAAGACGAGCTTGCTGAAGCTCGACGATGGGCCGCGCTGCCGGCGCCACGCCTCGGCCAGAGTGGAGAATCGCATTTGACATGACTGGCCGGATGCGTCCGGTTCAATGGCAACATCGGCGCGAGTGAGCCCGTCATGATCCCCGCTGGTCCGACGGTGCTTGTCGTCACCCAGTGCGGCGCAGAAGTTTCGTAGGATGCCGAACAGACTGGTTCGCATGACAGCACTGCGGATATTGAGTTATCGGTACGCCGAACTCCAGGCACAAGTCGACAGCCCGTTCCACCATCCTCACGGTGCGAGGCAACGCAAGGCTCCCATTCCATTCTAGCCCTCGTTCGCCGGGTGGCAAACCGGTGTGATCGCGCCGCGCACTCGCCGTCGACTCATCCCTCGCCGCGCAGCGCATGCCTTCTCATCGACATGCTGCCGGTCATAACGCGGACGTCGCGGACGCCGTGTTGCATGAGGATTCGTGCCGCATTATAGGCGCGCAGGCCGCTGTGGCAGACGGTCACGGTCGGCTTCGCGGCGTCGATCTCGCCGATCCGCTCGCGCAGGTCGTCGATGGGGACGTGGAGCGCGCCGGGCAGCGGGTTTCGCTCGACCTCCGCGTCCGTGCGAACGTCGACGACCTGCAAGCCTTCCAACTCAGCATCCGGCTGAACGAATGACGCGAGGCCGTCGAGTTCGTTGCAGGCGGTGAACGCAGCCATGTGAACCGGATCCTTGGCGCTGCCGTACGGCGGTGCGTAGGCGAGGTCGAGGCCGGCCAGATCGCGAACGGTCGCCCGGAAGTGCATGGCGGTGGCGATCACGTCGATACGCTTGTCCACGCCTGCCCCGCCGACGGCCTGAGCACCCAGCACGCGACCCGAGTCCGGCTCGTAGATCAGCTTCAGGAACATCGGCTCGGCGCCGGGGAAATACCCGGCGTGGTGCCCCGCGGAGACGACCACCGATCGGGCGGTTTGATTCAGCCGGGGGGCGAGTTTGACGCTCAATCCCGTCGCGGCCGCGGTCTGGTCGAACACGCGGACGATCGCCGTGCCGACCACGGGCGACATGCCCAGGGCCGCGTCGGTGGCCGCGTGCTGTCCGGCGATGCGACCCGCGCGGTTGGCGGGGCCGGCCAACGCGATGCGCATCGGTGTTCCCGTGATTCCGTGAATGTACTCCACCGCATCGCCGACGGCGTACACGTTCGGATCACTCGTGCGCCCGTGTTGGTCGATGGTGATGCCGCCCATCTTGCCCAGCGCCAGCCCTGCCGCGGATGCAAGTTCGGTATTCGGCCGCACGCCGATCCCGAGGATGACCATGTCCGCATCGATCGTCGCGCCGCTGGAAAGCGTGACGCCCGTCGCCAGGGAACGGCCCATGGACCCGGATGACCCAGCCGGCGCGAGTCGCAGTCCTTCGATCCCATCGCCCAGGTGCAGATCGACGTCATGCCGCTTCAATTCCGCTTCGATGATGTGCGCCATCTCCGGATCGAGCGGCGGCAGCACCTGCGGCATCAACTCGACCAGCGATGTTCTGATCCCGAGACGGGCGAGTTGCTCGACCATTTCCAGGCCGATGAACCCTGCGCCGACGACGACGGCCCGCCGCTCTGCGCGACCGGCCCCGCCAGGGGCGGCCAGCGCCCGTGCTGCCTCGCGGATGCGATCCATGTCCGCCAGGTTGCGCAGCGTAAAGACGTTGCTCGCATCCAGTCCAGCGATCGGCGGGCGGATGGGCGCGGCGCCGGTGGCCAGGATCAGTCGGTCGTAGGGTTGTTCGAGGGATTCCTCGGAGCCGCCGCGCCTGAATCGAACGACCCGTCGCTGCCGGTCGATTGCCGTCACTTCATGCCCGGTGCGCACGTCGATCTTGAAGCGGCGGCGGAGCAACTCGGGCGTCGCGACCAGCAGCTTGTCGCGATCGCGGATTTCCCCGCCGATGAAGTAGGGCATGCCGCAGTTGGCGAACGAGACGTGCTCGTCCTTTTCGAACAGGATGATCCGCGCGTGCTCGTTGCACCTCCGCGCGCGGGTGGCCGCACTGGCGCCCCCCGCCACGCCTCCGACGATGACGATGGTTCGGGTATCTGCCTGATTCGGCATGTGGCACCTCCAACACGTACTGTATTGCAAGATTCGTGCCGGAGGATGCGGGTAGCACGCGCAGCCCCACTAAAATGAGGTTGTGAGCGGCCACTGAAGAACGGGCCGCCCCTCTAGCGGAATGGATTGGCCGAACGACGACTACAGGTGCCGGAATTCTGCCAACTGAGCCACTGAAGCGGGAGTCACGCTTCCGTCGCGGGATTCGTCCGCCGGATGGCCGCCCGACGCGTTCTCGTCGTGCGACGGGGATTTCCGACAGGCTTTCTCATCACGTACAGCACCGCATGCTCGATTTCCGTGCCGAAAACACTGCACTGAATCAATTCGGCCTGCTTGCCTGGCTGAACATCGAAGGCTCGGCTCAACCGGTCGTACAGCGGATCCTCCGTGGACAATACGTCCACGTGCCGGATACGCGTGGAAAACTCACGGGGAATAATCCCCTTCATGGCATGCACGACCGCGGAAATCCCCGTCATTCGACGCTTGACGAGGCCGGGAGAGCCGACAAGGAATACCCACTCATCGGACGGACGATCTGGCAAGTGCGCCAGCATCGCCGCGTAGAGCGGGCCGTAGACGTCCTCCAACCGCAGAACGACTCGCCCGACGGCCTCAAGAAACGGATCGGCTGGGGTCTCTATGGATTCGACTTCAGCCAAGGCAGTATCTCCCTGCTCAACACCCGTATCATATCGTCCGCATCCTCCTTTTTCACGCTTCGCGGAGGGCGATATCTCCACCCAGGCTCCCAGTTCGATACGACAGACCAGTTCTTGAGGTGCTTTTCGGGGGACAAGTCCTCGCTCAGCCCGGCCAAGAGCAGAAGTTCATCGAACGCGTGTGTCTTGAACCGTCCCTGGAGCTTGGACTGCGGATACTCCCGAACCCGCAGGCGCTTGCAGATGCACGCCTTGAGAGCGTTTTCCAGAGCGTACCCACAGAGGTAGGCTGCCGCGTCGTATCGCTTCGATCGGAAGAGACACCGCGCATCCTTGAGCCGCTCGTCGGCGAGCTTCCACAGCGTCGAAATACTGGGTGCGTCTGACGTTGACGGCGTCAATTCGGAATCCTCACCCCCCGCTTCTTCGCCACCTCCGCCGCCTCGTCATACCCCGCGTCCGCATGACGCATGACACCCGTAGCGGGGTCGGCGGTCAGCACCCGCTTGAGCCGGGCGGCCGCTTCGGGCGTGCCGTCGGCGACGATGACCTGGCCGGCGTGGATGGAGTAGCCGATGCCCACGCCGCCGCCGTGGTGGACGCTGACCCAGGTCGCGCCGCACGCGGTGTTGACCATCGCGTTGAGGATCGGCCAGTCGGCAATCGCATCCGACCCGTCCTTCATCGCCTCGGTCTCGCGGTTCGGGCTGGCGACGCTGCCGCAGTCGAGATGATCGCGCCCGATGACGATCGGGGCCGAGATATCACCCTTCGCGACCAGGTCGTTGAAGACGAGTCCCATCTTCGCCCGCTCGCCGTAGCCCAGCCAGCAGATCCGCGCCGGCAGACCCTGGAAGGCGACCTTTTCACCCGCTTTGCGGATCCATCGGCAAAGGTGCTCGTCCTTGGGGAACGTCTCAAGCACAGCTTGATCGGTTCGGGCGATGTCTTTCGGATCGCCCGACAGCGCGACCCAGCGGAACGGGCCCTTGCCTTCGCAGAACAGCGGGCGGATGTACTCCGGCACGAAACCCGGAATCCGGAACGGGTCGAAATTGGTCGGCGCGGTCGCAGCCGTCTTCCTGCCCTTGGCGACCTGGCGAGAGTTGCCCGTCCTGGCCTTCCCGGATACCGGCGGCGACCACGACGCCCAGCCTTTTTCCACCGCCTCCTTCGCGTGGCCGCGGATGTTGTTGCCGTAGTCGAAGGTGATCGCCCCGCGCCACTGGAGTTCCAGCATACTCGCGACGTGATCCGCCATCGTCCGCATCGACTCGCGGACATAGCGATCGGGATCGCCCTTGCGAAGCTCCAACGCGGCCCCCAGCGTCATCCCACTCGGCACGTAGCCTTCGAGCGGGTCGTGAGCGGAGGTCTGGTCGGTCAGCACGTCCGGCGTGATGTCGCGGCGGACCAGTTCCGCCAGCAGGTCGGCCGCGTTCATCAGCACGCCGACGGACAGCGGTTCGCCCGCCGCCCTGGCCGCATGGGCCCAGCCCAGCGCCTCGTCCAAGTCGGCGGTCCATTTGTCCAGGTAGCGGTCGTGGATGCGTTTTTCGATGCGCGCCTGATCGACCTCGGCACACAGGCACACGCCATCGTTGAGCGTCACCGCAAGCGGCTGAGCGCCGCCCATGCCGCCCAGCCCGGCCGTAACGGTCAGCGTGCCGCGCAGCGTCCCGCACCCGCTTCCGCCTTCGCCTCCGCTGAAATGCTTGCGCGCCAAGGCCCCCAGCGTCTCGTACGTCCCCTGCAGGATGCCCTGCGTGCCGATGTAGATCCAGCTCCCGGCGGTCATCTGGCCGAACATGGTCAGGCCGAGGCCCTCCAGCCGGCGGAATTCGTCCCATGTCGCCCAGCGCGGGACAAGCATCGAGTTGCTGATCAGCACCCGCGGGGCATCCGGATGGGTGGTGACGACGCCGACGGCCCGGCCGGACTGCACCAGCAGCGTTTCGTCGTTTTCGAGTTTTTTCAGCGCCTTGATGATGCGGTCGAAATCAGGCCAGGTCCGCGCCGCCCGGCCGCTTCCGCCGTAGATAATCAACTCGGCCGGGGACTCCGCCACCTCGGCGTCCAAGTTGTTCGTCAGCATCCGCATGGCCGCTTCCTGCTGCCAGCCCTTGCAGGTGAGTTTCGACCCGCGCGGGGCGCGGATGCGGCGGGATGGGTCATTGCGGGGGCTGGCGTCTGCCGCGGCCGCGGCCGGAGCAGGGGCCGGTTTGGTTGATTTTTGCTTTTTCGGGGTAGCGGTGGTGCTCATGGCGGGACTCCATCAGGGGACAGAGTTTACGATAGGACACGGCGCCCCTGACGGCAACTCCAGCGGCCGTGGCCCGCGAGCCTGCCGGCCCCTTCGCGGATGCCGGCCGCGGCAAGCCCGCCCGCCCGTCACTCACGCAAGCCTTCGGTTCGCCTTGTCGCCGCCTCTCGCAGCGGCCTGCCACTTACCCAGATTTGGCTCGGGCAAAGTACTCCGACGCAATCCGCCGGTAGGCGTCCGCACCGGCCGCGAGTTCCGCTTCCGTCACGTACTCGTCCGGTGTATGCGAACGGCGTGTGTCGCCCGGGCCGATCTTGACCGCTGGAATGCCGGCCAGAAACACCATGTCGCTCATCGCCGGGCTGCCCGCGGGGCGTACTCCCGGCAATGCCGCGAGGACGGCACGGACGATTCGCTCGTCCACGGCCGTCTCGATGGGAACCAGCCGATCGCTGTGGACGTGGACGGCGCTGGCCAGATCGCGTCGAAGCCGTTCGATCGTCGCGCCGTGCGGCTGGTTCGGCGTGGTGCGGACATCGACGTAAAACGTACACCGGTCCGGGACGACGTTTCTGGCAACGCCGCCTTCGATCATCGTCACATGGGCATGGCAGGCGCCGAGCCACTCGTGCGGCGGCCCCCAGTCATAACGCTGAATCGCCAGCACGTCGCGAGCGGCAATGGCGATGGCGTTGTGATCGCAATCCGAAGGTGTGTTGGCCGGATGGCTGCTGCGCCCGCGCGCCTCGCAACGAAGAATGAGCAGGCCGCGCTGTGCGATCATGGGCGTCAAGCCGGTCGGCTCGCCCACCAGGGCCGCGTCGATCGGGCCGATCTCGTTGAGAATCGTGCCCAGTCCATTTCCGGTGATCTCCTCCTCGGCGGTCAGGGCGAGGACGAGGGTGCCGCCTAGTGGCTGCCGGGGGCCGGTTGACCCCATGGGAAGACACCGGTTGAAAACCGGTGCCACAACTGAATCACGCCCGTCGGAAACCGGCGCCACACCGGAATCACGCCCGTCGGAAACCGGTGCCACACCGGAATCACGCCCGGTCGAAACCGGCGCCACACCGGAATCACGCCCGTTGGAAACCGGGGCCACGCCGGAGTCGGACCGATCGGATGCCAGTGCGTGGAGCGCAATCGCAGCTTCCATCATGGCGACGACGCAGCCTTTGGCGTCGTTGGCGCCCAGGCCGATCCACCGGTCGCCGTCGCGGCGAAGCGTCCAGGGATCGCCGCTCCAACCCTGTCCGGGCGGAACCGTGTCCAGATGCGAGTTCAGCAGCAGCCGCGGGCGAGGTGCGTCGCCGATTTCGGTCCACAGGTTGTTGCCGCGCCGGTGGACCGTCAGCCCGATCGATTCGAGCTCGGCCGCGACGATGTCCGCCACGGCCGCTTCCTCTCGCGAGAGGCTCGGCGTCTGCACCAGCCTGCGCAGCCGCTCGATCATGCCGGCGCCGCCCCGGTCTTGTCGTCGCCGCCGGCCTTGCGCTCGACGATGAGCGTGCCGCAGCCCTCGTTGGTGAACACCTCGCCCAGGATGGCATCAGTCGCGCGGCCGTTGACGATGTGGACCTTGGGCACGCCGCCGCGCAATGCCTCGACGCAGGCGGCCAGCTTCGGCAGCATCCCCCCCCCTACGACCCCGCGTTCGATCAGCGACTCCAGTTCCGCCACGTCCAGATAGGAGTGCAGGGTAGCCGGGTTGTCCACGTCGTCCATGACCCCGTCGACTCCCGTAACGGAGAAGTACTTCGCCGCCTGAATCTCGATTGCCAGCCTGGCCGCGACCGTGTCGGCGTTGACGTTGTAGGCCTGGCCCGATTCATCCGCGGCCAGACTCGCCACCACCGGCACGAACCCCCCGTCCAGCAGGTGCCGCAGCACGCCTACGTCGACGCGCTCCACGTCGCCGACGAAGCCGAAGTCCACGTCGCGCGTCTGCCCGGTCGATGGATCGGTGACCGGCCGGACGGGCCGCTTTTTTACCGTGATCAGGCCGGCATCGATGCCCGACAGCCCGATCGCCGGGATGGACATCTGCCGGAACGAGCAGAGCAGGTTTGTATTGACGGTGCCGGCGAAGACCATCTTGGCGACTTCCAGCGTGGCCGCATCGGTCACGCGGCGCCCCGCGACGATGTCCGGCCTGATGCCCAGCCGCCCGCCGGTCTGCTCCATCTGCGGCCCCCCGCCATGCACCAGGACGACTCGGATGCCAAGCTGATGCAGCAGCGACGCCTGCGCCACCAGATGATCCAGCGCCGCCCCCGGCTCGCACATCGCCCCGCCCAGCTTGATCACGAACACGCGCCGCTCGTACGCGCGGATGTAAGGGATTGCCGTCCGCAGCGCCCCGACGCTTTCACGAGTATGCACCATCGCCATTTCCTCACTTTCAACCGCCGCATCCATCCAGTCTGGCACCGGTTATCAATCGGCGTTGACCAGTGACGCGCCGGCTTCTCATGCGACAACGCCATTATGACTCAGGCGGACGAGTGAGGCCAGCCGATCGTGACCCTGAGGGTGATTTCGAGACCCGATCGCCCCGCCGATCCGTGGTATGATGCCCGCGTGGAGCGCGCGGCGGATGTGCTGGTGGTTGGAGCGGGCGCGGCCGGGCTGGCCTGCGCCATCTTCGCCGCGCGAAGCAACGCAGCGCTGCGCATCGTCGTTCTGGATGGCGCCCGCAAGGTCGGTGCGAAGATTCTGGTTTCCGGCGGCGGGCGCTGCAACGTCACCAACGTGCGGGTCGCGCCGGCCGACTTCTACGGCGGCAATCCGAACGTACTCCGGCGGGTGTTGGCGGCGTTCCCCGAGACGGCCGCGCGACGTTTTTTTGAGGACATTGGCGTCGCCCTGCACGAGGAGGACTACGGCAAGCTCTATCCCGACAGCAACACGGCACGCACGGTGGTGGACGCGCTGCTTGCCGAGGGCGTTCGGCGAGGCGTAACCGTCCTGACGCAGCATCGCGTCACGGCGATGGGCCGGGCTTCAGCCTCGGATCGTGATCACCCGGTGGACTCCGACAGCGAGCCGCGGGCTTCAGCCGGTGCGGAAGCCGCGGCGCAGTCAGCAGCGCATCTCTCGCGCAACGCCGCGGGCGGAACGAAACACCGCTTCGAGGTCGCCGTCGACGCCCCCGACGGCCCACAGATCTGGCGCGCCGACAGGGTCGTTCTCGCAACCGGCGGGCTGTCACTGCCCAAGACGGGCAGCGACGGATTCGGATACGAACTTGCCCGGCGGCTCGGGCATGACGTTTCGCCGACAGCGCCGGCGCTCGATCCGTTGCTGCTGGAGGGCGGGTTTCATGCGGCACTCTCGGGCGTCGCACATGACGTCGAATTGACCGTTCATGCGTCCGGGTCGAAGCCGGTTCGAATCGCCGGACCCATGCTGTGGACCCATTTCGGCGCTAGCGGACCGGCAGCGCTCAATGCGTCGCGGTTCTGGAACATGGCCGCACTGGCCGGTACCCCCGCGCGCGTGACGGCCAACCTGCTTGGCGGCCTGGACTTTTCCCACGCCGAGCAGGCGCTGATCGACGCCTGTCAGTCACAACCGAAGGCACAGGTCACCAGCGCGCTGCGCCGCTGGCTGCCGGCGAGCGTCGCGGAGGCGGCCTGCCGGGCGAGTGGAATCGCGTCGCACGTCGCCGCCGGTCAGCTTGCCCGCGACGCCCGCCGCCGATTGCTACACGTGCTGACCGAACTGCCCCTGCCGATCACCGGCACGCGCGGCTACAAGTACGCCGAGGTCACCGCCGGCGGCGTGCCGCTGAGCCAGATCGACCCTTCGACGATGCAGTCGCGCGTCTGCCCGGGCCTCTACCTGGTCGGCGAGATCCTCGACGTCGATGGGCGGTTGGGCGGGTTTAACTTTCAGTGGGCATGGTCGAGCGGATACGTCGCGGGGGCGGCGCTGGGCCGGTCGGAACCCTGACGGTACGTTCGAGTCACTCCGAGGCCGCTGTCTCAATGTGGATCGAGACGGCCTCCTGTGCTCTACGCAATCCAAGGAAACGGAAGCCCGGCGCTGACTCAAACATGTCGGGAAGGATCCATACTCGCGTGCAGCACGCGCTGGATCAAAACGACATCGTCACTGAAGGTATAGAAAACGATGTGCTTGCGGACGAGCCTTGACCAGTAACCCGCTCTTACCCCATCGCGCCGCTTCCCCGTTTCCGGTTCGGCGCCGCACTTTCGCAGTCCGTCGTCCAGTTCGTCGAGATAGCGATCGGCTTGATCGACGCCGAACCGGTCGTAACTCCACCGCCAGATTTCCCGAAGATCGGTCTCTGCCCGTACGCTGATGATGAGCGCCCGCATCAGGGTGGCGCTCCGCCGACCGCTTTGCGCGCCTGCTTCTTAATCCTATCGACGTCGAGCGGACCCGCGATGCCGCTCGCCTCGCCTTCTACCAGAGCGCCGCGGAGGGCCTGGAGCTTCCGCTCGTGCTCTTCAAGCAACCGCAGGCCCGAGCGGATCACGTCGGTCGCGTTTGCGTAGCGACCGGACCTGACTTGGGAGGCCACGAAGGCATCGAAGTGATCACCGAGGATGAACGACGTATTCTTGGGCATGGCACGCTCTCCTGCGCTTGTCGTCAGAGTATACCACAATATGGTATGGCAGTCAACTCCTGCGATAATCGACCTTGCTATCCGCTAAACCGACTGATCTCCTCCACGAACAGCTTCCCGTACTGCTCCAGCTTCGCCTCACCCACGCCCTGCACTTTCCGAAACGCCTCCAGCGTGCGCGGCTTGCGGCGGGCCATGTCGCGCAGGGCTGCGTCGGAGAAGACGACGTAGGCCGGTACTTGCAACTTCTGCGCGAGCCTCTTGCGCACGTTGCGAAGATGCTCGAACAGGCCGCGGTCCACTTCTTCCCAGGCGACCCGCGCGGCACGTGTCTCTTTGACCGCTTCCTGCTTCGTCTGAAGCATCTTGACGCTGCGCTGCTTGCGCATGACCTCCCATGAGGAGGCATTGAGCTTCAGGATGGGCCGCTCGCCGTGCGTACGTTCCAACAGACTCTGGTCAACAAGTTGATAGATCCAGTTCGATACGACGGCCTTGGGCGTATCACGCAGCAGCCCATAGGTGCTCAACCGTTCATGGCCGCGCTGGCGGACCGACTCCACTTCGGCCCCGCACAGCACGTCCGCCACGTAGCCGACGCCGAAGCTCTCGCCGACGCGATACACGCATGAAAGAATCTTCTGAGCCGTCACGGTCCCGTCCTCAACGCCTTCCAGTTCGTCGAGACAAACGTCGCAGGCCTCGCAGTTCGCCTTCGAATAGGCCTGGCCGAAGTGCTCGACGAGCAGGCGATGCCGGCATTGCAGCGAGGTGGCGAATCGTCGCATCTGGTTAAGCAGGAACAGACTCGACTCGATCAGCGGTTCGGGGTTGGCCAGGCTGGCGGCGCTCTTGCGGATCAGGCCCTCCCATCGGGCCGCGTCGGCCGCCGAGTAAAACAGCACGCATTCGGCCTCCAGCCCGTCGCGGCCGGCACGACCCGTTTCCTGTTGATACGCCTCGACGGACTTCGGAAGGGTCGCGTGGATCACACAACGCACGTTGCTGCGGTCGATGCCCATACCGAAGGCGACCGTTGCGGCGACGACGTCGATCTCCTCGGCGGCGAAGGCCTCCTGCGTCCGCCGGCGCTGCTCCGGGTCCAGTCCGGCATGGTAAGGCTCGGCCTTGATGCCGGCGTCCTGCAACGTGTCCGCCATGACCTCGGTGTCGTTACGGCTGAGGCAGTAGACGATCGCCGCCTGATTCTTGTGCCGGCGGATGGTCTCGATGACCTGGCGGCGCACGGCCGTCTGTGGAACGACGCGATAATGCAGATTCGGCCGGTCGAACTGCCCGACCAGCACGGCCGGGTCGGTCAGGCGCAACTGTTCGACGATGTCGCGTCGCACCCGTTCGGTGGCGGTGGCGGTGTAGGCGTGAACGCTGGCGCTCGGGAATCGCTGCTTGAGAGTGGCCAGCTTGCGATACTCGGGGCGGAAGTCATGGCCCCAGTGGCTGATACAGTGCGCCTCGTCGATGGCGAAGGCGCGCACGTCGAGCCGGCGGGCAAAATCGAGAAACCACGGCGTCAGCAGCCGCTCCGGCGCGACGAACACCAGCCGCAACCGGCCGCGCAATGCGTCCTGCATGGTGCGATCCCGCTCGATGGGCTCGGTCCCGCTGTGGAGCGCCCCGGCCGGGTAGCCACAGGCTTGCAGCCCGTCCACCTGGTCTTTCATCAGCGAGATCAGCGGCGAGATGACGATATCGGTGCGCCCCACGACGAGCGGCGGCACCTGGTAGCACAGCGACTTGCCCCCACCCGTCGGAAGGACCACCAGCGAATCGCGCTGATCGACGCCCGCCCGGATGGCCTCCTCCTGCAACGGGCGCAGGGTGTCGTAGCCCCAGTAGCGTCGTACCGGCTCGATGATCTGCTCGAGCGTAACGGGTTGCCTGACGTCGGCGGTCGGCATGGGGCCAGTATAGCGGAAGCGCCGAATGGGCGGAGACGAGGGAAGAAGCGACGGAGGCCGCCGCGGAGAGCGCAACGGAGCGCTCTGAGCCCCGGCCCGCCACGGGCGGATCTGCGACATTCATGCCGGGGTGCTCGCGGAGCCGCGTACGGCGGAGTCGACGCCTTGGTCGCAAACTGAGCCGCGCGGGAAGAACTCCCTGCGCGTCGATCGGAGGAGGAGGGATTCGAACCCCCGAGACCCTTTCGAGCCTAACGGTTTTCAAGACCGTCGCCTTCAGCCGCTCGGCCACTCCTCCCGAAGCGTGTGCGCAGCCCGCCGGCAGGTGCGGAAGGCACGAACCCGCGTTGTGATCGTTCGACCATACAGCCTGCGGAGTTCGAGCGTCAAGGGTGGACGTGCCGCGGCCGAACCCAGGCTGCCCCCGAGTCGCTGGCTGACCCGCTGACGCCAGCTGCCTGGCCAGCCGGCTGACCGGCTGACTACCGTTAACCCCGGCTCGAAGGCCGGGGCTCTGGTAGATTGCTCCGTGGCTCCGTGGCTCTGCGCCTCCGTGCCTTATCCGCCACATTCCCCCCGCGGGCGACGCCCGGCTATACTCTTGCCGACGAGCAGTGACCGGAGCGCATGGGGATGTCGCCGACGCAGGATCAAAGCACGCGGATGTTGAGAAGGTATCGCGACGGCGAAGCCGGCGCCGGGGATGAACTGCTGCCCGTGGTGTACGAAGAGCTTCGCGCCATGGCTCAGCGGTACATGCGGCGCCAGCCGGCCGATCACACGCTGGCGCCCACGGCCCTGGTTCACGAAGCCTATCTGCGGCTGATCCGGCAGGATCGTGTCCAGCCGGACGATCGAACGCACTTCATCGCGCTGTCCGCCCGCGCGATGCGATCGGTCCTGGTGGACCACGCCCGCGCCCGCGCGACGACCAAACGCGGCGGCGACCGGAAGGGCGTTCCGCTCGACGACGCCGTCGCGTCGTTCGAGATGAACTCCGCCGATCTGCTTGCCCTGGATGAGGCGCTGCGGGAGCTTACCGAACTCGACGCGCAGCAGGGCCGGACCGTAGAGCTGCGATTCTTCGGCGGCCTGACCAACGAGGAGACCGCGGCCGCGATGGGTGTATCTATAAGCACGGTCGAGCGAAACTGGCGATTCGCCCGCGCGTGGCTGTTCCGCGCGCTGTCGGACGCGGACACCGACGGCAAATAACGGCACGTGGCCCAGGACGGCAGTCATCACGGTCGGATCATGGAGGTCTTCGAGGCGGCTTTGACGCTGCCGCCGGAAGCGCGACACGCCTTCCTCGACACCACCTGTGCGGGCGATCCGGGCGTTCGGGCCGAAGTGCTGGCCCTGCTCGCGGCCGATGAGGCCGCGGGGGGACAATTCCTTCGATCGCCGATGCCGGCGCCCACGTCCGAGGCGTCGGCGGCGTCAGACTACGAGATCATCGGCCGGCGCGTCGGCAGGTACACGATTCAGCGCCTGATCGGATCGGGCGGCATGGGCGCCGTTTACGAAGCGACCCAGGAGGAACCGCGCCGAACCGTGGCGCTGAAAGTGGTCAAGTCCGGTTTTGCTACGCGCTCGGCGCTGCGTCGCTTCGCTCACGAGGCGCAGATTCTCGCCCAACTCAGGCATCCCAACATTGCACAGGTGTACGACGCCGGCACGCATCGCGACCGGTCGGAGAGCGTTCCCTACTTCGCGATGGAACTCGTGCCCGACGCGCGGCCGCTGACGGTGTTCGCTCACGAAACCCGCCTGCCCACGCGCCGCCGGCTGGAAATCTTCCTGAGAGTCTGCGACGCCGTTCGCCACGGCCACCAGCGCGGCATCATCCATCGCGATCTGAAGCCGGGGAACATCCTCGTGGACGAGGCGGGCGAGCCGAAGGTGATCGACTTCGGCGTAGCCCTGGCGACAGACATCGACCAGCGGGTCACGACCGTGCAGACGGACATCGCGGCGTTCGTCGGAACGCTGCGCTACATGAGCCCGGAGCAATGCAGCGGCGATCCGCGCGGCCTCGACACGCGCAGCGACATCTACGCGCTTGGCGTGGTCCTGTACGAACTGCTCACCGGCCAGTTGCCGTACGATCTGTCCGGATCATCGGCGTATGAGATTCCGCGGATCATCCGCGAGGCTGCGCCACGGCGGCTGTCGTCCATCGATCGGGCCCTGCGCGGCGACCTCGAAACCATTGTGCTCAAGGCGCTGGACAAGGAGCGCGAGCGGCGCTACCAGGCCGTCGGCGAGTTCGCACAGGACATTCGGCACTATCTGGCCAACGAACCCATTCAGGCCCGCCGCGCCACGAACTGGTACGTGTTGCGCAAGTCCATCGCCCGGCACAAAGTCGGGGCGGCCGCGATCGCGGTCATCGCCCTGCTGACGGCCGCGTCGGCACTGTCGCTGGGCGTGCTGTACCGTCAGGCCGAAGATCGGGCGCGGGCGCTGCGGGAGGCGGACTATTTCAACCGCATCGCGCTGGCGCTCAATGCTTACGAACAGGAAAACACGCCCAACGTGGTCGAACTGCTGGCCGGATGCCCGGAGGATCTGCGCGGCTGGGAGTGGTACTACCTGCAGAGACTGTCGGACACAGCCGTGATGACGCTGCGCGACTACGACCGCGACGTTTCGGCGGTGTGTTACTCGCCGGACGGCGCCGTCATCGCAGCCGGCGATCGGGGCAGCGTCGTCCGGCTACACGAGGCGGCCGGTGGAAGGATCCTCGAAACGCTGGTCGGTCATCAGACGTATGTTACGTCTCTGGATTTTGCTCCGGACGGGCGCAGCCTCGTCGCGGGAGGCGTGGACGGCGCCTTCTACCTGTGGGATCTCAACGCGCCTGGCCCGGCGCGCGTGGTCAAGGGGCATGGGTTCACGGTGATCGCCGAGATGAGCCCCGACGGGACAACGCTGATGTCGGCCAGTTCCGACGGGCTGATCAAACTGTGGGACGTACAGACGCTGGAGTTGGTCCGCACTCTCGGCGGCGATACCGCGCCGCACAATTACGCGGCGTTCAGCCCCGACGGTCGCCGGATCGCCTCGGCCCTCCGCGACAGCACCGTGCGCATCTGGGACGCGGCAACGGGCGCTGAGATTCGCGTGCTTCACGGTCATCGCGACCGCGTCCGGACGGTCGCCTACGATCACGACGGCACGCGGCTCGTATCGACGAGTTGGGACAACACGGTGCGCGTCTGGAACGCCGAGAGCGGCGACCCGATACAGACGATCGACGACAAGACCAGCCGCATCGCGATCGCCCGGTTCTCGCCTGACGGTGATCACGTGGTCGGCGCGACGCACGCCGCTTTGAAGATGTGGGAGATCGCCAGCGGCAATCCGACCGGCGTCCACATCGGGCACGACGAACGCATTATGGACCTTGCGTTCTCGCCCGACAGTCGCCACGTCATCACCGGGTCCGCCGATCGCACGCTCAGAATGTGGGAACTGGAGCCGCTGCGAAACGCGAACGTCCTCCGCAACTTCAAGGCCAGGGTTCACGCGCTGTCGATTTCGCCCGACGGCACGCGGATCGCCATCGGCGGGCAGCGCCCGGGCGTCCATGTCGTGGACGCGGAGACGGGCGACGACCTGCTGGTGCTCGACGGTGCGCGGAGCTACGTGAACCGCACGGCCTTTGATCCGTCCGGGGCCAGGATTGCCGGCGGGTCCGGCGCCGGTGTCGTGTGGGTCTGGGACGCGCGGTCCGGCGCCGTGCTGCTGGAGATCCCCGCGCACCAGTACGAAGTCGACGACCTCGCGTACTCGCCGGACGGCAGCCGGATGCTGTCTGTCGGACTGCGATCGGAAGCCTCCGTCTGGGACGCACGAACGGGGGCGTCTCTGCTGCGCATCACGGACGACCCCGGCGGATGCACCGGCGCCGCCTTCGCGCCTGACGGTCAGCGCCTGGTGACGACGGGCCGACAGAGCGTCGCGATTCGCGACGCCCTCAGCGGCAGAACGCTGCTGGCGTGGAAGACCGAGCAGCCGGCGGGACATCCGGCCTGGTCGCCGGACGGTCGCTGGATCGCGGTGTGTACGGGAAGCAAGCTGCAACTGTTTGACGCCGTCACCGGCCGGCTTGTCCACGATATGCGGCAGCATTTGCGCGCCGTGCTGGACGTGGTCTTCTCTCCGGACGGTCGGCGGCTGGTCTCGATGGGCTATGGCAACCTCATCAAGATGTGGGACACGCGTACCGGCCGACTGACGCTCACGCTGGACGTACACGTCGGCCCCGCGCCTGCGGTGGCGTTCAGCTCGGACGGGCGCTACTTCGTCACCGGCAGTGAGGACATGACGGTCCGCAAGTGGGACGCGGGCCGCGCCTTCCCACCGATCGAATGAGGCACGGCGCCCCGGTCGGCGCTTGGCGCTTCACGTCACGCTCGTGGTGAGTCGCCTTCAAGGCCGCCGAGCACCCGACGGCGCAGGGATCGCAGCGCCAGGTTCCGCTACTTCACCGCCGGTCGGCCGATCGGGAAGTACTCCATGCCGTAACGGCGCAGCGTCTTTGGCTCGTACAGGTTCCGGCCGTCGAAGACGACCGGGTGCTTGAGGCGCTTTTTCATTTCCTGGAAGTCCGGGCTGCGAAACGCGTTCCACTCCGTGCAGATCACCAGGAAGTCGGCCCCTTCGAGCGCCGCGTAGGCGGTGTCGTAGTAAGCGATCCGGTCTCCGTACGACTGGCGCAGGTTGCTCAGCGCCTGCGGATCATGGGCGTGGACGGTCGCGCCGGCTTTGAGCAGCTCCTCGATCAGCGCCACGGCCGCGGCCTCGCGGATGTCGTCCGTGTTGGGCTTGAACGAGATGCCCCAGATCGCCGCAGTCATGCCGCGCAGCCCGTCGCCGAAGCGCGAGCGCACCTTCTGGAAAAGCACGCGCTTCTGCCGTTCGTTGACGTTGTGGACGGCGCCGAGCAGTTCGGTTTCCATTCCGGCCTTGCGCGCCGTGTGATGCAGCGCCTGCACGTCTTTCGGGAAGCAGCTTCCGCCGTAGCCGGCGCCGGGATAGAGGAACTGCGGTCCGATGCGCGGATCGGTGCCCATGCCGTGACGTACCTCTTCCACGTCGATGCCCAGCCGGTCGCAGAGGTTGGCGATCTCGTTGACGAAGCTGATGCGGGCGGCAAGGCAGGCGTTGGCGGCATACTTGGTCAGTTCCGACGCTTCGCGGCTCATCTGCAGCATCGGACGCTGATTACGCACAAAGGGCAGGTACAGCTCCCGGATGATCTCCCCCGCCTCGGGCTTGTCGGCCCCGATGACCACGCGGTCCGGGCGGCGAAAATCGTTGACCGCGTTGCCCTCTTTCAGGAATTCGGGATTGCTGACCAGGTCTACACGCGCCGTCGAGCGGGCGTTGATGATTTTTTCCACGTGCGCCCCTGTGCCGACCGGAACGGTACTCTTGATCGCAACGGTCAGAGGTCGACTGACGTGCGGCGCCATTTCCCGGGCAAACGCTTCGATGTGTGACAGGTCGGCGTCGCCGTCCGCCTTTGGCGGCGTTCCGATGGCAATGAAGACGACCTCGGCGTGATCGACCGCCTCCTTAATGTCGGTCGTGAAGCGGATTCGCCCGGCCGCACGGCTGTCGCGCAGCAGTTCCGGCAGGCCCGGTTCGTAGATCGGGCAATGACCCGCGTTGAGCGACTCGACGCGCTTGGCATCAATGTCGTAGCCGAGCACGTTGTTGCCCGTTTCCGACAGGCATGCGCCCGTCACAAGTCCGACGTATCCACTTCCGGCAATCGTGATTTTCACGTGTGTGCTTCCTCGCGATACTCAGAGCCGCCGCGCCGGTTCGCTCCGGGCTGCTCACTTGTCCAAGCCGACGGCAGTCGCCGACGGGCCACCGGTGGGGTCGCCTGTCGCTGCCGGCTGTCTGTTTTATCGGGCACCGGCGCCGCCGAGGCCAGTCGTCGCGCTCGCGCCACACTCCCCGGTACGCCGCGCCGCCGGTGCGCGTTCGCGCGGGGCAGACGCACCCGGGGGCGCGTTCAGTGCCGTTCGGACACGCCGAGGCCGTGGCCGGACCGCGGATCGACCCGGACGCGGACGCCGGCCCGGTTTACCTGAATGCCGTCGGGACTGCCGGGCAGCGCGGCGCAGATCGCGGACACGAGCCGGTCGCGATCCGCCAGCCAGACCGCCTCCACTTCGTGCTCCGTTCCGTCACCGGTGGAACAGCGCACGAATCGCGTGACGAGAACGTCATCGAAGTCGTATCCGCTCCGCTGCAGCGCCGCCGCGGCCGCGTCCATCAGGTCTGCAAGGGTCCGGCGCAGGCGGTCCAGATCCAGCGTCGGCAGCGCGTCGGCGACGGGAGTATCCGCGCAGAACACAACGGCGCCGCCGTCCGCGGGGTCGTTCGCTCCGTTACGCGCGCGGTGCATCAGCGGGCAACAAGACTGACGTTGAAATCATCGTCAACGAGTCCGACGTTGAACCGGGCGTTGACCAGCAGGTAACTGCCGAGCAGATCCTGCCCGCCTGCGTCGGCGTACGCCACGCAGGCCGTCGGCACCAGCCATTCCTGATCGATGTGGATGATCAGGAGCGCGTCGGGGTACTCGCCCTGCTCGTCCGTGTAGGGAAGCGTCCGCCGAAAGGCGAACGTCGCACGACCGGCCACGTCGCCCTCGCCGACGAACTCGAGCGAGTACGCGGGGTCGCCGGCGCCGAGCGCCTTCTGCGAATAGTGAATGATCAGGTCGAGCGAGTTGCGGTAGCCGAACTGATCGATCGTCCGGCGTGACTCGCGCGTGGCGCCGGGACCGTGAATGTTGCGGCGCACTTCGGGAAAGAGCGAGCCGAGCACGCCGGCGGGACGGACGATGAGTTGTTCGTTCGCGTCCTCGTCCTGCCAGCGGCCTTCGATGTACGTCGCCTGCTGCGCCTTGCCGGCGTTCCGGATCCACTGCATGTCGACGCTGTAGGGCGACTCCCGGAAGCGGATTTCGATTTCCTGCTCCGGCCCCAGCGTACCGTTGATGCGCTCCTGCTTCAGAAAGGTGCAGGTGTAGTCGGAGACGTTGGCGTCGTAGTACTCGCGGCACATGCGCAGGAAGGCAAGCGGATCCCGCGCCGCCAGCGCATGCCGCGACGCCGAGCCATCGACTTCCATCGCCGACGCCTGCTGGGGCGCGGCGGTCAGATCGGAAATGAGCGATCGGCTGCGCGGGGCGTCGTGACAGCGCAGCGCCGTCGCCGCCAGCGCACAGAGTACGAGAGCAGTACGGGGACTGGGAACGATCCGATTCTGCATGAAGGAATCGCCGTGCGTCTGCCGGCCTGCAACACCGGAGGTTATCGGAACAGTTCCGATCCGGCTTCAGCCCAATAATCTCAGGCTTCGGCCGCACCCCGCTCTCGCCGCTGCGCCTCCACGGCGAGCGAAAGGCCGTCGCGGGATTATACACCCACAAAGGGCTATAGGATACAATCTGAGCCGGAGCAAATCCACGGCGGCAGGAATTGCGCAATTGCGGTCAATTATCCACGCTGCGATGTTTCGGCGCGGGTAGTCCGCGCGCCGGCTACTTTCGGGGCTCGCGGGGGATGCTGACTTCGAAGCTCGATCCTTTATCTACTTCCGAGCGCGCCGTAATCGAACCCCCGAGGTTGCGGACGATACCGAACGCCACGGCCAGCCCGAGTCCCCGCGCCTGCGTGGGGACTTCTCCCTTCGTGTCGCCGGGCACTCGGTAGAACGGCTCAAAGCAGCGCTCCAACTCCTGCGGCGCCATCCCGAAGCCTGAATCCGTGACCTGCACCCGCAGGACGTCGTTGTCACAGGAACCGCAGATCGTCAGCGTCCCGCCCTTGGGCATGGCCGTGATGGCGTTCTGCACCAGGTTCTCGACGACGTTCTCCAGCGCATCCCGCGGGACGGCCATGACGGGGAGCGGCGGAAGATCCAACATTACCGCGATCCCGCGATCGGCCGTGCGGCGTTCGGCGCGGTCCGTGAGATTGATCAGCAGTTCTGAAAAGTCGCACTGGTCGGGATGGGACCGGCTGCCCTCCGCGAAGGCCAGAAGCCCGCGCATCAACTGGGTGGCGCGCGTCAGCGCCCGGGCGGTTTTTTCAAGCACGCTCCGCGCGATTGTTCCGTCGTCGCTGGCGAGCGCAAAGTCCACACTGGTGACGATTCCGCCGAGGATGTTGTTGAAGTGGTGCGACATGGCGCCCGCCATCTCTCCCAGCGCCACCATCTTCTGGCTCTCGTGGAGCTGCGACACGGCCTGGACACGCTTCGTGATGTCACGGATGCAGATGAGCGCTCCGAAGGTGAAGCCCTCGTCTGAGGCGATCGGCGTGATCGCGATCGCGAGTTCCCTCGACTGGCCGTGCTCGTCCCGCTGTTGAAACTCAAATTCGTTGCTCTCACCCATCTCAATCGCGCGGGTGAGCAATCGACGGACGAGCTGGCGGCGCGGCCTGGGCAGGATGGCGACGGCGTCGGTGCCCGTCATCTGCGCCGCGGAGGCCCCGAAGATGCGCATCGCCGCCGGGTTCCATGCCCGGATGTGCAGTTCGCGGTCGGTGGCGATCATCCCGACGCCGGCACTGTTGAACATGTGCCGAAACGCGGACTCATCAAACTCAGCGGGCGCCTGAGATGCGTGGCTGGAGGGGTCCGGCGTCACGATGGGTGATGATAGCCTTGTGAGTCCGGGCATGGCAATGGCCGCCCGCGCACCGACCGCACCGACCGCCGATCCGTCCGGCGTCCACGGCCGACCGCCCGTGTTCCCGCCAACCCAATCGCATCTTTCCAGTATTGAAAATTGACCCGCTTTGCCGGTCTTTCTAAAATGACGCACGTTCAGGAGGGCTCGTGGTCCGCGGAATCCGCCGGTCCCCGGTGGACGCGACGCCGCCCGGTGACGCAATCACCGGTTGTGGGGAGCGAAGCCTCAGTGACGCAGCGTGATGTACTTCATATCGCCGCCGGTCCCGCCTCGACCGTCGACCCGGTGTCGTCGTCCCTGGCGAAGGGTGGCTGGCGCGTCGAGGAAACCGGGGACGTCTATCGCGGGCTGGCTCGGATGACGGCGTCGGCCTCGCCCCCGCGGGCCGTCATCGTCTGCGTGGACTTCCTCCGCTCGGACGAGTTCGAATTCTTCGCGCTGGCGCGGCGACACCGCCCGGGCGTTCGTATCCTCGCCTACGCCGACGGACGGCTTTCGGCCAAGCTGGATCAGGCCCTCGCCGTCGACGGCGTCGCACGGTTTGAAGCGGCTGGGACGGAACGTCTCCTGGAGGGCGCAATGCCGGGCGACACGCCGCGTCGCGCCGCTCGGGACTTGAGCGCGAATCGCGCCAACGGCCCATCCGCCCCCCGAAGGGTCGAAGCGCCGCCCGACGTCGCCTCGTCGCGGCCATCCGGAGGTTTCTCCGCGGCAACTTTCGATGGCGGGGACGCCATGTGTGAGTCGGACGCCGGCGCCGCCGGCAGGCCACTCGGCCCGATGGACCACGAAGGCGTTTTCACCCTCGATGAGCAGGAGCGGGAGTCCGAATGCGACGAGCCTGCGCCCGCGCGCGTACCCTGGGGCCCCCAGCAGGGTCGCCCCGCGCGGACGCCGCCGCGGCCATCGCCGCCGGCCGAACCGGCGCCGCGCTCGTTGCTGCGTCCGGCGCCGCTCGATGACACGCCGCTGCTGTCCGAGGAGGAGTTGCAGGCCCTGATCGGGGACGACGATCTGGACGAACCGTTCGACGCCACCGATGGGGGACGCGGATCGTGACTGACGCCTCCGCCCATCCGTCGACGCCTCCGTGCGCGCGTCGCATCGTGCTGATTGCGACAGGAACAGGGCGAGACACCGTGTCGGAAGTCCTGGCGGGTGCGGCCTTCGCGCCCCCCGTCTCGCTCACGTCCACGCCGCTTTCAGCCATCGCGGCACTCGGCGATGCGCCTGCCGCGGCCGTCGTCAGCGTTCTTGACGCATCGTCCGCCCATCTGCCGGACGCCGTCGCCGGCCTTCGAGAGGCCGCCCCCCCCCCGACCCGGATCGTCCTGTGTGTGCCGCCCGAGTTGGAGCCAGCGGCCCAGCGGCTGGTCGAGGCGGGCGCCGATGACTATGTGATCTTCCCGCCGGAGCCGAACGATCTGTTGCACGCCCTCGGTCTGACGCCGGCCGCACGATGGGACGGCCGACGACTCCTCACCGCGGACGCCGCGCCGCCCGCCGACGAACTGGCCATGCTGGCCGAGTTGCTGTCGATGCTCGACGCGCGGCCGATCGAACTGCTCGAACACGTCGCAGTCCTGCTCCGACACGCCCTGAACGCGTCGGGCGTCACGGTAGTCGTGAGCGGTTCGGTGGCCACCAGCGGCGAAGTCGTCACCGAGCCGGTACTGACCGCGTCGGTCGATGCAGGCCCCGCCCGCCGCGGGCAAATCCTGGTCGCCCCCGGCGTCGCGGGCGCTTATCAGCCGGTCCAGGTCGCCCGGCTGGAGCACTACGCCCGTATCGCCGGCTTTTTACTGGCTGCGTCGTTTGATCGCATGCGTTGGCGCGAGCAGGCGCAGACGGACGAGTTAACGGGCCTGCCGAACCGCCGCCACTTCGACCACGCGCTTCAGGAAGCGCTCGACGAAGGGCGCAGCAGGCGGATGCCCGTCACGCTGCTTCTGTTCGACATCGACGACTTCAAGACCTACAACGACCGCTACGGCCACGACGCTGGCGACGAAATTCTCCGCACCGCGGCCAACCTCTTCCGAGCCAACTGCCGCGAGCACGACCTCGTCGCGCGCTACGGCGGCGACGAATTCGCGGTGGTCTTCTGGGATCCGAAGGGTCAGCGCGTCGCCGGCTCGCAGCATCCGGCCGAGGCGATGGCGGTGCTGGAGCGATTCCGGCAGGCGCTGCGTTCGCACGAATTCCGCTCGTTTACCCGTACCCAAAAAGGCCAGCTCACCATCAGCGGCGGCCTGGCGACGTTTCCTTGGGACGCGGATACGCCTGAGGCGCTGATGAAGCGGGCCGATGATGCGCTGCTCGAAGCAAAGCGGGCAGGGAAGGATCGGATCTACCTGATCGGCGAAGCGCGGGGGCGGGGGGAGAATAGCGAATGGCGAATAGCGAATAACGAATGAAGAGTGACCATCCTCGCGTGGTCCCTCGCCCCCTCACTCCCGCTTCCCTCACTCCCTGCCGCGAAGCGGCTTCGCCATATAGATGTCCGGCCGGCCGCGGCCGTTGGCGTCCGGCATGACGCCGACGATGACGTAGCCGAGTTTGCGGTAGAACCCGAAGGGGTGGGCGCGGCCGCGATCGTGTGCTTCTGCGATGTGATCCGACAGGCCGTTGTAGAGGTTGACGTCGGCCAGCGATGTCATGCCGGAATCGTCGTCGGTGCCGAGAAATGCCGTCAGGGCGCCGCGCTTCGCCGCCTCGATCTCGAACGCTTCGACCAGCCTGCGACCGATCCCCCGCCGCCGCGCGTCGGGTCGAACGACCATCGGGTGAAGTTCCCACACGTTGCCGTCGTAACCGGGATGGGCGACGCCGCCGATCCAGCCGAGCAGTGTTTCACCCTCGACCCCGGCGACCACCGCCCGCGCGAAGCCTTCGGCCATTACGCGCGACACTTCCGCCCGTGCGTCGTCCAGCAACTTCCAGCCGCGCGGTTCGACGAAGCCGCCCACGAGCAAGGCGGCCGCCTGCTCGGAAATCGCCGGCGGCTGCGTTCCGAGATTGACGAGTTGGAGGTCGTTCATCGCATTCGTGACGTGGTCGCAGTTGATGGCCGGTTCGTCGAACACGTCGCACTTGACGGCCGGGCTGGATCTTCCACTTGCCCGGTGTGAATCACGGGCTGGAAGCCCGTGCCACATAGACGCCCGTGCCACTGTCGCGCCGCATGCGAGGCATCACACAAGGCCCACGCATCGTACACTGGATACACGCACTGTGCCTATACGCGCTATGCAGACAGTTCGGACCTCCAGGCTGGAGCGACGCCGTCTCATTCGAGTGCGGCGCTGCACAGCCTGCGTCGGCACATCATCGCCCCCAGCCCGACGATCCATGCCGCCATGGCGAAGACGGACATGCCGACGTCGTGTACGTTGTTGCTGATGCGTCCGGCCAGCAGCGCCCACAGGCTCGCGGCCGCCAGCAGCAGGCCGACCGACGCGAGAATCCTCCACCCACCGGGCCAGCGAACCAGCCCGACCGACAGGATGCCGATCGCGGCCGCGGAGCCGGCGATGAACACGCGCGACAGCGCCTCGTTGAGCAAATGAGACGTCAGCAGCGCGGTCCGCAGCGCCGTCTGATCCTGCGCGGCGACGGTCCGCGCCGCCACTGTCGGCCCCAGGATGCCGCTGAGAACGGCGGCCAGCGCTCCGCAGATGGCCGCGAACGTGAACGCGACCACGCCGAGTTCGATCCATCCCCGCTGCCCGCTTGCGGCCCTCGGCAGTCGGATGACGCCGAAGACCTGCACACACAGACTGACAATCGCCAGCGCGTGGACGCCGGTGGCCAGCCGCCCTTCGCGGATGATCTTCTCCAGGCTGCCGCAGGTCGGGTGCATCACCATCGTCAGCACGCAGCCCAGGGAACCGGCGATCATCGCCCATCCGGCAACACGATCCTGATTCATACTTTTTCTCCTGTGACGAAGCAGCCTCGTTGCTGCGATGAAGTCAGGAACTTGAGGAAAAGCCGTCGCTCAGTCTGCGATCGGCTGAAGCGGAAGGCTTCATCGAGTACAATCGCTATAGATGGAGTGCGCCCGCGCCGTCAACGGACAGATCGCCGTGGATGTCCGAAACGGAACAGACAGGCCGGAGAAGTTCGGAAACATGAGCCGCCAGGACGCGAATTCCCATAAGCCGGACCGGCGCGTCGAGCGCACGCATCGTTCGTTGCTCAACGCGCTGATCGACCTGATCGTCGAGAAAGGCTACGACCGGACGACCATACAGGACATCCTCGACCGCGCGGACGTGGGCCGGGCGACGTTCTACGCCCACTTCTACAACAAGGAAGACCTGCTGCTGGGTCGGTTTTCGCTCTTCCAACTGGACGTGGGCGGCGACGGCGGCCGGCCGTACCGCCTGCCGGACGTGACGCACCTCTTCCACCACGTCGGCGACCACCGGCCGATGTATCTGGCGATGCGCGGCTCGAAGGTGCTCGATGCCACGATCGCCGTGATGCGCGAGGACACCACCGCCAGCTTTCTGAAACTGTTCCGTGGCCTCGAGGGCCGCCGCGATGGCAACGGCGCCATCGACCCGGCCTTCGCCGCGCAGTTCCTGGCCGGTGCGCTGATATCGCTCGTGTTCTGGTGGCTGGACGAGGCGATGCCCGAGTCGCCACAGACGATGAACGACTGGTTTCAACGCATGGGAATGCACGTGCTGGAGGGCCGGCCGAAGGGATAAGTCCGGCGGGGTTGGCCGCGACGCGCGAGCCTGGTCGGCGCCAGCGGCGGTTGCATCGCGCATAGCCGGTGGGCCGGTCGGCCATGCCGCGACGCGGATGCGCAATCGTCGACAACGCGCATCGCACGCCACGCCAGCGCCCGGGCTGAACGGCGCAACCCGGCGGCGGCAGGGACGATATCGTTGCCCTGCCGCCGCCGGTCGTCGCCGGCCGTAGACGTTGGCCATGCAACCGGCGCACTAGCACCCGCAATCGAACGCCAGCCTCCTGTCGCACACGCTCACGCCGTTGGGGCCGCACGGCGGCGCGGCATGGCCCTTGAACTTGAACTTGACGTGCCCTCCGGAGTCGGCCGCCTTGACGATGGACTCGCCGGTATCGAGCGTGGCGACGTAGTCCGCGTTCGCGGTCGCCCTCTTGACCTTCACGACGACCGCCTTGACTTTGCCGTCGCGCGTCTTGCAGTCGGCCTTGCTGATTTTTTCCCGACCGGTGCAGGCGTCGCAGCGCGCGGCAGACGTTGCATTGATCGACCACGACAGGAGCGTGCCGTCGTCGCCCTCCGCGTGATCCGCGATCGTCAGCGTCCAGTCGCCCGCCAGTCCGCGCCCGTCGTACCCACGCAACGCAGCGAACGGCTGAAATCGGCCGACGGTCGGCGACGCACACGCGAGCGGCTTGCCCTCGTCGTCGAAGACCACCGACAGGTCGCGCTCAGAGCTGCAATCGCGATCCCACAGCAGCACGCCGACGCCGTCGTGCTCCACTTCGATGGTCAGGTCGCCGAGAAACGAATGCGTCAGCGACACCATCACGTTGACGTCGCCGAGTCCTGCGCCTTCGTCCACGTGAATCGTGCTCATCACCACCTGCGGATCGTTGGGATCGAAGTCGGGGATGCGGGCGTTCGGCTGGGCTTCGTACGGCCCGAGCGACTCGCCCTCGCACTCATCGAGGATGCCGTTGACGTTGCAGTCCGGGTACGAGCCGCACGGCCAGGCGTTGCAGCCCTCGTTGTCGCAACTGAGGTCGCAGGCGTCGGGCACGCCGTTGTCGTTGCAGTCCTCGCCGTCGAAGGTGCGAACCGTCAGATTGAAGTCCCCTACCTGACCGTTGAAACCCTGCACCAGGACGAGGTACGCCAGGCCCCTTTCGGACATGAACGTCAGACGCGACAACTGCGTTGCGCAGCCGTCGTCGTCGCCGCCGACGCACGTCAACGTCTGGCAGCCGTTGCGGTATACGTTGAGTTTGGTATCGAACTTCACGATTTCGTCGCAGGTCTCGACGGTGATCTCGCGCCCGTTCCCGATAAGCCGATACCAGACGCCCGGCGCGGTCACGGGCGTGCCGCACTCCGGGGCCGAATCCGGAGTCGCGCCGCTGGTCGTCCCTCTTGTGACCGAGTTAAGATCGACGGGGATGGCATCCGCGCAGTGGTCGTTGGACGGCTGACCGGCGACTTCGCCAATCGTCAACGTGCCGGGCCCCTCGGCGTCGTTGAAGCCGCCCAGCCGGATGAGGTAGCTGCGACCCTGCTCTGCGTCGAACGTCAGCAATGAGGTGAAGAGTTCGCACCGCAGATCGTCATCATTGCAGGCGATCGCCTCGCCCGGCCCGACCGGGCAGTCGTCGGCGTAGACGGCCAGCCGGGTGTCGAACGCCGCCTTGTTGCAGAGGCTCACCTCGTACAGTCCGGTCGCCGGCGCCGTGAAACGGAACCACACGTCCTGCCGGATGAGGTTGTTTCCACCCGGAAAGCGGCAGTCCGGCTCATCCGGCCCATCGGTATCCGCGCCCTCGGTGTCGAAGTCGGTTGCGCCCAGCCCGATGTCCTGGGCTTTGCCGCATGAATCATTGACTGGTTGCCCTGCAGCCGTTCCGGCGAACAGCGCCGCGCCGGCCAACACCCATACTCTTGCCGTCTTGCCAAACATGCGTGTGCTCCAGAATCGAAGGTTCTCCGGACCTCGCCCGCGCGAGAACTCCGGAAGATGCACCCATCCCGCACCCTTCCCGCCCCGAACCGCCGTCAGTTTACCAAAGTCGGTGCCATTAAGGCCAGTCGGGGCGTCACCGGTTCGCAGCCGGCGTGTAACGGCAGCGTGGACACGCTCCACGCTTCAAACGAACCGGGCGCCGTGCTGCAAGCCGGGTGGGGCCTGGCGGGTGGGCGCCGGCCGTCGCGGCTGGCCGTTTCGCCGGGCTCGCGATAGGTTCCGGCGTCGTGCGAATTGACGCTTGCGGCGGCGGCGGATGATGCGGATCGTCGCACGGCCACGCCCGCCGCAGCGCCCCGGCCTCTTGGAAGGGAGTCTTGAATGGCAGTGCAGACAACCACGGCGAAACGGGAATTGACTCTCAAGGATCGACTCTCCCGCCTGACCTTTCCCCAGGCGTGCAAGCTGCTCGGCCCGGAGGGTGCGAAGCTGATCGGGCTGGGGGGCAAACACGAAATCGAACTGGACGAACGTGTCCATCTCGGCGGAGACCTCTTTCGACTGAGCTTTGACGACGCGGTGGTCACCATCACGACCATGGCGGAGGCGCGACAGCGGCTCAACTGGAACTGCACGTCGTGCAGCGGTGCGTGCGAGCACGTCGGGGCGGCATTTTCGCTGATCCTCGAAGAGAAGACCGCGCTCGGGCTGGCGGCCGCGCCGCCGGAGCGCGTCCCCGTCGGAAGCCTGAGTGAAGAGGCGCTGATCAGACAGGCGATCGCCGAGCGGCAGGAGCGGGCGAAGCTCGAGAAGATGAACGTGCGCTCGGTGCAGCCGAATGTTCTGTGGACCGACTACATCGTCACGAACACGCTGACGGGCAAGACTTACCGTGTCGCCCTGCGCGGCTGGGAGCCGGGCGAGTCGTTCTGCAGTTGCCCCGACTTCCGCAAGAACACGCTCGGCACGTGCAAGCACATCATCGCCGTGCAGGGGCGGGTGCGGAAGAAGTTTTCGGCCTCAACCCATCGCCGGCCGTTTTTGCAAAAGAGCGTCGTGGTTCACGTACACTACGGCAGGGATCTTGAACTGCGGGTGCTGCCGCCGGACCGGCTCGACGACGCGCTCGCGAAGATCGTCCGGCCGCTGGTCGGCCGGCCGGTGGAAGACGTACGCGATCTGGTAAAACGCATCGGCCAACTGGAGGCCGCCGGGCACGAGGTGATCGTCTATCCGGACGCCGAGGAATACATCCAGCAGCGGCTCTTTCAGACGCACATCGAATCGCTTGTGGCCGAAATCCGCCGCGATCCGGCGAATCATCCGCTGCGAAAGGAACTGCTCAACGTCGAACTGCTGCCGTATCAGTTGGATGGGATTGCGTTCGCGGCCGGGGCGGGGCGGGCGCTCTTGGCGGACGACATGGGGCTGGGCAAGACCATTCAGGGCATTGGCGTGGCGGAGTTGCTGCGCCGGGAGGCCAACATCCGCCGCGTGCTGATCGTGTGTCCGGCGTCGCTGAAGTCTCAGTGGCGCAACGAGATTCACCGGTTCTGCGCACGGGATGCCCAGCTCATCCTCGGCGGCGCGGCCGAGCGGGCGGCCCAATACGATAACGACTGTTTCTTCACGATCTGCAACTACGAGCAGGTGCTGCGCGACTATCTGCCCATCGAGCAGGCGAAATGGGATCTTGTCATTCTCGATGAAGCCCAGCGGATCAAGAACTGGGAAGCCCAGACAACCCGGGTGATCAAGAGCCTGCGATCGCGATTCGCGCTCGTGCTGACCGGCACGCCGCTGGAGAACCGGCTGGATGATCTGTTCTCAGTAGTCGAGTTCATCGACGACCGGCGGCTGGGGCCGGCGTTTCGCTTCTTCAACCGCCATCGCATGACCGACGAAAAAGGCAGGGTGCTCGGCTACAAGAACCTGGCCGAGCTGCGCGAGACGCTCAAGCCGGTGCTGCTGCGCCGCACGCGCGCGATGGTTATGAAGGAGCTTCCTCCGCGTTCGACCGAGATCGTTCGGATCGTGCCGACCGACGAGCAACTGGAACTGCACGGCGCTCATCTGCGCATCGTCAGCTCGATCGTTCGCAAGCCCTTTATCAGCGAGATGGACCTGCTGCGCCTGCGGCGGGCGCTGATGATGTGTCGCATGTCCGCCAACAGCACGTTTCTTGTGGACAAGCGGGAGCCGGCCTATTCGAGCAAGCTGGAGCGGCTGGACGACTTGCTCGGATCGCTGCTCGCGGAGGACGACCGCAAGATCGTGCTGTTCTCCGAGTGGACGACGATGCTGAGCCTCATCGAGACGCTCATCAAAAAGCACGGCGCGGACTACGTCCGACTGGACGGGTCGATTCCGCAGAAGCAGCGGCAGCCGCTGGTGCAGAAGTTCCAGCGCGATCCGTCCTGCCGCCTGTTCATTACGACCAATGCCGGCGCCACCGGGCTGAACCTGCAAGCGGCCAATACCGTCATCAACGTGGACCTGCCGTGGAACCCGGCCGTGCTGGAGCAGCGCATCGCCCGCGCTCACCGCATGGGTCAGAAGAACCCGGTGCAGGTCTACGTGCTGGTGACCGAGCAGACCATCGAGGAAAACCTGCTGACCACGCTGGCGCAGAAGCACGACCTGGCCCTGGCCGCGCTCGACATCGAGTCGGAGACGGACAGCGTCGAGGTGATCAGCAACACGGAAGAACTGAAAAGCCGGCTGGAGATTCTGCTGGGCGCCCGGCCCGAAGCGCCGATCGATGAGAGCGTCCAGGCGCGGGCCGCGTCCGAGGCCGAACGCGAGGGACGCAAGGAGCGCGTCTCGATGGCGGCCGGAGAGTTGCTCGGGGCGGCGCTGATGTTCGTTGATCAGTTGCTGCCCACGCCGCAGGCTGAGCCGGCGGAGTCAGGCCGCGTGGCCGAAGCCGTCCGTCAGCGCCTCGTTGAATGCGTCGAGCAGGACGGCGACGGGAAGCTGAAGCTGACGGTGACGCTCCCCGATCCGGCCGCACTGGAAAGGCTGTCCGCATCGCTGGCGCGGCTGCTGGCGATTACGCCGTCGCCTGAAAGGGAGGCGTGAATGGCCATCAAACTGACGCCGTAGGCGAACGGGCGGCTCGCCGTGTATCGCCTGCACGACGCAGATGCGTTTGACGCACTGCGCCGGATCCTCGCTCGGATTGATGAGAAGCCCGAGAGCGGCGCCCTGATTGCAAATTTGCGCGAACCGCCGGCCGGACTTCCGGTCTCGACTCAACAGCATATCAACGGCTGTGCGACGCGATCGCGGAGCTGGAACTGCAGTCTGACGCGCGTATTCTCGTCGAGAGGCTCCGGTCGCCAGCGGCGAACGCGCCGTTGGCGGCGGCCATCTTCTACGCAGTGATCTCAGCGGCGGAGCCGCTGGAGCGACGGTTGTCCATCTGGGCGTAGTACTCCGCCAGCCCGGCTCCCGCATCACATAAGTAGTCGTGGATCGATCTCGACGAAATCGGCGCGGTTTGCTTCCGCGATGCCCCGTTTGATCGACTCACGGAACTCCGGATCCGTCAGCACGTCGCAGAGATCCTCAAGGTGCTCATCGGGGCATACCCACAGTCTCTTGCCGCTCGGCAGCGTCAAAGAAACGGCCTCCGAGACCGACTCCAGCAATGCAACCGTCTCGTCCTCGCCGGAAATCACGATTCGCGCAGACATCAGATCAGCCTCCGGGCAGACTCGACCAAGTGGGCGGCCCACCGGCAATCCGCCGGCACGAAGCACCCGCCATCCAAGATTATACCCGCCGAGTCGCCGTCCAGGCACGACCGGGCGAGCCGGGGCCTGTTCCGCGGCAAGGCTCCGCACACGGTGTCCCATGTTCTCGGCCGTTCTCGGGCAGAATGCTCGCGCCCGACCCGAGGCACGCCGGGCTTGAACAGGTTACGCTCGGCGGAGCGGGTTTGCCTGCGCGCGCCGGCGCCGCGTTGAGCGACTCTGTTCGTCGGAACCCGGTTTGTCCCCTCTGCCTTAAGCAGCGGCCGGCGGATCATCGACCTTTTGTTCCAGATGCCCGACCGTGCGCAGTCGCTGCAGCCGCCGTGCAATGACTGCCCCGGCAACGACCGCCGCTGCCAGACAGATCACCTGTGACGTGGTGAACGGCCCAACCAATGGAAGGCGCTCCGGTGTATCTCCACGGAAGAACTCGACAGCGGACCTGCCCACGCCATAGATCACCAGAAACCACGCCAGTCGCATTCCGCGCCAGCGCTCGTTGCTCAGCCGGATCAGCACGACGAACACGCACGCCAGCAGGGCGACTTCGTAAAGCTGCGTGGGATGTACCGCCACGTGGATCGGCGCGCCACCGTCGTTGGCCGGAAACGTAACGCCCCAGGGCAGCGCCGTCGCCGCTCCATAGCAGCATCCGTTGACAAAGCACCCGACTTTCGACACCAGCAGCGGCAACGGCAGCGACAGCGCGACCAGATCCAACGCGCCGCCGCGCGATCTTGAAGGCAGCCAGACGATCGCGGCCGCCAGCGCCAGGTAGATCATCGGCCCGCCCCACAGACCGCCGCGCATGTAGTAGCTGATCGAAAACAGATCCCACGCCGCGAACCGCACACCATGCGTCGCGTCATAGAGAACGCGCGCGCCGGCCGTCATGGCGATCAGGTAGCTTACGCTGAGCGCAGCCGCCATCCCACGACTGACGCCGACCCGCCTGCACAGGCCCTGCGCGACGATCACATGCAGGACGATGGCAGCGTTGTAGCAGACGGCGTAGCTGGGAATACCACCAATCTGGGGGAACATGCGGGGCCTTCCTCAGTCACGGCATCGTGCGGCCGTACGAGCGCAATTCACGCTCCGGTCCAGCCGGGTGACTCGGCGCCGGCCTCCAGCCCGCGCCTCGCCGGCAAGCTCCGACGCCCAGACGGCGACTTCAAGGCGCGGGAGCCGCGGAAGCCGCCACTTCCGCGTCATAGTTCATCCCCCGCTCCGCCGGCTGGCCATAGAGTTCCGGGTGTTGATACGTGCCCTTCTCCACGTCGATCTTGTCGACTTCGACCGGCGCGCCGCGCAAGCGCACCCACGCGTCGTTGCGAACCGCCTCTACCCGCCAGGACACCTTGCCGCCCGGCGTGCCTCCTGCGATGCGGAAGCTGCACAGCGGCGCCAGATCGGACGGCCCGGCGGCGGCACCGGCGATCAACGCCGCTTCATCGATCTCCTCGGCAACGTGCAGATACGGCATGGCGCCCCCCACGGCCGTCAGCACATAGCTCGGATCTCGATTGATGCGGGCGAAATAGGGCGGAAGTTCAACGACGGCCTCGCCCGCGCGATCGAGCAGCACGCTTCCACGATAGAAGTTGATCACTTCCGGGCTTTCGGCGGCGTAATGAAGCAGGTACTTGTGGGCCGGATCCTCGGGATGGTCGATGCGGAAGGGCTTCACACCGGTGGCGGCCATGTCGCCGGCTGCGTAGACCGCGTAACCGACAGATTCAGTGCTGGCGCTGCCGAACACGCCGTAGATCGCCCCACTGCGCGCAGCCGCCTGGCCGTACACTGCGCGGCCGGACGTGCTCAGGCTCTGGCCCCAGACCGCGTAGGTCGTTCCGCTGGTTGCCGCCGTCTTCGCAAACACCGCCCGGCCCTCGCTGCTCTTGTTCTCGAATTGCCCCGAGAAGCTCTGCCCGCTGGTCGCCGTCGCCTCGGCATAGAGCGCAACACCATCGGAGCTGGCGCTTTCGAACCAGCCGCCGTACGTGTCGCCGCTGTCTGACAGGGCCAGTCCGGCTACGCCGATGCCACCCGAACTCTGGGAAACGAATTGGCCGCCATACGTCGGACCCGTGAACTGCACCGCCACGCCATAGACCCCGGTTCCCGCGGTGCTGTCGCTGCGGCCATAGACACCGTACGTCCCTCCGGTTCCGGACGTGGCCCGGGCGTAGACGCCATGCCCCTGATCGCCG
>CAZYLK010000029.1:0-43271 GCA_964648365.1 uncultured Phycisphaeraceae bacterium
GGCGATTCGTGAAGAAAAGACAGCCGCATAGTGAACGGCGTTGCGTGGCACGGCCATCCTGGCCGTGATTCGGAGGGTGGCAGGCCCCTGCCCCGGTTGTGAATCGGTTTCCGTCCAGGCAAGCCAGATACTGAGTCGCAATCACGGGCAAGATGCCCGTGCCACGCGCGCCGCCCAAGGCCTAATGGCCCCGCCGATTGCGTCACGCACCCGGCGGCGCCGAGCCAGCCTGCGATATTCGCCTCGCGAGGACGAAACCGCTATAGTGGCCTGACGGCGGCCGCCGATGCCCGACGCGGCACGCGGGTGCGCCGCCGGAGTCGCCTGCGGCCCCGGGCCGAACTTTCCAGGTGCCTGATTCTTCGCTCTGCGCGACTCGTTCCGCCGGACGACGCGGCCGAAATCAAGGCGGGCGGGAATCGAACGAACCGATACGTCGCGGGCGGCGTCAGCGGTCCGCACGCCCAGACGCGGGAATCGACAGAGGAAGCGGTCGGAGTCCATCGCGTGCCTCGGACCCCAGTTGACGGACTCGACGGATGGTGAAGGCCATGAGCCTGGCAGATATTCTCACCCCCAACCGGATCGCCGTTCCGCTCCGCGCGACCGACAAGCTGGAAGTCATCGCTGAGCTGGTCGATCTGCTGGCGGCGGACGGCGTCATCGGCGATCGCGACGAGGTGCTGCGGGCGGTGCTCGCCCGGGAGGAGATGCGCTCGACGGGCATCGGCGCCGGGCTGGCCGTGCCTCACGCCAAGCCCCGTGCGTGCAGCCGGCTCACGGCCGCGGTGGGCAAGGCGGCCAGCCCCATCGACTTCGCCAGCAGCGACGGCAAGCCCTGCGAGTTCGTCGTCCTGCTCGTCAGCCCACCCGACGAAACCGGCCCGCACATCCAGGCCCTGGCCCGGATCAGCCGCATCTGGCTGCAGGAAGGCTTCCGCGAGGCCGTCCGATCCGCAACGTCGCCCGACGCACTCTACAAGGCCATCCAACATGCCGGCTGAGGCATCGCCGGTGCAGCGGGCGGGCTTACGCCGGGCGTTTGAACGCCACGGGTATCGTCGATCAAACGCTTACGCGCCGCGCACGGTCTTTTCGATCGCGTGAATCTCGTGACGGAGCTGGCGCAGCGCCTTTTTGACGCTGGCGAGGAAGCGGTCCACGCGCACCTGCGCCTCCGGCGACGGCGTCTGCCATTCTTCGAGCAGATCGACCAGTTCGAGGATCAGCGCCGCCAGCCATTCGGCGTCGTGGGCCTGAATCCGCCGTACCGCTTCTTCGTAGGTTCGCTCCGCATCGGCGTACTGCGCGCTGTCGTGCGGCACGCTGCGGGCGACGCGGTAGAAGCGATGGATGTCATCGGCGAGTTGCCGGATCTCCGCGGCCACGGCGCGCTCGCGCTGAATCAGCAGATGAGCGGCCACGTTATGTTCGCGAACCTCGGCGGCCTCGGCGATGTGGTTGCGGATCGCCTGGAACTCAGACTCGCCCAAGAGCAGGGGCCTGGCCGCGTGGATGATGGACAGGCGGCGAAGCGTGCGCCCCACGGCCTGCTCGTCGCCCTTCCGCGCGGCCGCCACCGCCCGGTCCGACAGGTTTGCCACGTGATGTCGGTACGCATCGGCACGTCGTTCGTGACGCTCCAGATCGTCCGCCAGCGCGTTCAGCCACGTCCGATCGACGTGCTCCGGCCACGCCTCCACCAGTTCCGCCGCCTGCCCCAGCAACTCGCGGGCGCGGGCGAGGTTGTAGCGTGAGACCTGCTCGTGGAAGTCATGCTCGACGTGCGAGATCAAGTCACCAGGGTCGATGGCCGTTGTGACGGGCGCGGGCGGTTCGACGACGGACTCAGCGTCCTGACTGAAGGCCGCAGCCTCGCGGGCGGCGGCGGCAGCACGTTCCGCGACCCGCAACCCGGCTTCCTGCTCGTTGATGAAGGCCTGGATCATCCCGGCCAGCGCGATGTCGGCGCGCACGTCGGAGTCTGACAGCGCCCGCGAGGCGACCCGGCTCAATGACGGGCGGTCGTGGGCTTCCCGCAGGATTTCAGCCCGCCACCGTTGAAAGGCGAGTTCGGTCCGCTTGCCGTCGGCCGCGTGCGGCACATGTTGACGCATGATGCACCCCCGTCCGGCGGCCGGGTCGGCCGGGGCGAGCGCCGCGCAACGACGTGGCGGCAGGCCGCGCGCCCGAATGACCGCCATCACGATTCTACACCCGATCTGCGGCCGCGACGACCTCTCTTCCGGACACTTCGGTGTGTGTAACGCAATCCGCGGGGCGATGAAGCCGCGGGCGGCGCGCGTGGCACGGGCATCTTGCCCGTGATTGCGACTCGGTATTTGGCCCGCCCGGAGCGAGCCTCCAGGAGAGGGGTGACAATTGTCAAGAAGGTAGGGCCGTGCCACGTTCGAGCGTGCTCTCCGGGTCTGTCACGCAACCGCCGTTCGGGGTCGTGCGGCGGATCTGCCGGCCGCGGCGTCGGTCGACAAACCGACTTTTGACAGGGCGAACGAAAAAGGCACCGGCGATTCGCCGGTGCCGTCAGAGTCAATCCGAGTTGCGACGCCCGCCTACCGCGTGTTCTCAAACCAGACGAGCGCGTCGTTGGTCAGGCCGCTGAGGCCGGCGCGGTTGAGCGTGGCGACGAAGTCCAGCCGGCCGTCGCCGTCCAGGTCCACGATGTCCAGCGCCCGGATGGACGTCGCCCCGGCCACGTCCTGCGGCTCGACGTTCGGATCGGTCGGCGTGGGGGCGTTCGGATTGTTCGGCGCGGGAATATCGTCGATGATCAGCACTTCGATCCACTGGTCGTAGACGCTCTCGGCGGCCAGCGCGTCGAACCAGGCGATGCCGCCCTGCGCCGCCAGCAGCACTTCCAACTGGCCGTCGCCGTTGAAGTCGGCCAGTGCCATCGTTTCGGGCGTCCGCTCGGTAAACTCGGCGAGCGTGTACACCTGCCAGGGCACGTTGCGGATCGCGGAGACCAGCGCCGTCTGCGGCCCGCGGAACCACTGCACCACGCGCCCGGCGCGTGACTGAACCAGCACGTCCAGATACCCGTCGTCGTCGAGGTCGCCGACCTCCACGCCGTCCGCCCCGGTGAAGACGTGTCCGATCGCGCCGGTCTGCCATTCCTCCGGGTCACCCTGACGGCGAACCACCGGATTCCGCAGCCACCTCACGTTCATGCTGTCCGCGTCCGGCCGGCTGATGACCACGTCGAGATCGTTGTCGCCATCCAGATCGGCCAGGGCCAGATCCTGAACCAGCGACACGGTCGCCTCCAGCGACACGAGGTTCGACGTCGGCGACTTGAAACGGCTCCACTCGCCGCCGCGGCGGGCGCGGTTCGCCCCATTGGCGTCCGGGTTGAAGAACACTTCGATGCGGCCGCTGCCGCGAGCCTCTTCCTCCGCCGTGGCGGTGGGCGATTCATCCTGAGCTATGTCCCAATTCAGGCAGGCGACGATGTCGACGTCGCCGTCCGAGTCAATGTCGCCGACTTCCATGTCGGTGTAGCCGCCCAACTCGGGGGACGTTCCGTCTCCCACGGCCGTGCCGGCCAGTTCCGAGTGGCCCAGCAGCACCGCCTCCCACGTCAGGGGATCCTGAAGGTTGCCGTCCTCGCCGGGGTTGAAGTAGATCATGATGGCGCCGTCGAGCGGATCAGGCCCGTCACCGTTGACGTCGCGCAGGTTGCGAATCTTGATGAGCACGGCGATGTCCGCCCATCCGTCCTGGTCGAAGTCGGCCAGCTGGATGTCCGCCATGGTGGCGATGGGAATGGAGCCGGCCAGCGTCGTCGTTTCGAAGCGAATGCTGCCGTTGGCCTCGCGGCGCTGGAGGTGAAACTGGATCGGCTGTGATTCGCTCCAGCCGGAGACCATGTCGGCCAGTCCGTCGTTATCCAGGTCGCCCGATTCGGCGAACTGCGGCCCGGCGGAGTCTTCGCTGCGGGGGTCCACCTGGGTGGCGTGGAAGAAGCTCGCCGTCCGGCCGCTGGCGAGGAAATCGCCGCTCGAGACGAACAGGTTCGAGTAATCCAGGCGGCACCCCGCTACCAGGAATGCGCCGATGATCGCGGCGACCAGTCCGCCGCCCAGCCATGACTTCATTGCCGTTACCCCCGTTGTGTGTCAGTCGGATGCCGCGGTTGTCCTGCCGGCAGAATCCCGCCCTCGGCGCCGCAGCCCTGGCGGGCGATTCGGGCCGGACGGAGTCCATACGGGTTATCGGTTTCGATGCAGACGCTCTTTTGCGATACCGAGGCTCGTCCCTCGCGGACCCGGCCTCTCGGCGAACCACGGTCCACGGCGACGCCGGTCACGCGGCCCACCGCGGCCGCGAATCTCCGAGAACGCCGTGGAGGCCCCCGCCACGACTGTCCTATAAGCGGCGGCGCACGGCATCCGCGCAGCGTCCCCTCACAAGATTAACATTGCGTCACCGAAGCTGTAGAAGCGATAGTCCGATTCGATGGCCCGCGCATACGCCTGCTGCGTCCGCTCCACGCCTGCGAACGCCATGATCAGGGCCAGCAGCGTGCTCCGGGGAAGGTGAAAGTTGGTCAGCAGTGCCTCCACAACGCGCGGAGCGTAGGGTGGATACAGGAAGATGTCCGTCGTGCCGGAGCCGGGCGCGACGGCGCCGTCCGGCGCGGCGCAGTGTTCCAGGACGCGAACTGCCGTCGTCCCGACCGCCACCACGCGGCCGCCGCGCCGCCGACACGCGGCGATGGCTTCGGCCGCGGCGACCGGCAGATCGAACCGCTCGACGTGCATCCGGTGGTCCGACAGATGGTCCGTCTCGATCGGCTTGAACGTGCCGGCGCCCACGTGCAGCGTGACGAACGTCCGTTCAACCCCCCGCGAAGCGAGTCGCGCCAGCAACGCCTCGGACAGGTGTAGCCCGGCCGTGGGAGCGGCAACAGCGCCGGGACGGCGGGCGTAGACGGTCTGATAACGGTCGAGGTCGGCGGCTCGCGTTGCATCGGATTCGGCGGGTGATCGCCGGATGTACGGCGGCAGCGGCGCGGACCCGACGGCGCCGAGGACCGTGTTTGCATCCGCTGCCGGATCGACGGCGACCAGCCACCGGCCGGCGTCTTCCCGCCCGGCGAGCGTTACGCGCCAGGGGGCTTCGGTGTCGATGTCGAAGTGCAGCACCTCGCCGGGGCTGCACCGCTGGGCGTTGCGCAGCATCACCGTCCATCGCCCAGGCTCGCACTCCTCCAGAAACAACCCTTCCACCCGCCCGCCGCTGTGCCGTCGTAGAAAGAAGCGTGCAGGGAGGACGCGGGTATCGTTGAGCACCAGCAGGTCGCCCGGTCGAAGCTGATCCGGGAGATCGCTGACGCGAGCGTGCCGGAAGTCATCCGCACGTCGGTCGACAACCAGCAGTCGCGCGTTCTCCCGACGCTCGGCCGGGGTCTGCGCAATGAGCCGATCGGGAAGATCGTAATCGAGCAGCCGCACGTCGAAATCGGGCTGAGGCCGGGGAGCGTGCGGTGGCGACATCGGACCTTCAGTATCCCCGGGGTAGCGGCCCGCCGGATGGGTACAGCTACGGACGAGCGCCCGCGGCGGGAACCGTTTCGGCAGGCGATGAGGCGCCCGGTCGCGCGAATGGCCGCGACTTCACCAGCATCAGCAGCGCAGCCAGCGCGATGACCATGACGAACGTCACCACCCACGTCGCCCGGATGCCGGCGATGCGCGGGGTGTCGTCGATGTAGCCGTCGAGTTCGTCATCGCTCTGGTCGATGGCCGCGGACAGTTCGCTGAGCGCATCGCCGCCATTGAGCGCCGCGACGGCAGCCGGGGACGATTTCGCAAGGGGGGTCGGGCTGCGGCCCTGATCGGCGCCGGCCGCGGAATCCTGCACATGTTTCGACGGCTTCAGAGCGTACTCGCCAACAGCCGAAGCGCCGGCTGCCGATTGGCCGACCGGCGATTCGCCCGCGCCGCGGCCGTTTCCCGCAGTCGTCGGGGCAGCCTTCGCGCGGGCGGGGGCAGTCGCCGCGGCCGCGGGCTGGCGCATCGGCGGGATAGGACCGTCGCGGAGCCCGTCCTGCCGGGCGAGGCAGGTCTGGCAGACCAGATCCTCCAGCGTGACCTCGCCGTAGCACTCCCAGCAGCGGCCGAAGTAGCGGGCCAGGCCGGCCGTTTCGACCGCGAACTGCCACTGGTGGTCGGTGGTCGGCCCGCGAACGATCGAGGTCTCGGTCAGCACGCCCCGCTGAATCTGCCGCACCAGCCGCTCGAACCGCACGCCGGGGAACGGCCGCACATGCTCCAGCACGTACCACGGGCCGGCACAGGCCCGCATCCGATCGAGCATCTCCTCGTCGAGTTCCTGCCCGCAGTCCTGACACGTATCGTCGTCGCGGCAGACCAACTGCCCGCAGGACGGGCACGGCCGCGTTTCGCCATGCCAGACGTGCCGCCCAAGCGGGCTGAGCGGGCCAATGCCGCGCCGAGCGGCCACTTCGAGGGCGTGGTTGCCGGGTGGAAGCTCGTCTTCCGCGACGGCGGCGCCGGAGGCGGTCGCGGGGGCCGGGGTGCGTGGGTTAGGGTCGCTACTCAAATGGAGATCGTCGCGCTGGTCGGTCATGGGCCGTATCAATGGAGTGTTGTAGTCACGGCGATCACGGTGCAAGGCTCGCCCGTCACGGCCCCGCGGTCGCTGACGGGTATTGTAGCGCAGCCGGGCGGCGGAAACAACCGGCTCGCTCACTCGCGCCGCCTCGACGCCTCGACCACGGCGTATCGCCTATCGCCCCGCGCGGGCGGAGAAAGCCAAGCCCCCCAGTCGCATATCGCGAATGGAGGGCTTGGAGAAGGCGCTCCGGCCGGACGGTCGGGATCCCGGCGAGTGTGCCGCGCCGACAGCGACGTTCCGTCACGCTGCGTCCAGGTCGCTACTCTGAACAGCTTCCGCCGAACTGGGCCACGCTGTCATGCCCGACGAGAATGTACGGGTTCCGGGCTGACTTCTCCTCGGCATGTGTTCCAATGGCGTCCAGGTCGCCAGTCGTGCAGAATGTCGCAACTTCCGTTGAACCGTCGCCGACCTGGAACCGGCCCGCGGTGAGCATCACGTCGCCCGTGAGTTCCGCACACGACTCGAATACCTGAATGCGGGGCGGGTTGCAACCGCTGTTGGTACACTCCGCGATCGGTGAACTGACCTGCCATCTCGCTGATCCGGTCACCTCAGTGTAAACTTCGAGCGAACCCTCACCCGAAGCGGACCAGATGCCGCAGCCAGACTTCGGTTCGCCGATCAGCTTGATGGGGCAGTAGCTCGCCTGGTATACGTGCATGTCCGCATCGACAATCGCGTCGTTCACGATGGGCGCCTCGAGAATCCCGGACCCATGCCAGAGCAGCGCGCACGAAGCGGCCGGATTGCACGGGTCGATGCAGTCGCTCTCCAGCGTCAGGGTGTACGGCCCCTCGTTGGGCGGGTTGCCGACTACCCAGCCCTTGGTCAGCCAGATGACTCCGCCGTCTCCGACGATGGTGTGATCGCCGGCAATGACGAGTTCACCCTCCCACGGCGCCCAGTCTTCGGCGAGCAGTTCGCCGTCGATGCGCGACGTATTGGGGGCGCCATTCTCGCCTAGGATCAGGGCGGATTCGTTCTTCATGAAGATCGTGCCGCCATCCTCGATCGTAATCCGCTTCGCCTCCGCCGGGCCGACCGGGTTCTCGCCGTCGTATGCCCGGATGACGCACGTCAGGCCCGTGGGGATCTTGGCGTGGTCGTTCGGGCCGGGTGCGTCCGGCGGATCCCAGTTCACGTCAAGGTCGTAATACGGCGTGTTCGGATTGAACGGATCGAAGACCTTCGTCTCCGCCCGCGACTCGGGCGCGGCCGCCGTCGCCAGCAGGCACGCCACGACCGTCAACAAGCTGATGCTCCTCATAGATTATCTCCATTGACCTGTCCTCTCGGGACGGTCAATTGCCGGTAAAGTTGTTCTGAAACCGCGCCACGTCCGCCAGGTCCACGTCGCCGTCGTGGTCGACGTCGCCGAAGCGGCACTGACACAATCCTTCGAAGGGTCCAGGTCCGGTCAGACACCCGACCAGGTCGCCGAAGTCCGCCAGATCGACATGCAGGTCACCGTCCATGTCGCCGGTGCGAATGCGCCGCAGGAACCGGACGCCTCCACCGAAATCACCGCGCGGCGGATTCTCGACGAATCGCCACACAACCTCGGCCAGGTCGTTAATATCCCCGCCGGAGTTGCTGTGGATATCATCGCTCAACTGGTAATAGACGGCGTTGCCATCTTCGATCCGGCGTAACCACGATTCGTTGTAGTCGCGCTGGCGGACCAGTTTCATGTCGCCGCGGTTGTTGAGTTCCGGGGTCAGAGTCCATTCCTCCAGCTTGGACTTCTTGCCGTCCTGCCAGAGTTCGACGCCGGTCTGAGTGCTCCATGCGACGAGGCCGTTGTCGTTGATGGTGGGGCCGGTGGCATAGGTCTCCTCCGTAGGCATGACCGTAATCTGGCCATCATCGTACATCCACACCTCGGAAGTCTGCGGGCGCACACAGAAGTTCCCGTGCCCCCAGACGACGACGCCAGCATTATTCATCGCCGGGCTTTGGTTGTTAAACTCATCATCCGTGATGCGGATGACATCCCGCCTCTGCCGGAGGAAGATGTCCTGGTCGCTGTGGCAGGTCTGTCCCTTGTACAGAGTCCATGTGATGTCACCACGTTCATTGATTCGCGGGATGTATCCCTCACCAACGAAGGTGACTCTGCCGTCCTTTAACTGCATGATTCGATCGCCGTACTTGCACCAGACGATCGTTCCGGCATCGTTGATGTCCGGATACCCATCGAGAATGTCGTTGTCGGTGAGTTGCGTGATCCGGCCGTTGTCGTACAAAAAAATCTCGCCGGTATCGCCGCGGCCCTTCGTGTAAACAATCTGGCCGCAGTTGTTGATTCCCATGTACCCGTCGGTACGCACGTCCGAGACGGCGAACTCGACCACCTCGAATCCTGCGGGCAAGTTGACCTGCCCGCGGGCGACGGCGCCGCCCAGGCAGAACAGCCAGTACGACACCGCGACTGCTCCGGCGAGCGATCGGGATCTCAGCCGACGGCTGAGCCGCCACTTGAGCATCGACCGTGTGAAGCACAACAAGCCTGACATCCCACAACCCCATTTCGGCGGCGCCGGCCACGACGGCGCGTGGCGCGTGGCGCGGACGCAGCAGACGGTTTCAGAACAAATCAGTCCAATGAATTATAGCGGCCGGGCTACGCCGCCCGGTCGCGGGGCCGGACTCAGCGAACGCGAATCGCCGCGTAGTCCGTCACGTGAACAACCGTAAACCCGGAGCCCTGATGTCCGAGAACCGTCAACTTGTCGACGGTGAGTTCCCGGACGTCGGTCGCCGAGTCAACGCCCTTGAAGGGCAGCGGGCCTTCGAAATCGACCTGCTGCACGAGGAATTCCCCGATCTCCTCGTCAATCAACGTCACCGATTTGTAGCCACCGCTGGGAATGAAGGTCGCGTTGTCGCTGACCGAAAGGGGATAGCACGTGCTGTAGCAGAGCTGCGAATCCGTGTGCCAGTTGGTCGAGAGCGCGTAGCTGTCGCTGACACCGGACTGACCCGTCCATTCGAAGTCGATCCCGGGCGACGACGTCGCCAGAGCGAACATCAGCGCCGCTCCGGCAGACTTTGACAAGTTCCGCTTGGAAATGAGCATACGATATCCTCCAGCGCCAGAATTTACCTGGACATCCGCCCAGCCTGGACGCTATGATCAATGGTTACAAGGGGTCCGTGAGCCCGTCCCGGGGGTGACCTTTCCGCTGGGGCGGTGCCGCGGACTCTTTTTCTTTGCACGAAGGGTGAACGCACGTTCAATGGCTGGAGTGGGAGGCGGCGGGCCACGCGGCCATAACCCAAGCCACATCGCGCCGTGCGATCGATCCCGCACCGTAACTGAGTTGGCTCTTCCATTCCCGCGCAACGCCACACCGGGGCCGTAGCCAATCGCACTTCACACAGGGACGGGGCGCACCTTGCGCGCAACCGTCGACCGTGCTTGCCGCGTGACGTCGGGAGAGCCTTCGCCGTGCCACAAGGGTAAGCTCGTCGGAATAACAATACGGGCCGGGCAATCGAGAGTCAAGTGAATTCCCGATTTCTTGCAGATGCAGCAGGTTCGTGGGAATCCTATTGCTTTCCGGTTCCTACCGCCCGAGTTCCCAATTCTGTTCCTTCACCGCCGCGGCGATGCGCTCGGCCATCTCCACCGCGGCGAAGCCGTCTTCGGCGCTGACGGCCGGGGCGGCGCCGGTGCGGATGCTGTCGAAAAAGGACGTGATCTCGGCGCGGAGCGGGTCGACGTTTTCGACGATCAGCGGCTCGATCTTGATCATCGAACCAAAATCGAGTTCCTGCATCTGCGACAGATCCTCGAAGTTACGTTCGCGGGCGATGCGGATGAGGTCGAGGTTGTCGTCGAGGCGGATCGCGATGCCGGACTTCTTGTGATAGTCCATCGAGATGTAGGCCGTGGGGCAGAAAACGCGGATGCGCCGCTCGGTCTTCAGCGCCAGGCGCGAGGCGGTGAGATTCACCACGCTGCCGTCCGCAAAGCCAACGCGGGCGTTGGCGACGTCCTCGTGCGCGCCAAGTACGCTCACCCCGACGGCGTGGACCGTGTATTCGCGCTGCTTGACCAGGTGCAGCACGATGTCGATGTCGTGGATCATCATGTCCAGCACGACGCCGATGTCGGCGCTGCGGAAGGTAAACGGGCTGATGCGGCTGGTCTCGATGAAGCGGGGCTTGACGCCCATGCGCAGCATCGCCTGAACGACGGGGTTGAAACGCTCGGAGTGGCCGACTTGCAGCAGCGTGCCGGTGCGGCGCACGGCGTCCAGCATGCGCTGCGCTGATGCGATATCCGGCGCGAGCGGCTTTTCCACCAGGACGGGCGTTCCGCGCTCGATGTAAGGCGCGGCCACTTCGGCGTGATAGGCCGTCGGCACGCAGACGCTGACCGCGTCCACACCGGCAAGTTCGGCGGCCATGGCCGCGGCGTCCCCGGTGTCGGTGATGGCCCGGGTCTTGTGCTCCGCGGCGACGCGTGCGGCGCGCTCGGCATCTTTGTCCACCACGGCGACCAGTTGGCACTCATCGGGCAGGAGTGAATAAGTGCGGGCGTGATGGCCGCCCATGCGGCCGGCGCCGATGACCGCGACCTTCAGCTTGCGGGGGGTGTTGCTCATACGATCAGATTACTGCTTATGGCGGGCGGTCGGAACCGCGCCCGTCAGTAAGCGGCCCCTGGATGCCGCTGTCGTGCGCTGCGTCGCACGGCTGCGCGACGCGGCCGCTCCCTGACGGTCGCGGTTCGGATCAGCCGCTCCCTGACGGCGTGGGTTCGGACGGGCCGCTCTCGCTATCCATCGCCGGGCGGCGGCGTGCCGTTGGTCCGGTTCGCGCGCGGGTTGTCCGGACGCAGCGACTCCAGGTAGCGGCCGTGCCGGCCGTGCTCGAAGCTGCGCATCAGAAAGCGACAGAGGTACTCCACGTGTTCGCCGGGCTTTTCCGCCAGGATCGCCGCGACGCGGTCGCGGATCGGCGACCCGCTCATCCGCGCCCGCCGCGAATACAGTCGCATGAACGCCTTACGCAGGTTGTTAACCTGCTCCGTGGTAAAGCCGCTGCGCTGGAGGCCGACGCCGTTGACCATGCGCACTTCGCTGCGCGTGCCGCGGGCCGCGACAATCACCATGTAGGGCGGCACGTCCGCCACCACGCGGGTCATGCCGCCGATGAAGGCGTGCCGGCCGATGGTGACGAAATGATGCACGGCCGCGTGGCCACCAAGATTGACGTGATCCTCGACGCGAATGTGCCCCGCGAACTGCGTGTAATTCGCGACGATGCAATGATTGCCGATGTCGCAGTCGTGGGCGATATGCACGCCGATCAGGAACAGGTTGCGGTTGCCGATGCGGGTCAGGCCGCCGCCGCCCTCCGTACCGGGGTGGGCCGTGACCATCTCGCGGAAGACGTTCTTCTCGCCGATCTCCAGCCGCGTGTCGGCGCCGCGATACTTCAGATCCTGCGGAGCGCCTCCGATGATCGCGCCGGGGAACACCTCGCAGCCGGCGCCCATCGTCGTATGCCCCTCGACGGTGGCATGATGGTGCAGGCGGCAGCCGTCGCCGAGCGTGACCTTGGGCCCCACAAAGGCGTAGGCGCCCACGTCGACGCCGGTGCCAAGGCGAGCCTGCGGATGAACGATGGCGGTCCGGTGAATATTCACTGTCCCAGCTCCTCCGGTTTCGGCAAGCCCACACATCCGGCGCTGACACCTCTCTTGGTAAACACCAAGGACATGGAAGTCCATTCTCAAAGATATCGGTCTATGTCCAGCGCTCCGTGGAACACCCCGAGTATTTCTACGATGTCATCGCCTCGAAGGAGATAGGCGATCCTGTAATGACCGTAGCGGAGGACACGTATTTCACCCTCCGGCTCCTCACGATAATGGTACCCCAGCCGGGGAAAGTCGCGGAGGAGCTGCGCCTTGTCGTAAACCCCGTTGACCACGCTTTGCGCCGCGGCTGGGTCATCCCGGGCAACGTAACCGTGGATGTCCTCAAGCCACGTCGCCGCTTCCTGCGTCCATCTTAGCTGCCCCATGTTGCAATCCGGTGTCTCATTTCATCATCGGGAATGGCTCGGTTTTGACGGACATCTTCGAGCCCCCGCTCGACCATTCGCTCGAAAGCCAGTTCTCGGACAATCTCGTCGTAGGACGCATCATCAGGCTGTGCGTCGATGACCTTCCTGACCCTTTCTTTATCTCTCATATCGTGCGGCCTTTCTCAGGCGTTGGCTGGTTGTCTGACTTTGGCTCACTATCTGAACACAGTATACGAACTGTCGTTTCGCACAGCGTGCAGCCTCGGTGTCCCCTTCCACGCGCAGACTTCACTTCGTCCTGCTACCACATTCAATGCTCCCTATTGCTGTGGATCCGTCAGCACGAACTTGATCTCTCCCTCCGCAGCGACGGCGCCGCCGACGAGGGCGCGGGCGCGGACGTGGGCGCCGGTGGAGCGGACTTTGAGCGCTTCCGCCTCAAGGATCAGTTGGTCCCCCGGCCGGACCGGCTGGCGGAACTTTACCTTATCGAGGCTCAGCAGCACCGCCACCTTCCCCTTGTGCTCCAGTTCCTGGCTCAGCAGCACGCCGCCGATCTGCGACATCGCTTCGATGATCAGCACCCCGGGCATGATCGGGTCGCCGGGGTAATGGCCCTGGAAAAACTCCTCGTTGATGGTGACGTTTTTGACGCCCACGATCCGCCGCGAGCCTTCGATCTCCAGGATGCGATCCACCAGAAGGAACGGATAGCGATGCGGCAAGACGCGCTGGATGCGGCGGATGTCGCTAAGCGGCTTTTTCGCCAGCGTCTGCCGATGGGCCCGCTCGCGCTCCGCGTCCAGCAGCGCCCGCACCAGCGCATGATTAAGGGCGTGGCCCGACTTGCGGGCGTACACGCGCCCGACGATGAACCGACCCAGCAGCGACAAGTCGCCAATCAGGTCGAGAATCTTGTGCCGGACGAACTCGTCGGGAAAGCGGAGGGCGTTCTCGATCGGGCCGTTCGGCCCGATGACCAGCAGATCCTGATAGGACAGATGCAGCCCCATGCCGGCCGCCCGCAGCCCTTCCACCTCGCGCTCCAGCACGAACGTGCGCGCCGGTGCGATCATCGTTTCGAAGTCTTCTTCGCGCAGGCGGAAGTGGAAGCGCTGCCGGCCGATCGGGTTGGACGGACCGTAATCGAGGTCGTACTCGATTTCGAGCGTCTCGCTGTCGCTGTGCAGCGGAGGCAGCGCGACCAGCTCGGCGTCCTCCTCCACGACCCGTTCGATCTCCTGAATGACGTAGACTTCGCGATCGGCGTCCTGTTCCTCGATGCCGGCCGATTTGAGCGCGTCGACGATCGGCTTGCAGCTTCCATCGACCGCGGGCAGCTCGTCGTTGTCGAGCTCGATCTGAAGATTGTCCAGCCCCAGGCCGGCGCAGGCACTGAGGCAGTGTTCCACGGTCTCTACGGCGACCGTGCCGTTGCGGAGGGCGGTGCGGCGGGCACGCTTGGTGACGTTTTCCAGGCGGGCGGCGATGCGGATGGCGACGGGTCCGTCCGTGCGCACGAACCAGATACCGGAATTGGCCGGCGCGGGCTTGACGCAGACGGTGGCCGCGTGGCCCGTAAACAGGCCCCGGCCTTCAAACGTCGTTTCGCGACTGATCGTCCTTTGCCGCCTCAAGCTGCTCGATCCGGGCCGTAAGCTCTTTGATCTTCTCGAAGACCTTGGGCAGACGGCGCAACGACGCCCGCTCCCGCTTCTCCGCGTGAATCTCCTGCGCCGGAAAACCCAGCACAGTCTGTCCGGTCGGCACGTCCGACGCGGCCACGGCACACGCCGCGACCACGGCGCGGTCGGCGACCCTGACGCCGTCCACCGTACCGGTGCGCCCGGCGAACACACAGTAATCGCCGATGCGCGTGCTGCCGGAAAGTCCGGTCTGCGCCGCCACTACGCCGTGCGCGCCGATGCGGACATTATGAGCCACCTGCACCAGGTTATCAATCTTGGTGCCCTTTGCGACGCGGGTCGCCCCGAACTTCGACCGGTCCACGCAGGTACACGAGCCGATCTCGACGTCGTCTTCGAGAATGACCCGGCCGGCGTGGGGGATGCGGACGTGGCGACCTTCGTCGAAGTAGAACCCGAATCCGTTGCCCCCGATGACGGCGCCGGGCTTGAGAACGACGCGATCGCCAAGCTCGCAGCGATCCGCGATCACCGCGTTGGCGCCGATCCGGCATCGGTTCCCCACGGCCGCGTCGCCGCCGACGTAGACGCCGGGGAACAGGATGCAGCCGGCGCCGAGCCGCGACCTCGGCCCGACCACGACGTGCGGGCCGACGGCGCAGCCCTCTCCCAGCACGGCCCCTTCGCCAATCACCGCCGTGGGGTGGACGCCGGGGGACGGCTCGATTTCGGGCGGCGTGAAGCACGCCAGCGCGGCCGCCAGCGCGCGATCGACACGCGGGCAGAGGATGGCGGGCATCGGGGTCGGGCCGAAATCCGCAGGCACGAGCACGGCGCCCGCCCGGGATTCACCCAGGTGGCGCGCGTAGGCGGGGTTCGAGATAAACGTCAGCTCGTCGGGACCGGCCTCGGACACGTCGGCCACGCCGCGAATGACCGCGTCGCCGGAGCCGCGCACGGTGCCGCCGACGCGCGCGGCCAGTTCAGAGACGGTCCAGACCTTAGTCATGGCGTCACGGGCACAGCGGGCTTCTCAGAACCGCCAGCGCCGGGCGCGGGATCGCCGGGCGCCTTCGCCGAGTCTGCGGCCGCGGCGTACCGAGACGACGATTCGACCGGCTCGGCGTCGCTGGATGGATCTTTCAGCGTGGGGTTCTGCTGTTCAAACGTGGCGTTGATCCGCTCGATCACGTCCGCCGTAATGTCGACGTGGGGCGACCAGTAGATGACCTTCTGCAACAGAATCTGCTGCCTCAGCGACTGCGAATCGGGCGCCTCGTCGGTCAGCGTGTCGTAGGTCAGCACCAGATCGATCCCGCGTTCTTTCGCCAGCGCCGCCACTCCGGCGCGGACATCGTCGTAGATCAGTCGGAACGAGTTCTTGTGCTGGAGCTTGATCTCTTCTTCACCGAGTGTGCGCCACACCTGAAACTCGATCTCGTCGCGCCGGATCTCCCTGGCCTTGGCATCGTGGTCGGGCGTGCCGGGCTTGTACGCCTGCAGCGCCTGGCGCTTTCGGTCGATGGCCTGCCGCCGCTGATCGGCTTCGTCGACGAACCCCTTCTGCCGCGCGCGAATTTCCTCTTCCAGCACCGCGGGGCGCCGGTACTTCGCGAAGACCTCTTCGACGTTGATGACGGCCACCTTGGTCTGGGCCTGCGCCGGCCGCGCGGCCGCTACCGTTGCCAGCAGGGCAATAAATGTCACACGTTTCATGATCACGACTCCAGTTCAGCGGGAGGGAGTGAGGGAGTGAGGAGTAAAAGAAGCGAGATCGCCAGCCGACCGACAACACGTCGCTCTGTCTGCTTTTCTCGTCCTGCCTTGCCATCGAATCTTCCAGAACAGCCGTACTCATCCGCGTCCTCTGCTCTTCCCTTACTCGCTTAGTCCCTTACTCCCTGATTCATTTGCTAGAAGAACGACGTGCCGATGAAGAAGCTGAAAATCCGCTCGTCGTCGTCCGGACCCTTCAGCACCGGCAGCGCCAGATCCAGTTCGATCGGGATGGGGCCAAGCTGCGGCACGGTCAGGCGCACGCCGAAGCCGATCGACGCCCGCCAGTCGCGAATCGCCACGCTCGACTCGACCGTTCCCATGTCGGTAAACAGCACGCCCCGAAGAATTTCGCCGTACAGCGGGAAGACGTATTCCGCGCCGCACAGCAGCAGAAAGTCGCCGCCGATCGGCGTGTCGTCCAGTCCCTGGCGCGGGCTGATGCCGCGGAAGTCGAAGCCGCGGATCGTCCCGATGCCGCCGGCATAGTATCGCTCGAAGACCGGCGCGTCGCCGAGAATCAACCCCGTCTCCGCACGCAGCGAGAAGACGCTCTTGCGGCCGAGCAGGTCCGTCCCCACCGTCCGATGCCAGTTGTAGCCGGCCGAGAACTTGCCGAAGGCGTGGTCGCCGCCGAGGGCGCCGGCCTGTTCATAGGAGAATCGAAGCCGATCACCGGTCGTCGGGGAAAAGCGATTGTCCGTGCGATCCAGAACCAGCGAGCCTTTCACGCTGGTCAGCGCGTTGCTGCCCTCCACGTCGCGCACGTCGCGCGGGGCGAACAGGTCAAGATCGCGCACGCTCACGTTCTCGCCGCGAAACGCGATTTCCCCCGCCCAGCGGCGCAGCCAGCCGCGCTCGAACCGCTTGCCGAAGCTGACGTTCCCGCCGGCCCGGCGCTCTTCGTAGGCTTCACGCTCGCGGGTGAACATGTACAGACTGGTGCCGAAGGTGATCGGCCGGTCGAACAGGTACGGTTCGGTAAAGTCGATGCGGAACCGCGTCACTTCGGTGCCCGGCTCCGCCTCCAGCCGCAACCGCTGCCCCCCGCCGTGAAACGACCGGAGTTTCAGGAATTCCGAAAACGTGCGCGGCGTGTCGGTGATGTCAAAGTTGTGGATGTCGAGAATCAGCGAGCCGAGCAGGCCGCTGTCGCTGGTCACGCCGAAGCCGAAGATCACGTCGCCGGCCTTGTCGGATTCTTCCACGTCGATCAGCACGTCGCGCACGCCCGGCTCGTCGCCCATCGGGGTGATGCGGGCGGAGGAGAAGACCTGCGAGCTGCGCAGCCGCTCTTCCGCGTCGCGGGCGGCCGACAGGCTGAACAGATCGTCCGGAGGATAGAGATCCAGCGCCCGGCGAACCACCTTGTCCTTCGTGTCGCGATTGCCGCGCACCACGATCTCGCCGACGCGAAACTGTTCGCCCTCCTCGACCTGGAACGTCACCACCACCTTGCGCGGCTCGAGCGAGAAGATGCGCACGGCCCGCACGGCAGCGTAGATGTAGCCGAAGTCGCCGTAGCGCGTCTGGATCGTCCGCACGTCCTCGTCGACCACCGGCGGTTTGACCCAGTCGTCGGTTCGCGACTGAATGACGCGGAGCAACTCCTCGTTCGAGTAGACGGTGTTGCCTTCGAATCGGATGTCTTCGATCGTATAGCGATCGCCTTCCACGATGGTAAAGGTCAGGTGCAGGTCGCCCGGCTTGTCGCCGGCTTCCACGCGATGCGTCACCTGCGCGTCCAGGAACCCCTCCCCGCGGAAGTAGGTCTGGATGCGCGCCACGTCGTTCTCGACCCGATCCTGATCGAACAGGCCGTCGCGGAAGATCCACAGCGCCGTTTTCGTCTCGATACGCTTGCGCAATTCGCTGACCGGCAGCGAATCGCACCCTTCAAAAAGAATCTTGCGCACGCGCACGCGCGGGCCTTCGTCGATCGTGTAAACGACCTCCCCCGTCTCCAGCGCCGCCTCGTCCACCTGCACGGAAACCTGCCCGTAGCCCTTTTCGCGATAGAGCGCCAGGATCGCCTCGACGCCTTCGCGGACGGCGAAATCGTCCAGCCGGTCATCTTCGCGGATGAGGATGGCGTCGCGCAGTTTCTTGTCGCCGATCTTCGAGTTGCCCACGAACCGGACGCCCGTCACGCGCTTACGCGGACGGACCTCGAACACGACCGTCGCCCCGTCGTCGCCCGGCTCGATGACGTACGCGGCCGTGACGAAGCGCCCCGTCCGGATCAGCCGCGCAACGTCCTGATCCAGCGCGGCGGCATCGACAGGATCCCCCGGCTTCACGCGAACGACACCGCGCGCGAAGACCTCCTGCGCCTCGTCCATGCCGGTGAACCGGACGGCGGCGACGGTATCCGAACCGGGGGGTGCGGCCGGCGCGTCCTCCTGACCCGGCGCGGGCGCGCCGGCGACAAGCACTCCGATGACGGCCAGGTGGAAACACCCGCCGTGTGGGATACGCCTCATGCGTGCTCGTTGTTGCATCGCGTCGCCGAACGAGAGCCTTCGGAATCAAGACCGACCGCGCCGGGGCGGCATCCTACCGGTTCGCGCGGCAGCGGGCAAAGCACCGGGCCTGCGGCGCACCCGCGTCACGTCGCCGGGGTCTTGTGCGTTCCGTCGCACCACGGGTCGGTCGCGGTCCGAAGGCACTGGCAGACGGACTTCCGACACGGCTCCGTGATCTCCACCACGGTGGGCACCACGCCCGTGCCTTCGCGCGCGTGCGAGCCGTCGCAATACGGCAGCTTCGCCGAGTGCCCGCAGCGGCAGTAGGCCTTCCGTCCGGGCGTCTCTTCAACCACAAGCGGGCGATCGCCCCGTTTCACATCCGCCATGAATCTGGCTCCAAAACCGTCGATCGCCGACCGCCCGTGCATTGGGCCGCGCCGGCCCTCGCCGCGGGTCGCATCCGGACGCCCCGCGCACGACGCCGTCAGGCATCGCCTGGATTCTGCATCTTGAACACCATTGCCGCCAGCGCTCCCCCGGCGAAGGGGCCGACGAGGTAGATCCACACCTGGGAGAACGACCCGCCGCCGGACATCGCATGGAGAATCGTCGGCCCCAGCCCCACGGCCGGGTTGAATGCGCCGCCGGAAACCGGCCCGGCCGCGAACGCCGCCACCACCACGGTGAATCCGATCGCCAGTCCGTAGTAGGAATTGCCCGCCGTCGACTTGGCAGTGGCCGTGTTCAGCACGACCAGACACAGCGCGAAGGTGAACAGCAACTCCGCCACCACTGCCGGCGCGGCGCCGATGCCCGCGCCCGGCGCCGGCGCGAACGTGTCCCCCTTCATGTACTGCACCGCCAGCGCGGCGACGAAGGCGCCGGCCACCTGGGAGATCATGTAGGGGACGGCCTGAGCCGGCGCGAGCTTGCCGCGCAGGAGCACGGCGAGCGTGACGGCCGGGTTGTAGTGCGCGCCTGAGACGTGCCCGCCCATGTAGACCATGATCATCAGTGCCGCCCCGATCGCCAGGGGCGCCATCGGCTCCTTCCCGAGGACGGTCAGACCGATGGTCAGAACAAGGAAAAACGTTCCGATGAACTCCGTGACGTAATTCTTCACGTTGGCTCTCTCCGCCGATTCGGGTGCGGACCTCCGCGCCGGACGCCGACCACCCGAATCTCAACTACGAGGACGACCGCGGCGAACGCCGCGGCGGACGGACGGGCTGGGTGTGCCGCCTGCGACATCCCCCCAACCGTCGCGGCAGAATTGAGCAAGCCTGCCGCCAGCTTGAACGACAAACCGCTTCCTGGGGCGGGGTGTTCGCCCGCCGCCGGATATTCCCGCAGCACGACGCGCGCCGGCGCGGAGCTTCCCCCTCGCCGCCGGAACCTGACGTGCGCACCTGACGCGCCCCCTCGCGCGCGTCCCATCCTCGCCACGCCGCGCGGTGACGGGGAGCGCAACGGAGCTTACCTCAACACGAACGAGCGCACGCCAGCACGGCGTCGTAGTTCGGGTGGTCCGCCACCTCGGGCACGTACTCGGCGTAGCGGATGGTGCCACCCGCATCGACCACGAACACCGCCCGGCACTCGACGCGCAGGTCGGGGATCAGCGTGCCGTAGGCCTGACCGAAGCTGGTGCTGCGGTGGTCGCTGAGGACGCGAAACTTCTCCCGGTCGATGCCCTCGGCGCCGCAGAAACGCCCCTGCGCGGTCGGCAGGTCACAACTGATGGTGTAGAAGTCGACGCCGGTCATCTGGGCGGCCGCCTCGTTGAACTTCTTGGTCTGCTGCGCGCAGACAGGGGTATCGAGCGACGGAACCACGCTGAAGATGCGCGTCTTGCCGCCGGTCTCGCTGATCTTGACCGTGTCCACCAGCGACTTGCTGAGCGTGGCGTCCGGGGCCTTGTCGCCCGGCTTGAGCTGCGGGCCCGCCAGGTTGAGAGGGTTGCCCTTGAGGGTACAGGTTCGGCTCATCGTGCTTCTCCGCTTATCAGTCCTGTGGGTGGATGGATCTCATCGCTTCGACTGTCCGGCCGCGGCTGACCACCGCGCCGCCAACCGGAGCGCAGCCTACTTCCCGCCGGGCAGGGGGTCAACGAAGCGACGAACGCCGACCGACGCCCGCAGAACCCGGCCCGTCCGCCGCCGGCCCGTCCTTCTCCGGTCTGGTCGCTCGGTCGTCGAAATCACTTGATTCCGAACCCGCCGATCGGATAGACTGCAAGCGACCTGGGGGTGGTCGACGCATTCGCGGGCCCAGGCCGGATAAGTTGGAAGTGTGTTTGGTGTCTGACCGGCGCCACGAGTCGCCTTGGTGGCGCCGTCGTCGGTTCGGACGAGGAGGGTTCCCGCGCCTGTCGGTGCGTACCGGCGGATGACGGGCGGCCCATTTTCGAGGAGGAGCTTGTCATGCAGCAGTGGTTGAAGGGTCTGTTGGGGTGCGCGGTCGCCGTCCTGTTGGCGGCGCCGGTGGTGGCCGACGATCTCGTCGAGGAATTCGGTGATCCGTTCGGCGATTATCAGGGTCGCTGGCTGTATCAGAACTCGAACCTCAACAGCTACTATCACGCGACCGGCAACTGCGATATCAACTATCGCGGCAACAACACGTGCGGTATCTGGATTGCCGACTGTCAGGAGTGCGGTTGCGGTGTCGGCGGCAACGAAGCCAACATCATCTTCAAGCCGGAGTTCGGGGCGACCATCACGGACATCAGCTTCGATTTCTCCGGTTACAACGCAACCGGTCTGCGCGTCTATGACATGGACGACAACGTCCTGCTGGACGTCGTTCCGGTGCTCACGCGGAACCCCTGCGTCGGCGAAAACTACAGCGCCTCCAGCGGCAATGGCGTCAGCCGTATCCAGATCGTCAGCGACGGTCAGGTCGAAGGCAACACGGCCATGGACAACTTCAAGGTCACCACGGGGGCCGTCGGCTGCGGCTACACCATCAAGAAGAGCAAGTCCAAGGGCGGCTGCGAGAACTGCCCGGACGTCGGCGGCTCCATCAACAGCGGCGCCGATTGCAATGACGTGAAGGACTGCGACAAGAAGTACAAGACGACGATCGCCTGCCCGGGCGGCGGCCCCGGCACCTGCAAGGTCAAGGGCAAGCGCAGCTCCTGCGGCTGATCCTGCAATCGACGCTCGCCAGCGTGTGATCACATCACATCCGGCGGGACCGTACCTGTAACGCGAGAGCGGATCCCACCGCAGGTGTGGGATCCGCTCTTTTGCTTTCGAGGACAGCGATCCGCTATTCCTTATCGCCCTTCTTGTCCTTCGCCGGGTACTTCTTGTCCAGAACCTTGTTCCACGCCTCCAGCTTGTCTTTCTGCTTTTCGAACAGATCCTTCGTGTCCCCATCGATGGTCACCGAAGTCATCTTGTCGCCGCCCTTGATCTTGTTGACCACGTCCTGACCCTCGACCACCTTGCCGAAGACGGTGTGCTTGCCGTCCAGCCACGGGGTGGCCTTGTGCGTGATGAAGAACTGGCTTCCGTTGGTGCCGGGCCCGGCGTTGGCCATCGACAGGATGCCGGCGGAACTGTGCTTGAGCGTCTTGTCGAACTCGTCCGCAAACTCGTACCCCGGCCCGCCCGCGCCGGTGCCCTGCGGATCGCCGCCCTGGATCATGAAATCATTGATGACGCGGTGGAACTTCAGCCCGTCGTAGAAGCCCCGCTGAGCCAGGTTGGCGAAGTTGGCCACCGTCATCGGCGTTTTGTCGGCGAACAGCTCCAGCTTGATCTTGCCGCGCTCGGTGTCGATCACGGCATAGAGCTTCTTTTCTTTGCTCTCGTCCGAGGTCTTGTCGTCCTGGGCAATCGCGGCTCGACCGCATCCCAGCAACACGCATGCGCTGACGATGGTTCTAAGCATGACAATCATCTCCTTGTGTGGGCAGGCCGTCGAAACGACGGCGCATCCGCTGTGGCGCCGGCGCTCGCCGGCGACTTCACGGGCTGGCAGCCCGTACGACACCTGATCCAACAGGCCATCCTGTCGCGCGGGCGTGACAGAGCCCGACGCGACGCACATCCGCTCCGCGGCCGGGCCTGCGCCGACCGCGGGCGGGGATTCTACCGCAAATCCAGCCGCCGCAACCCCGCGTCGACCAGGCTCGCGCCGAGAATCACGCCGCCAAGGACGACCTTCTGCCAGAAGTGCTCGACGTGCATAAGGTTGAGGCTGTTGTTGAGCACGCCGATGATCAGTGCCCCCACGAGCGTGCCCGGGACGCTGCCGCGGCCGCCGAAGAGGCTCGTGCCGCCCACCACCACGGCCGCGATGACGTTCAGCTCCCACATGTCACCGACCTTGGGATCCCCCGCCATCAGTTTGCCCAGATGAAGGACGCCCGCCAGGCCGGCCAGAGCGCCGGTGATGACGTACACGGCCAGTTTGGTCCGCCGAACGGCGATGCCCGCCAGCCGAGCGGCCTCCTCATTGCTGCCCACCGCAATGACGCCGCGGCCGAAGACGGTGCGCGACAGCAGCACCGTGGCGGCCGCGCACACGATCAGCATGATGAAGACCGGCACCGGGATCAGCCGGCCCAGCACCGACTCGAACAGGAAGCCGCGACCGAGCCAGCGCAGCTCCGCGGGCAGTTCGTAGACCGGCTGGCCATCGCAGAGGATGAACGCAAACCCGCGCGCCATCAGCATGGCGGCGAGCGTCACAATGAAGGGCGGAATGGCGAATCGGGCAACGATCGATCCCGACGCCGCGCCGATCCCCCCCCCGGCAGCAATGCCCGCAAGCATTCCCAGCGCGATCGCAGCAATCGTCGACGCGTCGCCCAGCGAACGCATCACTACCGCCGCCACGACGCCGGTGAACGCAACCAGCGACCCCACCGACAAGTCGATGCCGCCGGTGACGATCACCAGCGTCATGCCGAACGCGATGAGCGCCTCGAACGAGACCTGGCGCAGTACGTTGATAAGGTTGTCCACGCCCGCGAACTGCCCGTCGGTAACAATCGACGCCGCCACCACCAGCGCCACCAGGATCACCGGCATGCGCAAGGCGACCAGCCAGCGCAGCCAGACACGAGCCCGCCGCACGCCGATGTCGCCGGTGAATGTGGGGGGTGAGGTTTGTTGCAGGTCGGTCATGCAGATTCTCGGTCATGGGAGGGAAGAAGGGAGTGAGGGAATGAGGGAGTAAGGGAGTAAGGGAGTAAGGGAGTAAGAGGAGAGGGAAGAACGGAGAGCGGTGCTGGATGTTTTCTTGCCTCATCTCCGAATTTCCCTATTCCCTATTCCCTATTCCCTATTCCCTATTCCCTATCCCCTATTCCCTATTCCCTATTCGCCATTCGACATTCGACATTCTTTCTTCATTCGTTATTCGCTATTCGCCATTCGCTATTCTCTACCCCCCCCACCGCCAACTCCATGATCGCCTCCTGACTCACGTTGCGGCCGCCGTTTTCCAGCACTCCCATCAGGCGGCCTTCGCACATGACGCCGATCCGGTCCGCCATGCCGATGACTTCGGGAAGTTCGGACGAGATCATCAGCACGGCCGCGCCGCTGTCGGCAATGCGGTTGAGCTTTTCGTAGATTTCGACTTTGGCCCCGACGTCCACGCCGCGCGTGGGTTCATCGAGAATGACGACACGGTACGGCCGGGCGAGCCACCGGGCCAGCATGGCCTTCTGCTGGTTCCCGCCGGAGAGCGTGGCCGCGGGCACTTCGGTGCTGGCGGCCTTGACGCCATGCCGGGCCATCAGCGCCGCCGCCAGCGGACGCTCCCGTCGCGGCAGCAGCAGCCCCCACGACGCGGCGTCTTCGCGATGGGGGAGCGTCACGTTCTCACGCAGCGGACGCTCCAGCAGCAGCCCCTCGCGCTTGCGATCCTCGGGCAGCAGGGCAATGCCCGCCCGCATCGCTTCGCGCGGCGTGCGGAAACAGCGGCGGGCGGTCCGCTGCGGCGCCACGGCCACGTCACCAGACGTCACCGGCATCGCCCCGAAAATCGCCTTCGCAACGCTGCTGCGGCCGGAGCCGACCAGCCCGGTCAGGGCGAAGACCTCGCCGGCGCGGATGTCGAACGACACGTCGCGAAACGGACCGCCCGACAACCCGTTCACCACCAGCACCGGATCGCCGCTCTCGTGGTCGGGTCGAGGCGAACCGCCTCGCGGGCCGTCCAACTCCCGGCTTGAAAGCCGGGGCTCTGAGGGTCGTCGCCGCACAGGTGCCGCGGCGCGACTCCGTCGCGGAAACTCCTGCTCCAGCGAGCGGCCCACCGTTTCCCTGATCAGTCCCTCCCGCGTCACCGCGCCGATCGGCCGGGTGGAAATGTGCCGGCCGTCGCGGAGCACCGTCACGACGTCCGCCAGCACGAAGATCTCGTCCAGCCGGTGCGAGATGTAGATGATGCTGACGCCGCGAGCGGCCAGGTCTCGCACGAGCCGAAACAGCGCCGCCAGTTCGTGCGGCGTCAGCACGGCCGAGGGTTCGTCGAGCACCAGCACGCGGGCGTCGAGGGACAGGGCCTTGCCGATTTCGACCATCTGCTGCTGCGCAACGCTCAGCGACGCCACTCTCGCCCGTACCGGTACATCGAGCGCCAGCCCCGAGAACAGCCGCTGCGTCCGCGCGTGCAGTTCGCCATAGCGGATCAGCCCGCTCCATCGCCGCCGCGGCCAGCGGCCCAGGTAGACGTTCTCGCTGACGGTAAGATCTTCCGCCAGGTTGAACTCCTGATAGACGATCGCGACGCCGAGTTGCTGCGCGTGTCGGGCGTCGCGGATGGCAGCCGGTTCGCCGTCAAGGAGGATCGTCCCGTCATCCGGCGGCTGCGCCCCGGCGAGGATCTTCATCAGCGTGCTCTTGCCCGCGCCGTTTTCCCCGACGAGGGCATGGATGCAGCCGGGGGCGATGCCGAAGGAAACCGCGTCCAGCGCCAGCACGCCGGGAAAGCGCTTGCTGACGCGGTCGAACCGGACCCGCGGTGCGGGACGAGCATCGGGAGCGATCGACGACATCCGGGCAGTATACCCCCGAAGCCCAGCACGTTCAGAGCCACGGCATCTAAATCAGCGTGCGCGATCACGCGCCAGCGCTGAGCCGCAGGCTTCAGCCTGCGCGATCCCCGTGAGAGTGAAACGGCTACGAATTGCGCACGGTGATCTAGGCCGGGGTGACGCCGAGGTCGGGAGGAGAACCCGTGGCAGAAGACACCGGTTGCAAACCGGTGCCACATCACAGACGCCGGCTTGAAAGCCGGGGCTCTGAGGAATGGTTGCCGCGGACAAGCGCGGGCACCATAATCCGCACGCGGGGCGGACGCCGGTGCCCGTCCGCGAATTGCCAGCCCGAGCCAGCCCGTGACGCCGATCCTTGCCGACGCCCACGCGATCTTCGCCGACGCTCACGCGACCTTCGCCGACGCCCACGCGATCCTTGCCATCAACACGACCGTCTTCGGCATTTCCTTCGGCGTTTACACGCTGGCGATCGTGGCGGTCGGGCTTTACTCCGCACGGTTCGCCAACGATACCAACGAGGACTTCTTTCTCGCCGGGCGATCGCTGGGCGGGCCCGTGGCGGCGCTTTCGGCTTCTGCATCCAGCGAGTCCGGCTGGGTCACGCTGGGCCTGGTGGGCTGGGCCTACGGTTCGGGCGTGTCGGCGTACTGGATCATCCCCGGCTGCCTGCTGGGGTTTCTCTTCAACTGGTTCGTGCTCGCGGCGCGCATGCGCGAGGCAAGCGGGCGGACGGGCGCGCTCACGCTCGCGGACTTCTTCGCCTACCACTTCAAGGAACGGCGTCCGATCCTGCGGATCCTCACGGTCGTGGTGATCCTCGTTGCGATGGTTCTCTACGTCGCCGCCCAGATGGCGGCCGCCGGCAAGGCGTTCAGCGCCAGCTTCGCCAGGATTTCGTTCAGCCAGGGCGTGTTGATCGGCGCCGGCATCGTGCTGGTCTACACCGTCGCGGGAGGGTTCCGCGCCGTCTGCTGGACGGACTTCCTGCAAGCGCTCCTGATGGTCGGCACGCTGGTCGTCTTCCCGATCTACCTGCTCGCTGCTGAGGGCGGGTTCGGGTTCATTCACGCGCAGTTGACGACCGCGGACCCGTCGCTGCTGAGTTTCATGCCTGCCGCCGCCGGCCCGGCGCTGATCGGATTCCTGTTCGGTTCGGGGGCGTTGGGCATCAACCTCGGCTATCCGGGTCAGCCGCACGTGCTGGTCCGGTTCATGGCGCTGAGCGACCCGAAGTCGGCCCGCATCGGCGGGCTGATCTCGGCGGTCTGGGCGACGCTGGTCTACTTCGGCGCCGTCACGGTGGGGCTGATGGCGCGGGCCATGACCGCGGCCGGTGAGGCATGGGGGCCGCAACTCGCCAACGACCCGGACACCGGGCTGGTCATCGCGGCCATGAACATGCTGCCGGGCATGTTGGCCGGCATCGTGCTCGCGGCCGTGCTGGCCGCGATCTGCTCGACGGCCGACAGCCAACTCGTCGTCGCCGCCAGCGGCGCCGCCAACGATCTGTATGGTCGTCTGGTCAGCCGCGGGGGCAACTCCAATCACCCCTGGATCAACCGTCTGGTCGTGCTGCTGCTGGGCGGCGCGGCCGCGGCTATGGTCATCGGCCAGGAGGGCAGCGAGGTCAAAATCTATGACTACGTCCTGACGTACGGATGGGCCGTTCTCGGAGCGTCGTTCGGACCTCAGGTGATCCTGTGCCTGCTCTGGCGGCGGGCGTCGTACGCCGGATGCATCGCCGGCATGGCCGCCGGCTTCCTGACCGCGGTGCTGTGGAAGGTCGTGTTCGACAACCAGATCACCCTCGGCGGGGAGTCGATCGAGGTCTACAACCTGACGCTCGGTTTCTGTGTCGCGATGGCCGTCAATGTGTCCGTGAGCCTGGCGGCGCGGGCGGAAGATCGGCCGGTCGCCGCGGAGCCGCACCGTTGACGCCGCTGATCGCCTGTGATCGCGTTCCCGCGGGCAAAGCGGTGTTCGTCGAGCAGGACGGACGCGAACTGGCCGTGTATCACCTGACAGACCCGGACCGGTACGTCGTCTCGGACAATGCCTGCCCGCACGCAAACGGCAACCTCTCCGGCGGCGAGATTCACGGCAACACGGTTTCCTGCCCGTGGCATCACTGGATGTTTGACCTGACGACCGGTGCATGTGTGCATTCGCCGAAAGCGTGCGTGCGCATCTACCCCAGCGAAATCCGAGATGGTGTCATCATGGCGGATCTGGCGGAAGGGTGTACGGGAGTAAGGGAGTAAGGGAGTGAGGGAAGAAAGATGCGGGAATATCGTGCGAACTGTCTTACTTCCCTCACTTCCCGACTCCCTCAAGCCCCTTTCCCTGTTCCCTATTCCCCCCTTTCCCTACTCCCTCATTCGCTGATTCCCTCATAGCCGCCTTCAAAGGTACGGTGAGAACAGCTTCACGAACCCGTCCCGCAGGCGAACCGGCGGCGGGCGGGAATCAACCTCCGCCAGCGTGACGCGGTGAGACTGTGCCGCCAGCCCGTCGAGCCAGCCGGCCAGCGTGGTCGCGAGGGGAACGTGGTAGGCTTCGACGTTGAACTCGAAGTTCAGCCGGAAGCTGCGGCGGTCCATGTTGGCCGAACCCAGCAGCGTCCAGCGGTTATCCACGACCATCAGCTTCGTGTGGACGAACGGCGGCGGGCGCTTCACCACCGTAATGCCGCGCTCCAGCAGTTCCCACAGGTAGGCGTCCGCCGCCCAGCGCATGAACCGGATATCGACGACGGACGGCAGCATCAGTGTCACGCGCACGCCGCGCAGCGACGCCATGCCCATGGCCGCGATGATGGCGCCGCTGGGGATGAAATAGGGCGTCACGACGTGGACGCTCTCGCGCGCCGCCGCCAGCGCGCCGAGCACCATCCAGTGAATGCGCTCCAGGTTGTCGTCCGGTCCGCTGATGATCGGCCGGCACCAGGCGTCGCCGGCAGGATCCAGATCAGGAAAGTAGGCCCCCCCCGTCAGTTCCTCGCCCGTCGCCAAACGCCACTCGTCGACGAATGCATGTTGGATCTCGGTGACGATGGGGCCGGTCAGTCGAAAGTGCAGGTCTTCGCAGCAGCCCGGACGCGGCGGTTGCAGGAGGTAGCGCTGCGAGATGTTCATACCGCCGGTAAACGCCGTGGTCCCGTCGACGACCAGAATCTTGCCGTGATATCGCAGGTGCAGGCGAACGCGGCCGAACGGGAACCGCAACGGGAAGAACGGCACGACGCGGGCGCCCGCCTTGATTAGCGCGCGGCCGATACGCGAGAACGACCGGACGGCGCCGATCCCGTCCAGGAGCAGATGGACCCGCACACCGCGCGACGCCGCCTCGCCGAGCGCCTCGACGAACGACTGGCCTGCCTCGTCCCAGTCGAAGATGTAACTGGCCAGCGTGATGTTGTGGCGCGCCTCGCGGATCGCCGCCAGCATCGCCGGAAACGCCGCCTCGCCGTTGTGGAGCGGCTCGACGGTGTTTCCTGCCACCAGCGGATAGCGCGTGATCCGCTGGCCGACCCGGCAGAGCGGCTCGAGATGGCGGGCGACGGCCGTGAAGTCGTCGGCCGCGTGACGCTGCTCGCCGCCACGGCGGCGCCGCTTGCCGCGCGTCTCGACGCGGCGGGCCGCCCGTCGTTCGACCCGGTTGATGCCCGCGAACCAATAGAGCCATGCCCCGAAGAACGGCAGCGACAGAGCCATGAACACCCACAGCGCCGCGCCCTTCGGGTCGCGCTTGTACATGATCGCGTGACCCGCCGTGGCCAGCGCCAGCGCAAACCACAGCAGCGTCCCCGCCGGGTAGGCGTAGGTGACGATCGTGTTCCACATCGACGGACACGCTATCGCAACCCGCGCGCAAGTTGTAGCCCGGCGACCCGGTCTCTGGCGGCGCGCGGCGCCGGCTTCCAGCCGGTGGTCCCGTGAAGCACTGGCTGGATGCCGGTGGATCCCGGCGTGAATGCCTCGTTGTTCTACACAAGTCTCGGGCGTCTCTCTTCGGCCCCGGCGGGGCCGTGGACCGTTGCCACGGGTGGAGCGAAGCGCAACCCGTGGAAGGCGGCTCCGCAGTCCTACCCGCCCCGGCGGGGCGGCGGACGGCGCGCCGCAAGGGCGTCGCCGGTCATCGAGAATCACGGCCATCCGGTGAAGAGACCCTTTTTCACAAGGTTGTCGGTGGCTGAGCATGCGAGTCAGCTCGACAGCGAATGCCTCCTCCGCCCCTACGGGGCGGTTAGGGTGGTGGGGCACTTCACCACGGGCGGCGCTTCGCTCTGCCCGTGGCAACGATCCTGCGCCCCTACGGGGCGGCCGATCGGCCGACCTTCGCGGATACGATTAGCCATCCCTGCTCTGAGCCTGGCACCGAATGCGTCCACATGTGTAGCACAACGAGGCGTGAACGCGGGAGCTCGGAACACGAGGGCAGGGTGCTGCGGCAATTGAAATCACGCCTGCACCACGGTATTTGAGTACCGCTATGCTCGACCCCAGGTTCATCCGGGAAAACGCCGACCTCGTCCGCAAGGCCGCCGCCGACAAGCGCATCGCCTGCGACGTCGACCGCCTGCTGGCGGTTGACGCCCGGCGGCGGGAAGTTCAAAACGACCTCGACCGCCTGCGGGCCGAAAGCCGCGAGAGCGGCGCCCTGGTCGGCCAGTTGCGCAACCCCAAATCCAAGTGGGCGGAGCGGGCCAGGGCCGAGGGCAAGACCGACGCGGACATCCGGGCCGAAGCGGATCGCGTCCAGGCGGAACTGGCGGAACTCAAGCCGCGGATCAAGGCGCTGGAGGACGAGGACGCCCAGGTTCAGGCCGAGTTTGACACGCTGATGCTCACCGTGCCGCAGCCGCCCGACCCGGATGTGCCGGTCGGCCGCGATGACACGGAAAACGTCGAGCTGCGCCGCGTCGGCGAGCCGCGGACATTCGACTTCGAGCCGAAAGATCACGTCACGCTCGGGCAGGAACTTGGGATCATCGACCTGGAAGGCGGCGTGAAGCTGGCCGGCTCACGCAACTACCTGCTCAAGGGCGACGGGGCGCTGTTGCATCAGGCCGTGCTGCGGCTGGCGCAGGAGATGATGGTTCAGCGCGCGTTCGTGCCGATGACCGTGCCGGTGCTGGTGCGGGAAGAGGTCATGTACGGCACCGGCTACTTCCCCGGCGGCCGCGATCAGGCCTATCTGTGCGAGCGGGACAACATGTCGCTGGTCGGCACGGCCGAGGTGCCGCTGACGGCCTATCACAGCGATGAGATCCTGTCGGAAGGCGACCTGCCGAAGAAGTTCGTCGCCACCAGCACCTGCTTCCGCCGCGAAGCCGGCGCGGCCGGCAAGGACACGCACGGGCTGTATCGCATTCACCTGTTCGACAAGGTCGAGCAGGTCATCATCTGCCGCAACAACGTGGAGGAAAGTAAACGCTTCCACGCCGAGATCTTGCAGAACGCCGAGGACGTGCTGCAAGCGCTGGAATTGCCCTACCGCGTCGTCAACGTCTGCACGGGCGATCTGGGCATGGGCCAGGTGCAGAAGTTCGACATCGAGACATGGATGCCGTCGCGCCAGTCCTACGGCGAAACGCACTCGGCGTCGCGCTTCTACGAGTTCCAGGCCCGGCGGCTGAAGATGCGCTACCGGGACGGAGCCAAGAAGATCCACTACTGCCACACGCTCAACAACACCGTGATCGCCTCGCCGCGCATTCTGATCCCGCTCCTGGAGTTGCACCAGAACGCGGACGGGACGGTGAATATCCCGGTCGTCCTGCGCCCGTACATGGGCGGGCGGGAACGGATCGAGAAACGCTAGGCCGTTGATCGTCGAGCTCACCCACACTATGCTCATTCATGATGGTCAACCTGACTGTACCCATCACAGTCGCGCAACTCGCCGATCTCGTCCGACAGCTCTCGCCGGAGGAGCGGCGGGCACTGCTGGACGTGCTCCTGGCCGATCGGTTCGAGGCAACGCTGTCCGAGTGTGACCGGCAGCGCGGGCCAGAAGCCGAACTATCGGACGAGGAGATTCAGGTCGAGGTAGACGCCGTCAGGCGACAGCGGCGAGAGGAACGCCACCGTGCGGCTGGTGGTTGATACAAATCTAATGGTCCGCGCCCTGCTCTCTCCTGGTCCGGCGCGACGGTTCTTCGACCTGGCCCCATTGCGGCACACGCTCGTGTTTCACCCGGAGCAGATTCTGGAGTTGCGCGACGTGGCTGCTCGCCCCCGGCTGAACATCGCGCCCGAAGCGGTCGACGCATTGGCGGATCGGATCGCGCGTTACGGCAATGTGGTCGAGTCGCCACTGGACGTGCCGGGTGCTTGCCGCGATCCAAATGACGACTATGTCCTCGGCTTGGCGCTCGCGGGTTCCGCGGAGGAAATCCTGACGGAGGACCAGGACTTGCTCGAACTGGATCCCTGGCAAGGAATCCGCATCAGGCGGCTCTTTCAGTTCCTTCAAGATCATCCCCTGGTTTAGCCGGACTGTCTCCGGCGGAGTGGCGCGAGGTCTGGAAACGGCTTCATCGACCGGTGACTCGCGGCGATCGAGAGGCTGATCGCCTCAAATAATGCCGCGTTCTCGCCGAACTCCCCACAGAAGGAGAACCGCACCATGCGATCAGTCCTCGTTGCTTATATCCTCTGGTTCCCGCTCGGCGTGCTCGGGTTTCATCGCTTCTACTGCGGCCGCGTCTGGACGGGCATCCTGTGGTTTCTTACGCTGGGCATCGGGGGCATCGGATGGATCGTCGATGCATTTCTCCTGCCCGGCATGGTGCGGACCGCCAATCTGGAAAACCGCGTCGCGATGCACGAACAGCGGCTGGCGGGCATGCCGCCGGGCGCCCTGCCGGCCAGCGATGGCCACCGGGTGATCTATTGCACGCATTGCGGCGGCGCCATGCAGGTGCCGCTGGGCAGCAGCGGGCGTCAGTTCCACTGCCCCTCCTGCCGCACCATCGTCGCGTCGCCGGCATAGGCCCATGCGGCTGTTTACGCGATCGCCGCGCGCCATCGAGGACAACCGACGCAGATTCCACCCGCGCGGGTCGCCAACCCGTCATGGGCGTGCCGCCTCGGCGTCCCTCTGGTTGTGGCCCGCGCGCCTAACGGCGAAACTGCCACCGTGACGACGCGGCCGCCCCCGAAAGCCAGAGATTGCCGCCTGCGTTCAGACCGGACGTTTCGTGAGGTACTTACGAAGGGCCGGCGTGCGGCCGACGATCGGTTGATCGTCCTGGTCCGTGCGCGCGACGCGGATCGAACGCGGCTGGGGATCCGCGTGGGCCGACGGGTCGGCAACGCGGTCTTTCGGGCGCGCGTGCGACGGCGGCTGCGCGACGCGTTCCGCCGCAACCTGGCCAGGCTTCCAGAGCGCGTGGATATCGTCTGCCTGGTGCGCCCCGGGTGGACGTGTGACTATGCGGGACTTGAAGCCGCCCTGGTGGAACTGGCCGTCAAGGCGTCCCGACCATCTCACCGAAAACGTCCCCCTGGCAAATCTCGATGAGCATGGGGTACACCTCGACGAGCTGCCCGAAGTCGGGGTGGTCAACGACGCCCAGAACGGCGTAGTGACCCGGCGGAACGACCACGAACTGCGACCAGGCGACCCACGTTTCCTGCGTAACCCCGGGACTCTCCACCGTCTTGAAGAGCATGTGGTGCAGCCCGTTACCGCCGGATGGATCGTCAGGCGGCCAGGCGCCGTCCCGAGCCAGCCAGAACTCGACCGGCGCCGGCGCCACGCCGCCGGTCAGGTAGCCACCGCCATACCAGCGAATCGACATCCCCCGTTCGACGGGCGGCTCGTTCGGCTGCCGGGGCTGGTCGCACTCGATATTGACGTAGTCGATCCCGAGAATGCTCAGTTCCTGCCGGATCCAGACCGCCGCCGGAACCGTATCCGAGAGAACGACGCCCGCGGCGCCGGTCAGCGTGGCCGTAACATTGAACCAGCGGATCGGGTAGTCATTGGCCAGCTCGAGCACGTCGGAATCCACTTCGACGTTAACGACCGCGCGGCCCGCAGCCGGCACCTGGGCGCGAAACACCTCAATCGGTGTGGAGTCGTTCGCCAGCGTCATGGTCAACTCCCCCGCCGGCGCGTCCGCGATCACGACGCTGACGTGGAACACGTCACCCATCCGCAACGCAAGGGGCGGAGACAGGCCGTCGAGGGTCAATGAAGGGTCCGGCGGAGGATTCTCAGGCTGGACGCCCACGCGCACGCCACCCGGCGCGAATGAAACGGCCGATGCGTCGCCGTCGGTGATGCTGCCGGCCAGGCGATACTCGCCAGGCGGAAGGTTGCCGGGCAGCGTCACACGGAGCCGGTCCGCGACGCCGTCGGGATCCTCCGAAATCGACGCAGCCAGGATGATCTCGTCGCCATCGAGATCCGTGCCGATCTGATCCGGATCGAGCATCAGCGTGATAAGCGCATTGTCGTTCTGGTCCGAGTCGACCCAGGCCACGACCACCTCGCGCCCGGGAAGAACGGATACGGCGGCGGCCGGTTCGCGAAGCGCCAGTGTCGGATAGTCGTTGAGCGGTTCCACGACGATTTCAATCACGCCCGGAACCCGGTGCGACCCCGCCAGTTCTCCGTCGCTGATGTGCGCGACGAGGTCATACGTTCCGGGCAACATGCCGATCAGCATCAGGCTGGCCGCATCCTCGCCGAGCCCGTCGGGGTCTTCTCGAAATGTCCCGGACACGGGATAGGTCGTCCGTCCGCCGTCCGAACGCGCCTCCTCCAGGCGGAACTCAATGATGGCGTCGTCGTCGTCATCCTCGTCCTCCCACACGACATCGAAGTCGGCCGTTCCCGAGAACCACATCGGCTCGACCGGAGAGAGGATTCGAACGGTGGGCGCATCGTTGAACTGATCTTCCGTCACCCGAACGCGGCCCGGCGCCACCGACTGAGCCGTCCGACCCTCGGCCGAGATTTCCGCCACGACGAGGTACTCGCCAGCCGCTACGCCCTGGACGATGACTTCCGTCTGGTCGTTCAATCCGTCGCCGCGCTCGGCCAGGGGCGGCGAAATGGGAACCGCCTCGCCAGTGCCCTCAACATCGATCAGTCGAATGACGATCGTCGCGGGCGTCGGGCTGAAGTCCGTCCAGGCGACGGCGATGGTGCTGCCGAGCGTGACGGATTGATCGCGAGCCGGTTGCATGAGTTCGATGGAGGGGGGCGCGTCGCCGGGAGCGCCGCCCTGGGCGGGTGGATCACCACTGCCCGGATCACCTCCCGACGAATCGCCGGGATCTCCCGGTTCCGATTGCGGAAGCTCTACGACCCAGATGGCCTGCGTCAGGAGGTCGAAGTCTTCACCGCGGCGCAACACCACGGTCACGAGATCCTGCCCGCCCTGCCGTCCGGACAGGGCGATTTGCTCAGAGTCGGCGGGGCCGGCAATCACGGATTCCGCGTGCGCGGGAACCGTGACCAAGGCAATGTGGATCGTTACCCCGCCACTGAGAAAGAGCGCGGTGACATCGGCCGGCAACGGATGGAGGTTGCGCACGCGGACGGCCACTTGACCGTCGGGCGGATCGCCTGAGCCGGTCGGATCTTCCGCTCCGCCCTCGGGCGGGGCGACGTCGTCTACGGATTGGGGGTCATCCACGGGCGCCGGAACGCCCGAACCCGGTTCCGAGACGTCATCGGGTGCATCGGGTTCCAGGACGGAAGCCGCGCGCGGGTCGACGCCCCCACAGCCGACGAGTGCCATTGCGCTGAAAGCCACCCCCGCAATGAGGCACATCCGCGCGAGTCCGATGGGTCGCATAGCCATGAACCACCTCCGAGACTCGCGTTCGGCGATATAAACGGTTTTGTCATCCGGTCTTACGACGAGTGCGCATCCGCAACCCTTCGCACCGCGGCCGCGCGCATCCACCGCGCGCAGTTCCGCCACCGTAGACATCCTTATCATTAGTGTATCAGCGTACCAAGTGTCCCGGACAGGGTCAATCGCAAGAATGTCGCTCACCACGCGTCCGTGGGGAAAAGCCCCAACCGCCAATCTCGCCGGCTGCGATGCCGCGAGTCCGCGCCGCCCGACGACCCCACGTCCGCGTGCGCCGGACGTCTCCTGCGCGCGCACGCCCACGACACACGCAACTTTATCAGTCGCGACTTGCCTGGGGCGGCCTCGTTCGCTACTATCGAGTGGATAGCCATACCCCCGCTCTTAAGACGCGCGAGCTGACACCGCGCCGCGGTGCATCCGGGTTTTTGTGGAACAAACGACACGGCCGCTGCTTGCGTCCAGGGGTGCCTTCGCGGCGCTCCGATGGGGCGACGCGACAGGCCGCCAACGCAATCGGAGCTTTGCAGATGCGATTCGCCCATCGGGGAAGTTGGAGTGTGCAGGTCATTACCGCCGCGACCCTCGTCGCAACGGTATCCGCTGCAACGGTAGATCAGTCGCCTGTGAATACGGACGGTGACGATCCAGGATCGTCACCGGTCATGGTCGAAGCTGCGTCTGGCGCGGTCAGACCAGGTCCGCCGCTCCCGCGGCCGCTCCACCAGATTTCGGGACGACTGTTCTTCAGTCAGGATGGCAAAGATATCGGCGGCCTGAACGAGGTGCGCGTTTCGACGGGTGAACTGAGGGAGGTCGGACGCACCGGCGTCAACGGCCAGAACGTCGGCCTGTGCCTCAGCGGCGAAGCACATGTGCTGTTCGGCTCCCGACCGCTGGCGTTGCAGCGCATTCGTATCGACGGCGGCGGCGCCTCGACCGTGGGAGGGGGCGGCGCCGAGGGCCTCGCCTACGGCGATGGCGTCGTTTACGCCTGCATCAATGGCGACTTCCACACATTGAATCGCGAAACCGGCCTGCGCGAGATTCCGCTGCCGCCGCCCGGCGGCGATGCGGAGGGACTGGCGTACGGCTCACAGGACCACGTCGTGTACGGGATACTCTCGGGTGGAACCCTCAAGAAGTACGACATTGCCACTCAGACATGGTCCACGGTCGGAAGCACCGGCATTAATTTCGATAACACCGGACTGGCCTATGACCCCGCGACGCACACGCTCTACGCAAAACGCAACGGCGACGTGAATCTCTACCGCATTGACCCCGATGATGCGTCCGCCGAAGTCGTCGGAAGCACCGGCGTGACGCCGGGCGGCGGAATGGCCTTTTTACCAGACGCGGGCACATGCCACTATACGTTCAAGAAGGTCCGCGTAAAGAAGAAGTGTGAGAGCTGCCCCGAGAAGGGCACCAACTACGATCACGCCCAGTCGCCGTGCGGGGCAATCGAGGATTGCAGCGAACGCTTCCGCGCCATCTGGCCCTGCCCCGACGGCCGCGGCAAGTGCAAGATCAAGGCCGAGCGCACGACCTGCGAATCCTGGTAGGCGTCGTCCGCGCGTCGTTCGTCACGACCGGCCGGCGATTCTGCGCCGCCTCGTTGCCTGCGCATCGCGGCCTGCATCGCCCCGGCATTGAGCGGTGCCGAGACCGCACATGCACGGCCCCGTCCACGGCCGCCCGGCGCGGCCGCGCGCGCGTCACCAGGAACCGCCGTGATCCGCGCGGTGCGGCCGCAACGCTGCGGCAACCACAACGCCGTTATCGGGCCACGACCCTTCATTCCACCGCCACACCCGCCGATACGGGCGACAGCGCGGTGGGACCGTTTCCCCATCGGCATGGATTCATTTCTGGTTTCGATGAGGTTACGTCATGCGTGGGTTCCTTACCAACAGATCCCTGTGGGGGCTGTGCGGGTCACTCTTTCTTGCCCTCGCCATCGGCCTGGGCTGTACCGGTGGCGGTTCGCTGACACCGGGTGGACCCGACGGCGGCGGGGGTGGCGACGGTGGCGCCGCCGACGAGTTGCTGATCAATTTCAATGACGACGAGGAAAGCAAGCTGGTGGCGTCGGCCAAGGCCGGCGATGCCGAGTACGCCATCTTCGGCGACAAAGACGATGCGGGCGACGTCGACGACGTGACCCAGCTCGATCTGCAACTCGGCGACGGCACCACCGTCACCTTGGAAGTGGACGAAGACGGACGACCGGTACGTATGGAATCGGCCGACGGCAGCACCGCCACCTTCAGTTATGACAGCGACACCGGCACCATCCGCGCCGACGTGGTCAGCGCCGACGGCACCGAGGCCGTCGACGAAACCCTCGACGACATCATCGACGACGGCGAGAACGCCAACCGCCTCACCGGCCCCGAAGCCACTCAGGCGCTGTGCGCCCAACTGGCCGACGTGCGAAACGTGCTCAACGAGTTCTTCGACTGCGAAAGCGAGCCGGACAGCGAGTTCTGCACCGGCCCCATCGCCGACGCCGCCCAACTGATCGACGACCTGTGCGTACTGGAGGCGCAGGAAGTCGACGATCTGGAAACCAGCCTGGAATCGCCGCGCGACGTGCCGCTCGGCATCCGTCCCTTCGTGACCGTCCGCCCGGCTCCCGAGGAGAGCACAACCGCCATCCTGACGGCCACCGCTTTCGGCGGCACGCGACCTTACGAGAGCGTCGAATGGGCGTGGATCTTCGGACCTGAAGAGGTCGAGGTTCAGAACCTGCCGGCCGGACTGGCCATCGCGGACCTGGTCGGCGAAGGCACATACGTTTTCCGGGCCGAAGTGATCGACGCCGACGGCAACAGCGCCAGCGCCGACATCGAGGTCAAGGGGGAAGTGCTTCCCTCGATCAAGATCAACTTCTCGCCGGACTTCCCCGCCATCGGCCAGGTGGTCACCTTCAGCGTCTCCGATGAGAAGACGCGCACTAACGCGGACGCAGACGTACGGCTGCTGCACTGGCAGTTCGGCGATGGCGAACAGAACAGCGGCGTCGAAGTCACGCACGCTTACCTCGAAGAGGGCGAGTTCGTCGTGAAGGTGCTCAAGACGACGCGCGACGGCGGGCGCGCGACCGCCTCGGCCGTGGTGCGCGTCGGCGACGACGTGGACTGCGGAGACGCCTGCTTCCATGAAGCCGAAGGCCGCTTCCTCGACTGCCTGCTGGCCGGCGGCGACGACGCCACCTGCGGCGAAAGCGCCAAGGCCGGCGTGGAAACCTGCCTCCGCGATGAGTGCGGAGAGGCCGCATCCTGCGAAGACTTCTGCCGCACCGAGACGGACGCCGTCTTTGAGGGGTGCCTGAGCGAAGGCGGCACCACCGAGGCGTGCGAAGAGGCCAAGCACGAGTTCGCCCGCCACTGTTTCAACGATGCCTGCGGCGGCGGCGATCAGGGCTGCGGCATGGTCTGCGAGGGAGACGTCCAGCGCGTTCTGGAAGATTGCCTCGCCACGTCGGAAGATCTGGACGGCTGCAACGCCGAGGCCGATGCCTTCGCCCAGCAGTGCATCGAAGAAGCCTGCGGCGCCGGCAGCGATTGCAGCGGGGAGTGCGAAGGCAAGGCAAAGCGCATCTTCGACGAGTGCCGTCGCAACGGCGGCCGCGACGACGAATGCGGCAACCGCGCCCGTCTGTTCAGCGACAAGTGCTTCGCCGACAAGTGCGGCCAGCGCCGCGACTGCGACGACGCCTGCGAATCGCAGGTCGGCCAGGTCTTTGATTCATGCAAGCGCAACGGCGCGACCAGCGAGGAGTGCGAGCGGCGCGTGGGCGAGTTCCTCAACCACTGCGTCAAGCAGAACTGCGGCGACCCGCGCGACTGCGGCGCCAAGTGCGAAGGCCGCGCCCATGACGTGTTCAAGGGCTGCATGGACGACTCGGCCGACGAGCCGACCTGCCTGGAGCTATCGTTCGGCGCCCTGCAGGACTGCCAGATCAACGAATGCGGCCAGACCGGCGGCGGCTGCGAACGCGTCTGCGACGAGCGGGCGGGTGAGAAGTTCCAGGACTGCATTGATGCCGGCCTGGACTTCGAAATCTGCGACCAGACGGCCGGCGACGCCTTCCAATCCTGTGTCGAGAACGACTGCGCCGGCTTCGACGCGCCGCAGGGCGGCTGTGAAGATCGCTGCCTGTTCGCGGGTGACGACGCCTACCGTCGCTGCCTCGTGTCGGGCAAGACGGACGATGAATGCGAGCGCATCGAATCCGATGCGGTCAACGGCTGTATCCAGGCCAACTGCCCGACCGACGGCGGCGGCTGTGAGGATCGCTGCTTCGGCCTGGCCGACGGCGTGTTCAACGACTGCCTGGCCACCGGCACGGACGAGGCCACCTGCGCTCAGACGGCCGGCGAGACCGTGGACGCCTGCCTGATCGACGAGTGCGCCGGCCAGGGCGGCGACGTGCCCTGCGAGGAGCGCTGCTTCCGCGAAGCCGATCGGGCGCTGGGCGACTGCATCACCAGCGGCGGCGATCCGCGCGACTGCGAGCGACGGGTCAACCCGACGCTGACGGCCTGCCTGGACAACCGCTGCGGCCTGGCCCCGCCGCCGCCCGAGCAGGGCGACTGCGAAGAAAAGTGCGGCAACCTGGCCAGCCGGGAGATCGAGCGCTGCGTGGCGACGGGCATCCCGCCGTCGGATTGCGAAGCCCGCGTCGAGGATGTCTTCACCCGCTGCCTGGCTTTCGAGTGCGGCGGGCAGAACCCGCTCCCCCCGCCTCCGCCCCCCCCCGGAAACGGCGGCTGCACCGAACAGTGCGCCGGCGAGGCCGACCTGACCTTTGCCGACTGCATGCTGGAGGGCCTCACGCAGGAGGAATGCCAGACCCGCGCCGACGGAGCGTTCGAAACTTGCATCATCGAACTGTGTGAAGACGGCGGCGAAGGTGGTGAGGGCGGTGAGGGCGGCGGCAACGGCGAGCCGACCTGCGAAGACGAATGTGTGACGTCGTCACTGGCCGTCTTCGACGGCTGCGTCGCCCAGGGCCTGACCGTGGACGAGTGCGTCGTTCAATCCGACGACGCGCTGAGCGCCTGTTTGGCCGTTTGCCCGTAGGTCGTCCGTAGGCCCCAGGTCCTACCTCATATCATGACCGCGCAACGGCGGGCCGCTCCCGAAGGGGACGGCCCGCTTTTTCGTTCCGCGCCGGCCGCGGCGGGATTGTGCGCGCCCGGTCAGTCCGCGCTCCGTTGCGCTGTCGGCTACCCGCGCTTCAGGCTGCACGACCGACCGCGAAACGATGGCAACGCCCCGCCGGTGCAGGCGTTACATGCACTCCGCAGGCTTGCGAGAATCCGCTTGACCGGCATCAGAAAAAGTCTTATCATGGGTTGCGCGAGATGGGGTGACGGGAGCCCCCGGCGACCAGTTCGGACGCCGACGCGATCAGCCTTTTGCGTGCGCTGGAGAGGAACAGCATGCATCGCCATCCCGCCAGACTTGCGGAGCCGCCAAGGTTCGATGCTTCGCGCATCGGACAGCGCGTGTCCACGAGCTGGATGGATGAACGCCGCTACAGCACGCTCGTGCTGGGACCCGGAACGTCCATTCGCGGTAACGTGGTTGTGACCGTGCCCCTGGTCAACAACGGTGTGGTCAATCCGGACCACCCTGACGGGGGCGCGCCAAACTCGATATGGCTGCGGTGCGCCCCCAAGATCGGCGCCGGCGACTGGGTCGTTGCCTGTACCGACGGCGAGGCCTGCGACGAGGACACCGTCAACCGCCTCATTGTGGAAACACCGGTGGTGGGATCGGGCAACCTGACCATCACCGAGTACAGCATCGCCGAGATTCGGCGTCACTTTTCCCTGTACGGGAATCTCAACGTGTCCGGCGCCGTGGCTGGGATTCTGGTCGACGAAAACATGATGTTCGACGTGGACCGGTACACGTACGTGTCGTGCCCGGAGTAGTATTCTGTTCATTCGGTTAGGCGGGCTCGGCCGTTGCGGCCGGGCCCGCCTCCACCTTTGGATTGTTCACCATGCGAATCGACATGTTTACCTCGGTGCTGCTTTTTGGGATCGTGCTGACATCGGCAGGCGATGCGCAGCTTTGCGGTGTACGGGAGTATGGCTGGACGAATGCCGTTGGCGGGGAGGATGATGACAACGTCCTTGGAGTTGTTGCTGACCCGTCGGGACGTGTGTACGTCACGGGCGCGTTTCTTGACAGAGTAGATTTCCGACCTGACAAGAAGCGGGACTACCACAGAAACAAGGGCGGCTACGCACTATTTCTTTCTGCATATGAAGGAGAGGGCGGGTATCTATGGACAATGTCGCTGTCCAATTCCGGCGGATACATACATGGGTTAGATCTCGCGCTGACGCCGAAAGAGAGCATAGCCATTGCTGGGCGTTTCCGGGGGAAGATCGACTTCCGCGCTGGCTCGGGTCGCGAAACTCAGAGATCGTACGATGAGGGTACTGATGCATTCATCGCTTTGTATAGTGAAAGTGGCGATCACGAGTGGACGCGCGTCTTTCGCGGCCCGGGACATGCTTCAAGTCGTGCCATTGCAGTAGACGAGGCAGGAAACATTCTAGCTGCTGGTGACTATTCCAACTGGACGGACTTTGATCCCGGTCGGCGCGAAGATATTCATAGGACTAATGGCGATGGAAGCGCTTTTGTCGCGAAACTGTCGGCAAGTGGATCATATATCTGGGCTCGATCTTTTCCGGGCGATGCGACGGATGTCGGCGAAGGCCTCGCGACGGGGCCAAGCGGCGAAGTGGTGGCGGTGGGGATATTCAGGGGAGAGACGGATTTCGACCCCGGCGAAGGCCGGGACATGCGGCGGACAGCCGGAGAGGACGATGTCTTCGTCGTCAAACTGAACGCGGACGGAGATCTGGAATGGGTCTACACCATTGGCGGAGTTGGCTACGACTTTGCTCGCGACGTTGCGATCGACGACGACGGAAACGCCTATGTGGTCGGCAGCTTCCGGTTTACTGTGGACTTCGACCCGAAGGGGCAAGGCGATGTCCGCGAGGCCTTAGAGTTTGACGGCTACGTCCTAAAGCTCGCGGCCGACGGCGATGTGGTCTGGGTGCGTGTCATCGCCGGTTCGGGAAGCGCATTTCCGGAGGGCGTGGCGCTTCGCCCGGATGGGCTTCTCGCTACGACGGGGAGCTTTACCGGACTTTCAGATTTCGACCCGGGCGAAGGCGTGGATGAGCGCACGGGGCGGACGGATGTCTTCATTACGCTGCTTTCCACGGACGGCGAGTACATCGGGAGCGACGTTCTGGGCGGTTCCGAAAGCGAGAAGGGAAGACGCGCGGCGTTTGACCCGGAGGGAAACCTTCTTGTAGCAGGCACATTCAGCTCCCTTGATTGCGATTTTGACCCGACGACCGGCGTGGACATACGCTCCGCCGTGACGGATGACGATCCCGACATCTTCACGACCAAGCTCTACTGCGGTTCCTGCCAGTATGTTGAGCGGCACACGATTGAACTGAAGAAGCAGCGCACGCTCAAGGCCGAAGTCCGCGCCCTGGTCCCCGGCGGCCGTGCGACCGTCGAATGTACCCCCACCGACCCGCCCGGCGAGCCGATCGAGACGCGGGTTAACATCAATGGCGACAACACCGGCAAGTACAAGCTCAAGAAGCTCGACAAGGGCGAATACGCCTGCGCTGTCACCCAAGTCCGCGACTCCGACGGCAACGTCGTCTGCGATGAACCGGCCGGCAAACGCGTGGTGAACGTGAAGTAGCGGCGGAAAAGGTGTCAGGATGATTTTTGCGGGGCGCTTA
>CAZYLK010000030.1:0-43242 GCA_964648365.1 uncultured Phycisphaeraceae bacterium
GAGGTCGGCAGGGAGCAACACACGCCTTGTCGGTCTGAGGCGAAGCCTCGTTAGCGGGATACTCGTTGAGCTTCGCGTCGAAATAGAGCCACTGCTTCGAGAAGGGCCTGTAAACGCACGGGACCGCGGCGTCTGAGCGCGGCGCGATCTTGCTTCCGACGATCACGTCACCTTTCAAGCCGCGGGACCAAGAAATTTGCTTCGGGTCGGTGTTTATCACTTCGTGGGCCGCGGCTTCCCGCTCGGCCTTCGACAACCCTGCGACGACATCCGCAACTTTTTTGCGGTCCTCTTCGTACGTCTTGAGCAGCAAACCAACGTTGGAAAGGAGCGCCTTCTTACCAAACGAGTAGCACCACTTGTCGCGGGCGGTAAGAAGCCCCTGCGTGTAGTCATCGAAGAATACGAGCTTTTCTTCCTCCTGTTTGTCGCCCAGCACGATGAACTTCTCGAACGCCGGATCGCGTTGGTTAATCCAGTCGTTTTCGACGTTGGGTTTGAGTGTTATCCACTTCTTTGCGGAGTCGATGCCCCCGATGCTGGCGAAAGCGCGAATGATCCTGAGCTTTTCGTTCCGGTCGAGGTAGTCCCCGATGTCGTGATAGTGCAACGTGCATCTGCCCGTGTTTGACGGATTCTTCACGAGCATTGTGATGGCGATTGGCGCACGACTGCCGGAGCCGAAGATTTTCCCGCCTTCCTGACGTGACAATTCGCCGCTTGTCCGCTGATTTCCACGAAGGTTGAAGACGTACACGCTCGTGAACTCGTCGCACAGGCTCCCGCGCAGACCGTCCATGTTGTTCGCGTCGATGAATGAGCCGTTTGTCACAAAACCGACGACGCCCTTGTCTTTGACCCGGTCGCTGGCCCAGCGGATGGCGCGGATGTAGCTGTCGTATAGATTCTTCACGTTCGGCGCGGCGGACCTGTCCGCGTACGTCGCGCGGATGCGTTGATCGAGCGCGGGGTACGCGAGGTTCTTATTGTCATCATTCGCGCTCTCCTGCTGCGCGGAATACGGCGGGTTGGCGATGACGACGCGAATCGGGCTTTCCTTTTGCCGTTTCACGCGTTGGTTGTTTTCGGGGAAGGTGCCTTCGATCTCCATCTGGCCGGATTCGTAGAGCTGGAAGGTGTCGGTGAGGCAGATGCCTTCGAAGGGCAGGTAGTCGTCCTTCCCCTTGTCCGCGCGCAGGCCGTGGAAGGTTTCTTCGATGTTGATGGCGGCAATGTAGTAGGCGAGCAGGACGATCTCGTTGGCGTGCAGTTCGTGCTGGTATTTGTGCAGCAGCTTGTCCGGCGGGATCAGGCCGGAGGAAAGCAGGCGGACGAGGAACGTGCCCGTGCCCGTGAAGGGGTCGATGATGTGTACGTCCTTCTCGCCCAGGCCGCTGTTGAACTCGTCGCGCAGCACGTCCTGCACGCTGTTTATGATAAAGTCCACGACTTCAATCGGCGTATAGACGATGCCCAGTCGCTCGGCCATGCGGGGGAAGGCCGTCCGGAAGAACTTGTCATAGAGTTCAACCACGACGCGCTGGCGGCCCTCTGCGTTGTCGATGCCCGCGGCCCGGTCGCGTACGCTGGCGTAGAACTTCTCCAGCGCCTCCGTCTCCTTCTCCAACGCCTCATCCTTGAGGCTGTCGAGCATCTTCTGCATCGACAGCGACACCGGATTGTGCTGAGTAAAGGCGTAGCCCTCGAAGAGCGCATCGAAGACCGGCCGCGTGATCAGATGCTGCGAGAGCATCTCGATCGCGTCGTCGCGAGTCACGCTGGGATTGAGGTTGTTCTTGAGCCCCGCCAGGAACTCGTCGAACGCGTCCGCCTGCTTTCGGTCCTTGCCGTCGAGCAGCGCCTTGATCCGGGTGACGTGCCGCTCAGCGATCACGGCCACGTCCCTGGCCCAACTCTCCCAGTAGCGGCGGTCGCCGCACTTGAGGACGATCTTGCCGTAAATGGCGTCCTTCCATTCGTCGAGTTGCGGGAAGGCGAACGACGCCTGTTGGATTTCACGAACCTCCGGCTTGCTGTCCCCGTCCGATGCCGAGCCGTCCTTGTCGCGCCCGTCGCCGACTCCGATGATCTGGATGTTGTCCGGGCGGGACCGGTTCAGTTCAATCTGATTGATGGTGGCGTTAAAGCGGTCATCATGGGCGCGCAGCGCCTGCAAGACCTGCCAGACCACCTTGTACTTCTCGTTATCTTTGAGTGCATCCTCGGGCTTGGTGTCGGCCGGAATGCCGATGGGCAGGATGATGTACCCGTACTGCTTGCCCTCGGCCCGCCGCATCACGCGGCCGACGCTCTGCACCACGTCGATAACGGAGTTGCGCGGGTTCAGGAAGAGCACGGCGTCGAGCGCGGGCACATCGACGCCTTCCGACAGACATCGGGCGTTGGAGAGGATGCGACAGGTATTCGCCGGGGCGTCGGCCTTGAGCCAATCCAGCAGCGCGCCCCGCCGAAGCGCGTCGAACGTGCCGTCCACGTGGTCCGCCTCGACATGGAGCATGTCGTCCGCGTCGGGGTGGGACTCCCGATAGGCGGCGATGATCTGGCCGAACTTCTCGACGAAGGCCTTAGAGTCCTTGATGGATCGCGAGAACGCGACGGCGCGACGCATGGGGGCCACGTCGCCTTGCAGGTCGGCCGCGGCGGTGACTGCGGATTCAAACCGCTTTTCCAACCCGTTCCAGCAGCCGGTGATCTTGACCGCGTCTTCAAGTTTCAGTTCGTTGTTCTTGTCGGCAATCTGCCGCTGGAACGTGGTCGAGACGTATTTCTCGTCGACGGCCAGCACGAGCACCTTGTAGTCCGACAGCAGGCTTTTTCCGACCGCCTCACCGAAACCGAGCCGGTGAAGCTCTTCGCCGAAGTGTTGGGGGTCGTCCATCGAGCACAGTTCGGCTTCGGCATCCTTCGCCTTGCTCTTCGCCGAATCCCCGTAGATCCGGGGCGTGGCGGTCATATACAGGCGCTTGCCGGCCCTGAGAAACCCGGCGTCGTGGACTTTGACGAAGTGGCTTTCGTCCTCTCCACTGAGCGTAACGCCCGTGGTGCGGTGGGCCTCGTCGCAGATAATCAGGTCAAAGTCCGGCAGACCGTCCTTCTGCGCCTTCGACACGGCCGTGATCGACTGATATGTGGAGAAGACGGCCGTCATCTGCGGCTCAGCCCCGTCGCGCTTGGCTCGCCGGATCAGCGCCTTGTACTGCTTTACGAGCAGTTCTGCTGAAGTTGTGGCCGGGAAGACAAGATCGTGCGTCGTGATATCCGCGCCGTCATCGCTGCTCTTGGTCCGCTTCTTGCCTATGTTGGCGTCGGAGCAAACCGCGAGACTGTGAATCGGCCTGACCGCTTCGGAAGTCCACTCGCGCAAACTCTGCGACATGAGCGAAAGAGACGGCACGAGGAACAGCACATGCCCGGTGGGCGCGAGCTTTTCTGCGATGCGCAGTGCCGTAAAGGTCTTGCCCGTGCCACAAGCCATGATGAGCTTGCCGCGGTCGGCCGACGCGAGGCCGGCGATCACGTCGCTCAGCGCGGCTTCCTGATGCGGGCGCACCTGCTTCCGCTCGCGGCGTGGCATCGCCTGCGGTCGGCGCGCGTCGAATTTCGACCAGTCGATGGGGCTTTGCTCGAGATCGGCAACCCGGATGCGGACGGCATTCTTGGATTTCTGGAATGCGTCCTCCGCATTCTTACCCCACCGATCGGTCGTGGAGACGATGATGCGCGACGTGAACGGATCGCGGCTTGCGGCAGCCAGGAATGAGTCGATATCGGGTTTGTCAACCGTATTTTCGGGCAGGTAGAACTTACACTGGATTGCGCAGTACTCGCCCGTCGCCCCTTCCTGGGCGACGAGATCGATTCCCACATCGCCGACGTTGCCCTTGTCGGGCCATTCGTTCCACATCCAGACGTGTGAAAAGCGATCAGCATGGATCGGGTCGAGTTCTAGATACCGGAGAATCAGCCGCTCGAAGCGATCTCCAAGGTCGCGATTGGACCTCGCCTCCTCGCGGAACTGGTCGAGGATGGTGTGGAGGGAGGCGGCTGGGCCGTCAGGTCTTCCCGATCCTTCCTCGTGCGGTTCTCTCATGGGGTGTCAGTGTAGTCATCGCGCTCGTCTCGTCGAGTATGGGTTGCAAACGGCCCGCTGGCCGGGCCGCGCGCCGCGCCTTACACTGCCGCCGGTCGGCATCGCCTTGGAACGTGTTATGACTGCGCCCTCTCCGCCCCATGCAACGATCCCCCCTCCCATCCAGCAATCCCTCGACGCCTTCGCCGCGCGACTGGCGGAATCGCTCGGGGGGGAGCTTGTTGCGGTGGTGCTCTATGGGAGCCTGGTTCGCGGGGACTTCGTCGCGGGCAAATCGGACGCGAACGTGCTGGTGGTGGTCGGGCGGATATCGGTCGCTGTGCTGGACAATGTCGGCGGGGCGTTGAACGCAGCGGGGGCGGGTGTGCGGGTGTCGCCGCTGGTGATGACCGAGGCGGACCTGTGCAGTTCGACCGACGTGTTTCCGATCAAATTCCTGGACATGCAGCGGCGCCACCTGCTGCTGGCCGGGCGGGACGTGCTGGCGGACCTGCACATCGCGGACGATCATCTGCGGCTGCGGTGTGAGCAGGAACTCAAGAACCTGATGCTGCGACTGCGGCGGTTCTACCTGAACCGGCGCCATCGGCCGGAACTGGTCGAGGCGACGCTGGTGCGCGGCGCTGCGTCGCTGCTCAACGCGCTGCGGGTGCTGCTGGAGCTGCGCGGCCACCCGCCGGCCGTCCGGTATGGCGAGGTGGCGGCGGCCGCCGCGCAAGCGTTCGGGCTGGACGGCGACCTGCTTCGTGCGCTACTCGAGGTGCGGGCCGGGTCATCGCAGCCGGATCGGGGTCGATTGCTGGAGATGTACGACCGGTTCATGCCGCTGGTCGAACGGGCCGCGAGCCTGGCGGACGAGCATCCGGGCTGACCGGGCGACGTTGCGGGTGCTGTGTCGCCGACAGAGGATTGAGCCATGCCGGAGTTCATCACCGACACGATCGGCAGCATCCCCGGGCCGAAGTTTCTGCTTGTTTATGCCGTGGTGATCGCGGTGACGATCGCGTTCTGCCGCGTGATGTGTCGATGGTCGGACGACAGCGGCGCCCTGCCGCCGCCGGTCGAGCCGGACGCGCCCGATGCGTATGAAGTGGCGTATCTGCGCGGCGGCGAGCCGGCCGTGGCACGGACGGTGATCTTCAATCTGATTCACCGCGGCTACGTCAAGCACATCGAGGAAAAATCCGGCTGGATTTCGACCAAGGCCAAGCTCGCCCAATGCGACGACCACCCCGGCCGGCACCACCTGGCGCCGATCGAGGAGTCGCTCTTCGATGCGTTGATCATCCCGCGGGAAGGCAAGGATCTGTTCGGCACGGCGATCTCCAACCAGGTGAAGCATCATTGCGCCGCCTATGCGGAGCGGATGACGGAGGAGCGGCTGGTCAGTGCGGGCCAGCCGCAGGCGACGCTGATGTGGATGCTGTTCGGTGTGGCCGTGATCCTCGGGCTGGGCGGGATCAAGCTGGCCATCGCGCTGTCGCGCGGCAGGCACAACGTCGGCTTCCTGATCGCGATGGGGCTGATCTCGACGGTTGTCCTGATCGTGCTCTGCCGGGCGCCGCGGCTGACGAAGCGCGGTCGCGAATACCTGGAGCGCGTGCAGGAAGCGTTCTCGCTGCAGCGCGCCCGGGCGACGTTCGACACGTCGCCGCAGGTGGATGCGACGCTGCCGCTGCTGGTCGGACTGTTCGGCGTCGGCGTGTTGTCCGGCACGTCGCACGGATACTTCAACGACATCTTCAAGAAGAGCAGTTCCGGCGGCTGGAGCAGCGGCTGCGGCGCCGGGTGCGGCTCGGGATGCGGCGGCGGTTGCGGGGGGGGCGGCTGTGGCGGAGGCTGCGGCGGGTGCGGGGGATAGAGTGAATGGCGAATGCTGCAAGTCCGCCTGTGGGGATCGAGTAGCGAATAACGAGTAGCGAAGGAAGCGCCGAAACCTGCGGCCCCCGCGTCACGCCGATGACGCGGCTGAATCGCTCGATGCCTCGACCAGCGCCGCATGGCGCTCCCGGCAGGAGCGGATCAGCGCGATCAGGGCGCTGCGATTTATGGGCTTGGTCGCGTAGGCGTCACATCCGGCGTCGAGACACTTCTCCTCGTCGCCCGCCATCGCGTGCGCCGTCAGCGCGATGACCGGCAGGTTGAACCCGCGCCGCCGCAGGACGCGCGTCGCCTCGTACCCGTCCATCTCCGGCATCTGCATGTCCATCAGGACCAGATCGTAGTCCATACCCTCCGCGCGGGCCGTCTGTACCGCCCGGACCGCCAGCAGGCCGTTGTCGACAATGGTGACGTCCGCGCCGGCTTTGCGCAGAATGTGCCCGATCAGCCGCTGATTATCCGCGCCGTCTTCCGCGAGCAGAACGCGACAGTGCAGCGCGGCAATCTCCCCGAGTTCGCTGCGCTCGGGGCTCGGCAGTTCCACGGTCGCGGCGGACGGATTCTCAAGCAACCTCACCCCGTCGAGCGAACCGGTGGCCACGGTAAGACGAAACAGGCTGCCCTGCCCCGTGCAGCGCTCGGCCGTCACGTCACCACCGAGCATCTCGGCGAGCCGCTTGCTGATCGCCAGTCCCAGACCGGTGCCGCCGAACCGTCGCGTCGTGGAGCTGTCCGCCTGGGTGAACGGCTCGAAAAGTCGGGCCGTCTGCTCCGGCGTGACGCCCATGCCGGTGTCGATCACGTCGAACTGGAGCTTCGGGGCGGACGGATCTTGGACCAGCCGGATCACCAGCCGCACGCCGCCCGCATGTGTGAACTTGATCGCGTTGCCCACGAGGTTCAACAGAATCTGCTTCAACCGGACGGGATCGGTGTGGATGCGCTCCGGTACCGGTCCGGTGTATTCGATGCGGAAGGGCAGGTTCTTCTCGGCAGCGCGAACCGACATCAGCGACAACACCTCGGCCGCCAGATGGACGGGCGAACACGAAATGCACTCCAGGTCGAGTTTGCCTGCCTCGATCTTGGAGATGTCGAGAATGTCGTTGATGATGCTGATCAGGTAGCGTCCGTTGCGCTGGATGGTGTCGATGGCCTCATCGCGCTGGGCGGCGTTCGCTTCGACGTGACGGCCGTCGCGGAGCATGTCGGCGAACCCGAGAATGGCGGTCATCGGCGTGCGGATCTCGTGGCTCATGTTGGCCAGGAACTCGCTCTTGGCCCGATTGGCCGTCTCCGCCTCCTGCCGCGCGAGAGAGAGCCGCTGCATGGTGGCGTTCAGCGCCGCGTTCTTGGCGACCAGTTCCGACTCCGCCGCCCGCCCCAGCCACGCGATGTACCAGGAGAGCAGCAGGAAAGCCGCTCCCACCAGCACGCCGGTCGTGACCGCATGTCGCCATGCCGTGTGCATCATGGTCTCGGCCCGGACGGCTTTTGCGCTCATGGCTTCGCTCAGCGCCGCATCCAGGCCGCGCTCCGCGTCCATGAACGCTGCACAGCCGAGCGACACCGCATTCGTCAGCCGGCGCCGATCCACGTCCAGCGCCAGCGCCTCTCGACGCAGGCTGTAGAGGCCCCCTTTGCTGACGGTCAGGCTCTGATGAGCCGGATCGTCGACCGATCCCGGGCCGAAGACGCGCTCCTGGATCGTCGCGATGTGGCTGCCGAGCAACGCGGCGTCTTCGGCGGGCGCCTTCTGCGCCGCGCGGGCCAGACGTGCAATCGTCTGCCGCATCTCGTTGTCTTTCAAACTCACAAGCTGGTCGGCGTCCGTCTCTCCATAAAGCCGCTGAACCAGAAGCGCCAGGTCGCTGAGTTCCAGTTCCAGCGTGGTGAGTCCCGCCGTGGAACCGAATTCCTCAATGTAGTCCCGGGCGAGGCTCGCAGCTTCGTCGCCCGATGCGTTGCGGTAGCGGCGCAGCAGGACGCCCTGGCGCAACCGTCGGCGCCCGTCCACCTTCTGTGCCGCGGCGGACGTTGCCGCCAGCGCGTCGCGGACGCCGCGCCAGGCATCGTGAAACTCGGCCTCGACGCGGGCCGTGGCCTGTCGATGGTCATCGAGTTCCGCCCGGAGTCCGGAGAGGAGGCCGATGACGTGGTTCATTTCATCAATCGCGCCGATGTACGGCTGGCCCTGGTCTTCCAGTTCGGACAGATGTTGCCGGCAGTCCCCGACCAGCGGCAGAAGATCCCGGGGTTCGTTTGCCGGCAGCGGGGCCGCGTTCACGCTCGCGTCACGCCGGGATTCCAACGCCTGAAACATGGACTCCCGCTCGTCCCGCAGCGCGCGAATGGAGGCGATCGCCTGCGCCTCTGCGGCCTTGGAGCGGTCGCGATCGTGGCTGATGCGGCGCAGGGCGACGTAGTTGACGCTCATCATCAGGCCGCCGGCACTGACGCCGATCCCCGCCAGCACCCAGACCAGGCCGGGGATCCGGTTTCCACGCTGAAGGATGGGCGTGTCCATGATGATGCGGCCTCGCTAGCGGCGTCTCAACTCGTTCCATGCGAAGGGCACGACGCGTCCCTCGCGAATAACCGTCGGCCAGGCGTGATGCGAAGCCTGATGCTCCTCCCGGCCGAGCCGCAGTTCATGCCCGAGACCGATGTCAAAGCGTCCCAGCCCTTCGAGGGCCTCGACCACGGATTCCCGCGTGAGGGCGCCTTCAATGTTCTTCATCGCTCGAAGGAGAATGCGCCCCGCCACGTAGCCCTCGAACGACCCGAAGGACAGCCCCGCGGCGCGATCGATCGCCGTCTGTGCGGCCCGGTATTCCGCGGCCACGGGCACGTCGGACGCGAAGTGCGGGACGACCTGCGTGATGATCACGCCGTCGCCGGCCCTGCCGAGTGCGCGGGCCAGCGGCTGGGAGCCGACGAAGGAAACGTTCAGGAAGATGGGATTGAACTCGAACGCTCGGGCGAGCCGGATGAACGCAGCGCAGGGTTCATACGCCCCCACCATGATGACCGCCCGCGCCGCCGTCGGCGCGGCCATGATGTCGGCCAGTCCGTTCTCTACCGCGTCGGTGTTCCGTTCGTAGCGGCCGTGCGGCACGTCTCGATCGCTCACAAGTCCGTGGCGCATCAGGGCCGCAATGCCGCCGACGAAGCCCGCGTCTCCGTAGGCGTCGCGCTGGGTGAAGAAGGCGATTTCGTCCGGGCGCAAACCCGCCTCGTTGATCAGCGCGTCGACCATGGCGCTGGTTTCTTCCGCGTAGCTGGCGCGATAGTTGATCACGTAGCGGTCGGGCGGCGATTTGCGCAGGACACCGGCGCCGGTGAAGGCGCCGAACAGCAGCGTCCGGCGGCTGTTGGCGATGGGGATGGCGGCCACGGCCGTCGGCGTGCCCACGTTGCCGATGACCGCCAGCACCTTGTGCTGCGAAATCAGCTCGTGCATGTTCGGTGCGGTGCGCGACGGTTCGTATCCATCATCGAGCGATGCAAGTCGGAGGGAGCGCCCGTGGATCCCGCCGGCGCGGTTTGCCTCCTCCAGCGCCGCCAGCACGCCGATCCGCATGTTCAGCCCCAGTTGCGACGCCGGCCCGGTCAGCGCGGTGGACATGCCGAGCACGATTTCGCCGGCAGGCTCGGCGGGCGTCGTCTCAACCGGCGGCGCCGCAGCCGCCAGGGCGACCCCCGCGAGCCGCGTGGCGAATGCGGACAGCAGACGTGACTCGGTCATGGCGTTTCTCCACGGTGAGGGACCGCGCGGGCCTGCGGATCGGCTGCGGCTGTGCCGCCGCCTCGGCCGCGCCCGATGCAGGCGCGGATCAACCTCAGCAGGCTTCTTCGATCGATGGGTTTGGTGGCGTACTCGTCACATCCGGCGTCGATACAGCGCTGCCGGTCCGTCGACATGGCGTGCGCCGTCACCGCGATGATGGGCCGGTCGTAGCCGAGCTTCCGCAGCCGTGCCGTCGCCTCGTAGCCGTCCATCTCCGGCATCTGCATGTCCATCAGGATCACGTCAAACGGATCGCCGCGGCTCTGCGCCGCCAGCGCCTCGGCCACGGCACGACGACCGTTCTGGGCGAACGACACCGTTGCGCCTGCTTTGCGGAGAACGTGGGCAATCAGGCGTTGATTGTCCGGTCCGTCTTCCGCCAGAAGAACGCGGCCCTCGATCCGTTCGTCCGGCGTCCAGGGCGCCGGTGTATCGTTCGCGTCGATAATCGCGTCGATGGTCGGGTCGCCGAGCATCTCCACGCCCGCGCAGGGACCGGTGGCGACCGTGACGCGGAAGTCCGTCCCCTCGCCCGGCGTACTCTCCACCGTAATGGTCCCGCCGAGCAGGTCGGCCAACCGCCGGCTGATCATCAGGCCAAGACCCGTGCCTCCGTAGGTGCGCGTCGTCGAGGCATCCGCCTGCATGAACGGCTCGAACAGCCGGCTCAACGCTTCGGGCGGGATGCCGATGCCGGTGTCCACGACGTCGAACTGCATCCGCGGGCCGGCGTTGTCGGGGATGAACCGTGTGATGAGTCTGACGGCGCCCTCTTCGGTGAACTTCAGCGCGTTGCCCGTCAGGTTGACCAGAATCTGCCGCAGACGCGTCGGATCCGTGACGATGGTCCTGGGGATCGGGCCGACGAACTCGACGTTGAATGCGACGCCCTTCGCGTCCGCACGGTGCTGCATCAGCGCCCGCACGTCGGCCACAACGCCGACCGGCGAACAGCGCATGCGCTCGATCTCCAGCCTGCCCGCCTCGATCTTGGAAATGTCGAGCACGTCGTTGATGATCTGCATCAGGTGCTCGCCGTTTCGACGGATCGTCCCGATGGCCGCCCGCCGGTCGGGTTCGGAGAGGTCCGGGTCGGTCAGCGTTTCCGCAAAACCGAGAATGGCCGTCATCGGCGTGCGAATCTCATGGCTCATGTTGGCGACGAACTGGCTCTTCGCTTGACTGGCGTCCATCGCCAGATTGCGGCGCTTGATCTCCACTTCCAGATCACGCGGTGAGCGCAGCGCGAGCGCCTGCGGTATGACCGGGATCAGCGCGATGACGGTCACGGTCGAGATAAGCGCGGTCATCATCTTGACGACGCCGGAGAGCCGGTACGCCGGCCACCAGAACATAATCGCCTCCAGCAGATGCGTCGTGCCGCAGAGCAGGATGAACGCACCGAAGAGGACGAACAGTCCCTTGAAGGGCAGATCGCGCCGGCGCCGCACGAAAAAGAGCAGGGTGATGGGAATCGCCAGGTAGGCGAGCCAGATCATGCTGTCGGAGATGATGTGCAGCCAGCCGTTCAGCGGCGACCATGTGCCGCAGTTCCAGCGGGCGGGGAAGTCCGAAGTATCAAAGAGGTTCAGGGCGAATCGGCCGACGCTTTCGCCGCCCGCCGTCGTCGCGCAGCCGCCACACGGTTCCGCGGAGCCGGCGCCGGCCGCGCCGGGAACACCGCAAGCGGTGAGCCGCATCGCAATGCCGTGTATCACTGTCAGCGCCATACGATCATGTCCCCCGGCGTCCGGTCACGCGCCGAAACGCCGCCCCGCGGGCCTCAACCCAGGCCCGTCCGCTCCCCGCGGCCACGCCCGTCAGACGGCCGCCAGCCGCGCGTCCGATGCTTCCGCCCCGCCCGTCACCAGCATCCGGATCAGCCCGATCAGCCGGCGCCGGTCGATGGGCTTCGTCGCGTACTCGTCACAGCCCGCGTCGAGACACTTCTGCCGGTCCGTCGACATGGCATGCGCCGTCAACGCAACGATCGGTCCGGCGTAGCCCCGTTGCCTCAGCAGCGACGTTGCCAGGTAGCCGTCCATCACCGGCATCTGCATGTCCATCAGCACCGCGTGGAACGAACGGCCTCCTGCTTCCGCGGCCGTGACCGCGTCCACGGCCAGTTGGCCGTTCTCGACGATCGTGACGTCGGCGCCCGCCTTGGACAGCACGTGGCGGAGCAGCTTCTGGTTGTCGGGACCATCTTCCGCCAGCAGCACGCGGAGCCCCGCCAGCATCGGCGATCGCGCCGCCGAGGGGTCTGCGGGCTCGGCAGGGACGCGGCGTTCGCGCGGTTCCGGCGCGGGGGCTTCGCCGCTGCACGGCCGCGCCGGCAGCAGAAACCGAAACGTCGTGCCTGCCCCGGGCGCAGACGCGACCAGATCGACCCCCCCCCCGAGCAGTTCCGCAAACCGCCGACTGATGGCCAGCCCCAGCCCCGTTCCGCCGAACCGGCGCGTCATCGACGCATCGCCCTGTTGAAACGGCTGAAACAACGCCGGTATCTGCGCTGCCGGAATGCCGATGCCCGTATCCACGACGTCAAACGCGATCATGGACGATTCCGCGACGTAGCGTGCGTCAAGCCGGACGCTTCCACGGTGTGTGAACTTGATCGCGTTGCCGACCAGGTTGGTCAGAACCTGCCGGATGCGGGCCGGATCGGATCGAACAAACTCGGGCACGTCCGCGGAGACCGACGTCTGGAGTGTCAGGCGCTTGGCCTGCGCACCGGGACGCATCAGCCCGGCCACTTCCTCCAGGATCGCCGCAGGGCTGCAACGGCACAGTTCGACGCTCATCTTGCCGGCCTCGACCTTCGAGAGGTCGAGGACGTCATTGAGGATCGCCAGAAGCTGCTCGCCGTTGCGGCGGATCGTGTCCACGGCGTCGGCCCGCTCGGCTTCCGTCAGGCCCGCGTCCCGGAGATTCGTTGCAAACCCGAGGATGGCCGTCATCGGCGTGCGGATCTCGTGGCTCATGTTGGCCAGAAACTCGCTTTTAACCCGGTTGGCCGCCTCGGCCCGCGACCGGGCCTCGTCCAGTTGCTGCGCCGCACGCCGGTGCGCCGTAATGTCAAAGGTGATGCCGCGCACCGCGAGCTGACCGGTGTGCTGCGAGACCACGCGGACGACGTCGCGCACCCACAGTTCACCGCCGTCGGCGCGGATGGCGCGATACTCGATGCGGTATTCCGTACGTTGGGCGATGGCTTCGCGCGACGCACGCAACGTGCGCTCGTAGTCGTCCGGGTGAATCAGCCGGCGGCGGAAGTCGGCGTCCAACTTCCAGACGCCGGGCGGATAGCCCAGCAGCGTCTCCGCCCGCCGGCTGACGAACTCGTACTGCCACGGCTCCGTCCTCGCTTCCCACAGAATGGCGTCCACGTCTTCGATGACCGCGCGAATCCTCGCCTCGCTGTCCCGCAGCGCGGCCGTGCGCCGCTCGACGATGTCCTCCAGATCCCGGCGCGACCGGCGAAGCGCGGCGTCACCCCGCTCGATGTGGCCCAGCATGTCGTTGAAGGCGTCGGTGAGCCGGCCCAACTCGTCGTTGCCGAACTTGTCGGCCCGGATGGAGTAGTCCCGCGTACGGGCGATGCTGGCGGCGGACTCGCAGAGTTCCGTGACCGGCCGGGAGATGACGCGTCCGATCCGGGAACCGATGATAACCGCCAGCCCGACCGCCAGCAGCATCGTGGCGGCCATGACCAGCGTCTGCATCAGCGTCTGGACTTGCAGGTGGGCCAGGTCGTACGTGACGTAGACGCGACCGATGTCCCGCTCGGCCAGCCGGATCGGCCGCACCATGACGAGCAGGTTGTCCGTGAACCGATGCCCGTACTCGAGCGTGTCGCAGTAACGTGGGGACTCGGACGCGTCGCGGGTATAGTCGGCAAAATGCGCCCCGTCCGCGGAATGGACACATGTCGCGACGACATCGCGGTCGACGCCGAGGCCGCGCAGGATTTCCACGGCCCCCTTGCGGTCCTCGAACGTCACGGCGGCGCTGATCGTGGTGGCGACCAGTTCGGCCTGGGCGGCGGTGCGCTCGACGAACTCGTGCCGGCTGTCGTGCCAGCCCTTGGTCATCACGGCCACGCAACACAGAAGCCACGTGACGCCGCTGACGATCACGGCATAGAGCCGCAGCTTGCCTGTGAACGAAATGTCACGCAGCGTCCGTTGCATGGGCAGGTTATCGACCCCGACTGGCGATGCCAGGATGTGAACCGTATCTATTTATCGACCGAGCGCGCCAGGGCCAGCAGCTTCGCCTCCGCCTTCAGCCCAGCCGCCTGAAGCGTTTTCAGACCGACGTCGAATGACAGCCGCCCGTCCTCGATCGCCAGTCCGATCATCACGCCCAGCTCGAGCGCTCGGCCGACGTCCGACACCACCAGCACCGGCTTGTCGCGCACCGATTTCACGACCTCGGGGAGCCTGCTCCGGGCGCTGTCGCAGACGTACACGACGTGGCACTGAATCAGCGCTTCGCGATCCGGCGGCTCGTCCGGCGAAAAGGACCGCACCGCGATCGGGCGGGGCTTGTCCTTCTGCTTTCGTACGGCGGTCTTAACGGCTGTGGCCGTCCTGTCCTCACCTACGACGCCGATCACGAGTGTGCTTTCCGGGGTCGGCAGAACGCTCTCCGGCCAGTGAATGAACAGCGGGAACAGCATCAGCGCGTGCGCTTTGACGTCCAGCGGCGCGGCGCCGCCGGGCTGCTGACTGTGCGCCGGGCCGTAGAGCGCGGCCGCCGCACACAGCGCCAGAATGGACTTCCTCCGATTCATCATGTCGCCAGAGCCGCGTCGTCGCGACCTCAGAGCCTGACGCGGCCTCAGCCGCAACCAAAAACCAGGATGAAAAGGGAGGCAGGAGAAGAGGGAGGGTGAACCCTCTGGTCTTTCTTCCCCGACTCCCCGACTCCCTTATTCCCTCGTTCCCTTCGCCGTCAGAGCCTAACGCGGTATCCGGATCCTGACTTCCGCGAACACCATCCGCGGCGTTTCAGCACTGCTTAGAAAGAGCGTTCCGCCCTCCGGATGGCCTGAGTCCAACAGGTTCTTGACGCCGACCGTCAGCGAAGCCCGATCCGGCGCCAGGACGTGCTCCAACTGCAAGTCCAGCCGCACGTAAGGATCGATCCGCGTCGCGGTCAGCGGGTTGTCCGGATTCGGCGACCACACGGCGTCGACGTAGTAGACGTGCCCCGCCACGCTCGACCGCTCGGTCAGGTCGTAGGCCGCCGAGATCATGAACTTGTGCTTCGGCGGCGTCATGTAGTCGCGGGCCGTCATCGAATCGTGGGGATCCCAGTTCATCTGCTGGTACGTGTAGTTTCCGCGCAGCGACAACTTCGGCGCCGGCCGCCAGATGCCCTCCCACTCGACGCCGTACAGCGAGGCCGCGCCCGAGCGATTGTCCAGCCGATAGTCGATCAGGCCGGGCGGGCCCAATTCCGGCGAAAACGTCGTCAACTCGTCATACTGATGCCAGAACAGCGTCAGCGACGTCTCGACCGCCTTGCCGAACCGGCCGCGATAGCCCAATTCGTAGACCATCGCCGTGGTCGGGTCGACGGCGCGGTCAACGGTCGCGACCACCAGCCCGTTGACCAGCGGCAGTTGCAGAAACCGCCCGGCTGCGGTCGGCACCTGGGCCGCATGAGAGACGGCGGCATAAAGCATGCCGCCTTCGTGGACGTCGAAGGCCAATGACGCGCGGGCGCTGGGCAGAAATCCGGCGTAGTTCTCGTAGTCCACCCGACCGCCCAGACTGAACGTCCATTTCGGTGCGAAGCGCCAGTCGTGGTTCAGGTAGACCCCGGTGATCGCGGTGCTGACGAAATCGCGCGACAGCAGGCGCGGCGACGAGTTGCCCGCGTCGAGCAGATCCACCCGCGTATCAACACCCCACCGCAGCGTCCGTTCGTCCGACGGGCGGATCTCGTGCGAGAATTGCAGGCCCAGTTGCTGGTAGCGGTAGTCGATGGCGGTCACGCCCGGCGTCACGTGGAAATCGTTGACGAACCCCGTCAGCGAGACGGCGCTGTTCGCGTCCACGTCCCGCTCCCAGCGGCCGAGGATGTACGACGCCTCGGAGTGCGGGTTGTCATCCACACCGATTCCCGCCAGTGGCGTCGCGGGGAAGCCGCCGTCGAGCACGGCGCTGCCGGCGGAGATCGTCACGCGTCCCTCGTCGTCGGCCTCGTGGATGGCATGAAGCGACAGCCGCCCCGCGCGAACGTCGTCATCGAGACCATGCAGGAACGAACCGCCGCGGATGAAGCCGTCGTGAGCGTCGTACTCGCCGGAGATACGCAGACGCAGATCCTGGTCGGTCGTGCCGTAGCCGGTGTACGCGCTGTGCGCGCCGCGCGACCCGCCGCGCAACGACAGCGTAAGGCCCTGCTGATCGGCCGGATCCTTTGTGATGATGTTGATCACGCCGTTGACCGCGTTCGGTCCCCAGGTGACGCCGCCCGGCCCGCGGATGACTTCGATCCGCTCGATATCCTCCACCATGAACGGCCAGCATCCCCAGACGGTGCCGCCGAACACGGAGTCGTACACCTGCCGCCCGTCAACCATCACGAGGACATGGTTGGCCAGAAACCCGTGGAACCCGCGCGGCGATACCGCCGATTGCGCGGCGGACAGGTCCGCCACATCGACGCCCGGCACCAGCCTCAGCGCCTCGGGGACGGTATGGGCGCCGGCCCGCCGGATGTCCTCCGCGGTGATCACGCTGACGGCATACGCGACTTCGTCCAGGCCCTCCTCGTGACGTGACGCCGTCACGATGACGGGCACTTGCAGGAGTTCTTCGAGACTGAGGTCGGCTAGTTCACGCGGGGCGTCGACCGCCTCGGCGGTCGGGGGAGGGTCGCCGGCTGCCTGCGCCACGGCCATCGGAGTCGGACCGATAAACAGCAGCGACAGCAGCGCGGCGCCGCTCGCAGAGCCGAGCGTCCGAGGCCCTTTGAAGCGACTGCCTCGCAGATTCGCGGGATGCATGGCACGCGCTCCTCAACGTCGGCGCGTGCCTGCTTGACGAGGCTCACCGCACGGCGCACGAGCCGACACAGGCGTATCGGCGGACTCGCGCAGCCGGAATCGTCACCCCGGGCCCGGGAGGCGGCCAAGAGTAAAAATGAGGTAGTCGCCCGGTGAATCCGGCGTCTGGGAGCTACAGCGAGAGCGTCCGCCCGCCGTCCACGGCCAGGGCGACGCCGTTGACGAACGCCGCCTCAGTGGACGCCAGAAACGCCACCGCGGCCGCGATCTCTTCCGGCTTGCCCAGACGGCGAGCCGGCGTCGAGTCGATCCAGGCCTGTTCCACGTCGGCGGCGGCGCGGCCCTCGCGCTCCGCCTTGGCATGGATCAGCGAGTAGAGCCGATCCGTCGCCGTGTAGCCCGGCAGCACGCTGTTGACCGTGATCCCGAAGGGCCCCAGTTCGTCCGCCAGCGTCTTGGCCCAGTTGGCCACCGCCGCCCGCGTCGTGTTGGAGACGCCCAGCCCGGGGATCGGCTGTTTTACGGACGTCGAGATGATGTTGATGATCCGCCCGAACCGGCGCGCCTTCATCCCCGGCGACAAAGCCTGCACGAGGTGGTGATTGCAGACGACGTGCATCGAAACGGCGCGAAGGAATGCGTCCGGGGAGGCATCGATCATCGGCCCGCCGGGGGGGCCGCCGGTGTTGTTGACGAGGATGTCCGGCTCGCCACCCTGAGCGAGGTAGCCCTCGATCACCGCGCGCACCGCCGCCGGATCGGCAAAGTCCGCCGCAAGGTACTCGTGCGCCTGCCCCTGCGGCCGGGGCAGCGCGGCGGCGACCTCCTCCAGCGCGCCCGCATCCCGCGCCATCAGCGTCACGCCGGCGCCCTGTACGGCCAGCGCCTCCGCGCAGGCCCGTCCGATGCCGCGCGTGCTGCCGCACACTACCGCTCGTCTGCCGGTCAGTTCGAACATCTCTCGGACCTCCGCGCCATGCTCACGCGCCGCAGCGCCAACGCCTGGCACGCAAGCCTATCCGCTGAGCAGCCATCGGAACAGCAGCCGGCCGCGGCCACGGACGACGCGGGCGGGGGACAGGATCGAGACGAGGGAACGAGCGATGAGGTAGTGATGGGTTGAAGGAGTGGGGAGAATGCGCACGAGTCTCGTCGTGGCGCGCCGCAGCGCCTCGCAGGGTCGCGGCGCGCTCGCGCGGACGACGGTCTGACCGGCGTACCGGTCAGACCGCGCCACGCGCTCTACCCCTCCGAAAACCGTGTGGAACGTGCCGGCTCGGGCTGCTCCTGCCCCGGCGGCGCATTCGTGCTCCAGCTTCTTGATGCCGCCTACGACGCTGCCGCGTCGCGGCCGACCGTGTTCCGGCTCTGATCCAGCTTGTCCAGTTCGTCGCGCAGCCGCGCCGCTTCCTCGAAGCGCTCTTCCGCAATGGCGGTCTTGAGCGCCTCGCGCATCATCGAGACCGGATTGACGGACACCTGTCCGCCGATGCGGCTGCGCATCTGTTCGAGAATCCGGACCTCCTCGCAGTCGTCGTAGAGTTCCGGATGATCAGACTCGTCGTAGTAGGCCCGGATCGACATCAGCGCCCGGTTCACGTGGGCCAGGGCGCTTTCGGCATGTCCCTCGCGGATCGCCTGATGCGCATTGCCGCGTGCCTGCATCATCAGAATGTAAGGCCGGAACGCTTCCAGCCGGTTGCGGTCCTCGCCGTCGTCGGCGTGGTCGCGCAGAAAGTCCAGGATCGCCAGGTTGTGACCGGTGTCGCGGACGACGCGGTCGAACTCTTCCAGCACAAAGCTCGCGACGTACCGCCGGTAATAAAGCGAGGCCTCTTCACGCAGGTTGCGGCATTCCTCGCCGGTCAGCGAGAATCCAATCACGGTCCCGTTGCGCTTTTCGTATTCCGCCATGCGCCGCTGCTGGAAATCGAGCAGGGTGTCGCAGTCGTGGGGACGCGACCCGTCCGGCCGGCCGTCCACCTCCATCTGCATGATCCCCAGCTCCACGCGCTGCTGTATCTTGATCTCGCCCTGCTCGGTGCGGATCTTGCGGACCGATATGCGGTCCGGGTGATACGGCCAGTCTTTCAGCGATGCATCGAGATCGACAAAAGACATGTCTTTTCCCTCCGATCACGTCCGATGCGGCGAGTGAACTCTGCGTGGGTCTGTCGAGAGTCTACGATTCGCCCCTTGCGGCAGCGTCGCGGGGTCAAGCGCGAACTGTTGAATCCGTCAACATCCTCATGGCCGTGAGCGCTGAGGCTTCGCTGCCAGCGCAGCGCCGCCCCTATTCTCGGCCTCGCGGGAGGCCGGCAGACGTGTGGGCGGCGGAATTGTGACCGTTCCGCGATGCGCTTATCGTCCGACCGCATGACGATCGCCCATGAACCTGCCTTGCCGCCGGCCGAAGACGAGGCGCTGCGCTCGGGCGCGCGGCGCTTTTTCCGGACGCCTTTCAAAACGCGCCGCAACGTCGTCAAGGTCTGGCGCCCGGTGCCCGGCGGGCTATGGACGGCGCTGGATCAACCGTCGGACGCCGCCCGGTCGATTCGTCGGGAGCTACGCGCAATCGCAGCGGTGTTGTTCATGATCGCGGTGATCATCGCGGCATCGGGCTTGCGGTGGACGGCGCCGATCGACCGCGAAATCCGGACCTGGCCCGCTTTCGGATCTCGCTCGGCACACGCGGCCGCGGACGCCAGGCAGGACCATCCGGCTGCAGAAACCGGATGGACATTCGCGCCGGGACAGACCTTTGCGCCGGTCCTGTGGACGGTCGTGCCTTCAGTTCTGGGGTGGTGGCTGGTCCGCGGCGTCTGGATTCCGCTCGCGACGCGCCGACGCGATGACCGGTCCGCGGCGATCACCGCGGCCCGCCTGTTGAGCGCCGCCTATGCATATATCTATCTGATGATCGCCGCCGGCGCGCTGCTCAACGTGCTCCTGGTCCGCATCGCCCCGGCCGCGACTGACCGCTTTCGCTGGTGGCTGTGGTTGTTTCTCTTCGGAGAGTCCTTCTTCGTACCGGCGGTGATGTGGATTCGCCTGGTGCGGGCCGATAAGCCCGGCCAAGCCTTCGGAAGTGCGCGCCATGCGTGGCTGGTCGTTTACCTGACGGTGTGCGTCGTGATCCCGCTCGGCGCGATGAGCTGGCGTGTCTTCGGCAGTGCGTGACCGTCTGATCGCCGGCTCGCGACATGTTCAACCACGGGCGGCCGGTGCGGGGTTCAGCGCAGGCCCGTGACCATCGCCTCCCACCGCCGCGTAAACCCCGGAAAGGACTTGGATGCGCATTCCGGATGGGTCACGCGCAGCCCGGGGATCCGCAACGCGGCCAGACAAAACGCCATGACCATGCGGTGATCGTCATACGTCTCGATAGTCGCGGCCGTGTACGCCGGGGCGGGATGAATCGTCAGGCCGTCATCGTGCGCTTCGACCCGCGCGCCGATCCTGGTCAACTCGGTACGCAGCGCCTCCAGCCGGTCGCTCTCCTTCAGCCGAAGATGAGCGACGTTGCGGATGCGCGTGGGACCGTCGGCAAAGAGCGCCAGCACGGCCAGCGTCGGAACCGTGTCCGGCATGGCGGACAGGTCGACATCGACGCCGCTCAGGCACGATGGCGCTGACGCAAATCCGGCGCCATCCGCGCTTCCGCCTGCGCCTTTCGTCGCAAACTCGGACGCGGACGCAGCCGCAGGGCTCCGAACGGTCAGGTGGCGCGCGGCGCAATCCACCCTGCACCCCATGCGTTCCAGCACGTCGGTAAAGCGCACGTCCCCCTGCTGCGACTGCGTCGTCAGCCCGGTGATCGACACCCGCCCGCCGGTCAGCGCGGCCGCCGCCAGAAAGACCGTCGCGGCCGAAGCGTCAGGCTCAATCGCGAGGTTCGTCCCCTGATACCACTGCGGGGCCGGCACGATGATCCGCATCCCGCCCGCGCCGTCTTCGTCGGCCACGACGGACACGCCGAACCGATCCATCATCGCGAGCGTCATGTCGAGGTAGGGCCGACTGGCGATCGGCGAAGGGACTTCGAGCATGACGTCGCGGGCCGCGCAGGGCGACGCCAGCAGAACCGCGCTGGCGAACTGGCTGGACTCGGCGGCGCGGATGCTGAGTTGTCCGCCCGCCAGGTGCCGCGCGTGGACGGTCAGCGGCGGGAATCCGTCGGCGCCGTGATGTTCGATCAGCGCGCCCAGCCCGCGCAGGGCTTCGACGAGGGGGGCCATGGGTCGCTCGCGCAGGCGCGCGGTGCCGTCGAGGCGGAAGTCGCCGAAGCCGACGGCGCACAGGGCGGTGGCGAACCGCATCACGGCTCCGGCCGCGTCGCAGTAGAGCACGGCCTGTTCCGCTGGGATCTGCCCGCGACAACCGGTCACCTCGACCCGACCGCCCTCTTCATCCACCGTGCGTGCGATCCCGAGCCGTTCCAGCACGTCAAGCATCGCGCGGACGTCGTCCGAAACGCCGACGCTGGAAAGCACACTGTCCCCCTCGGCCAGCGCGGCCGCCATCAGCGCCCGGATCGCCAGGCTCTTGCTGCCCGGCAGCGACACGTCGCCGTCGATGGGTCCGGCGGCGACCGGACAGGCATACACGTGGGTCTGTGTGGTCATGTGACGAGAGGGAGCGAAGCTGGAAATGCGTAGAACCGGCTGATCGTCATACTGCACCGGGGTCTGACAGAACTGCGATTGGAAGGCAGCATCCTCCATCCGGCGCGCCGTGGCAACTGTGACGCCAATCAACGTGCAGCCTCGCGTGCGTGGCACGGCCTTCCAGGGCGTGATTTGACCGGCATCTTGCTGGTTGCTGCAGCGCAAGCTGCAATCGGCAATGGCCTGGAGCGCTGTGCCCACTGGCTGGAAGCCGGGGCTACATCGGAATGGCGGCCGCGCAGGCCGTCGTTCATCCGGCAGCCTCACCAGCAGCGATCAGCGTGCGCGTCTGGCCCGGCCCGCTCAGTCCGACGCTGTTCTTATCCGCGTTCATCCGCGTCTATCTGCGGTTCGCTTTTCCGAGCCGGCTGCGTCACTGCTTTCGAGCAACGCCTGATACCACGTCAGATAGGCATCCACCTGCCGTCGGTGGTCGAAGCGGCGTCGGGCGTCCGCGGCGGCGTTGTCTGACAGGCGCCGCCGCAGCGGCGCGTTGACGAGCAATCGCTCCACGCCCGTGGCCAGTTGTTCGGCGCTTCCCGCGACAGTCAGGATGCCGGTGGCCCGCTCCGCGTTGCCGCCCGCGGCGTCGAGGCTGATCACCTGCTCCGGGATGCCTCCGACGTCCGTCGCCACCACCGGCAGACCGCAGGACAGCGCCTCCAGAACGGCATTGGGGAAGGTGTCGGCCCGCGCAGCGTGAACGTAGAGATCGGCCGCCTGGTAGTAGACCGCCACGTCCGCGGGATCCGACTGGAACGGGACGAATCGAATCTCCGCGCCGCGTCCCTGCGGACCCAGCCGCTCCGCTGGCGCCTCTTCGCCCAGCGCAAGAAAGATCAGCGGTTGAGCCTGCAACGCGCCGTCGCCCGTCTCGGCGTCGAGCGCCGGGCTTTGGGCAAGCCGCGCCATGGCCGCGCGCATCGTGCGGAAGTCCTTCCAGACGTTCTCGCGTATCCCGCTGGCGGCGAAAAGCAGCACCCGCGCGTGCGGCGGCAAACCCAGGCGCTGGCGTGCCGCCGCCTGATCGCCGGGGCGATAGACGGCCTGATCCACGCCATACGGAATCACGCGGGATTCGACCACGCCGGGCGCGAGCATCGACTGCTCCACCTTGTCCATCAACCAGCGGCACGGCGTCGCAACGTGCAGTCTGCTCGCAGCGTAGATGTCGCGCTTCCGCCGCCAGTTCTCCGCGGAGCCGTCACGCCGGATGCTCGAGTAAAGCGACAGCGCCGGACACTCCCCGCAGCCGGTTTTCCATCGCTCGCAGTCGAACGAATGCGCGCAGTGACCGGCCAGCAGCCAGGCGTCGTGCATCGTGAGCACAACCGGAACCTGCGCGGAGAGCCACGGCAGCGCGCGAAGATCGAAATAGTTCTGATGAAGATTGTGGCAGTGAATCACGTCCGGCCGCGCCGGCGTTACCTCCAGCAGCCGCCAGGCGCCGGGGTAATGGAAGTCCTCCAGGCCGCGACGCACGTCCAGCCAGCCGCGCGGCTCAGCGATGCGATGCACGAGCCGGCACAGGCCCCGCGATCCGGCGAACCGGCCATACGTCGGCTGAAGCCCGCGATGCACGCCCCACCAGAACCGCCGCCACGGGGACGACGCTTCGTGATTGGGCAGCAGGTGGACGTTGGCATCGGCACTCCGCTTGCGCCCGACCGCCAGGTACGACTCGTGGCCCAGGGCGCGATAGGACTGGAACAGATCCCACGCGACGCGCTCGGCGCCGCCGTGCCGATCAAACATGCCGACCTGAACAACGGTCAGTGATGACCGCACCGTGCTTCGAGCGGAAGCGCGTCCGCGGGCAGGTGCGGGTCGATCCAGCACCAGTGGGCCGCGGCCGTCACGGTCGAGCACAGGCCCACTCCTGCTCCAGGCGCAGCGCGAAACCGTCGGCGTCCCAGTCGCGCACCAGAACCCGGGGCAACTGAAACGGATCGGATTGCCGCGTGACGCGGCCGCGGAAGTTGGAAACGGCTCGATCGAACCCCGCTTCGCGTGCCAGTCGCACCGAAGTGGCCGAGTAATCGCGCCGCGTGCCGAACGGATAGCTGAAGCTGGTGACGGGCGACGCGAGCAGGGCTTCGAGGCGCTGCCTGCTCCCCAGGAGTTCATCCCGCTGCACGGATTCCGCGTGCGCCGACAGTCGCGCATGCGACACCGTGTGCGCGCCGACCTCGACCAGACCGTCGGCGGCCAGATCTGGAACCTCGTCCGCCGTCATGGGGCGATGGCTCTCGCGCGGGTCGCGCGGCACGCCGGACCAGTGCGACAGGGCCTCCATCACCTGCTCGCGCGAGGCCTCGCTGAGCGGCACCAGTCGGTTGAACAGGTCGAGGTAGAGCGCGTGCCGACTCCACGGTTCGCCGGCAAACGGGTGGCGCGGCACGGGATCGTCGAGCACGGTCCAGGATTTTCCGCGGTTGGAAACGCCGTCGTCCCCATCGTCGTACGCAGCGACGGCCCACGAGCGCCGTTCACCCTCGACTTCGATTTCAAGCTGCGACGGCAACTCGTGTTGCACAAGCACGATCCGCTCCAGCGCGTCCCACCAGAACTCTCGCCGTCCATCGAGATAGCCGGTTGCGATGAAGACCGTCGCGGGGATGCCCTCCTGTGCCAGCAGCGGCCGGGCGGCCAGCAGGTTGTCCGCATAGCCGTCATCAAAGGTGATCGCCACGGCCCGTTCGGGAAGCTGGTCGCGTCGCGAGAGATCGACCATCCTGGCAAGACTCATCGGCTTGCACTGACTGCGTAGCATGGCAAGCTGATCCGCGAATCGCTGCGGCGAGACGCAGAGCAGTTGCGGATCGGTCAGCGGCGATGCGACGCGATGGTACAGCAGGATCAGCCCGCCCGAGGGCGCACCGGATCGTGCCGATCCCGAAGCCGCGCCGCCCCGACTCTCGACGACGAACGGACTCACGACACGTCTCCCGGTTTCACCGCCCGCATGGTGATCAAAAGCTGATAGTCCGGATCGGTATGGTCGAGTTCTTCGGCGGTCAGGTCATCCGTACACAGGCCATGCAGGAACGCCACCGCCGCCAGCACGTTTCCGGCCGATTCAACCTCTATGTGCGTCGCCGGGAACGCCTCTTCCAGAACCCGCCGCGCGGACTTCGTCGTCATCCGCCAGCAGTCGCCCCAGCGATCCATGTCAAAGCGACTGATCTGGCTGATGCCCGGATTGGTCGCCAGCAGCACACCGCCGGGTTTAAGGATGCAATAGAGCGTCCGTACCGCGGCCGGGAGGTCGTAGATCATCATCAGCGTCTGTGTGAGAATGACGCAGTCGAACGCATCAGTGGGCAGCGACGCACCGCGAGTCAGATCGTCTACGATCGTCGTGCGCGCCCCGCCCGGCTCCAGGTGAAGCACGTCGCTGCGCGTCACGCGGTCGCCGCCGAACCGCCGCGTGTAAGCATCGTCGGCCACCTCAAGCACCCGCCCGTGAATGTCGCCGCGGTGCTGCTCCAGGAATCGCTCAATGTAATACCGGTCGATGCAGCAACCGCGATCAAAACCGAACCGGCGGTTGATCGGTCCGAGCCGGCGCAGATCGCCGAAGTCGACCGATCCCACGCCGGGCGTCGCTGTACAATCGCCGTTCGCGCGGCGCGGAAGCTCGGGCGCGCCGTCATACGGAGACGGGGACGCGATCCGCTCGCGCTCGACTTGTCTCGCGACGCTCATCTGCGCGTTACTCCCTCCGCCTGGCGTAAACGAGCAGAAAGTAGGACGCGTCCGGCGAAAGGCGAAACGGCGGGCGGCCGCCGGGGTTGGTCTGCGCGTCAAAGCTGTTGATCAGATACTCGAAGCCGCACCGATCGAGCACCTCAAGAATCCTGTGCAGCGTTCGGGGCAGGCCGGGCAGGTGGTGATACTCGATGACCATCTCGCGGACGTTGCTGAGCTTCGGCTCGCAGTCCGCGATCACGTCCCACTCTGCGCCTTCAATGTTCATCTTGAGAAAGTCGACGCGGTCGGTCAGCACGTCGCGCAGCCGCACTGCCGGCACGCTCACGGGCGCCTGCCGCGGCGCGGCGTCGGTCGCGTACGGTTCCAGGCAGCTCGCACACACACCGTCGGAGGCCAGCGCGATCGAGCCGGCCTGAGCCGCGACCGCCGCCTGTCGCAACTCGACCCCGCTCAGCCCGTTGCGCTCGACGTTCTCGACCAACAGCGGATAGATCGACGGGTCCGGCTCGAACGCGATGACGCGGGAGTCGGGATAAACGTGCTTGAAATACAGCACCGACATGCCGATGTTGCTGCCGCAATCGACGATCAGCGGGTCCGGCCGCGCGGCGTCAAAGTGATAGATGCGCTGGACGAAGATGTCCTTGAACAGAATGTAGAAGTTCGGCCCGTCGTTGATGCGGACGCGATAGTCGAGGCAGGCAACGACGGCGCCCGCAGGAGTCTCAGCCATCCGCGCCTTCAAGCGGGCCAGGCGCCGCGCCCACCGTGCGGCGTCTCCCCCGCGCCGCGGCGTCAGCGCGGCGCTCGCGCGCGGGGGCACGCGCCCCGACGGCGTCAGGACCGATTCGGGCGCAGCAACACGGCGCGCCGGGGCGTCCGTCGAACACGACTGCAAGACCAACCCTCCGGGGGCAACACGGCGGCGAGCTACGAGGCTCCCTACCAGCTATCGGACGTAAGTGGAGATTCCTTGAACCCGGCGGGTGAAACGGTCAGGCGTCGGACCGGAACCGCTCATCCCGCGGGCCTCCCGAGGCAGCGGGTCTCTACCGGTCGCTTCCGGACGGCGGAGTCTTCGCCTTCGGCGCGCCGCCGCGGCGGACGTACGTGCCGTCGAAGTAGACGTGCCAAGTCTTGCCGCCGTCGCGCGACTGCTGGGAGAAGTGTCGCACCGTGCCGTCGTCGCGCGGCGTCAGCGCAATGCGGGCCAGCTCGACGGATCCGTCGGGCTTCACCGACTTGCCTTCGAAGCGCATGGCGCCCTTCTCGAAGTTGCCGGCGAACGTGCTGACTTCACCCGAACTTGATATCCACACCTGTCGCCACACGGCCTGGTCGCGATCGTAGTAGTTGGTGCTCCGCCCCGTGCCGCCGTTGACGGATTCCCAGTTCTCCTGAATCAGAAAGCCGTGTTCGAGCGACTCGATGCGGTTGACGCCGACGGTGACGCCGTCCGCGTTGAACACGTCCCACGTGCCCACCCAGAAGTCCATCGCCCGCAGCGCGGCCGGCCACGCCTCCTTCATGTGTTCCTTGAGCCGGGAAAACCGCGGGTCTGATCGTAGGCTGTCCAGGTCGCTGTCCGTCTCCAGATAGTCCGCCCGGCTGAAGCCCGTTCGGACCGCCTGCTCCAGCGCCTCGAACGCCGCGTCCGGTTTGTCCTGGAGTGCATAGGCGCAGCCCAGGTTGTACCACGCGACGCGACGGTAATATGGAAACTCGGTCGCACGCCGGTGCGCGTCGATCGCTTCATCCAGCCGCTTGCACGCGTGCAGGCTGTAGCCGAGCCGGAACCACGCCCGTCCGTTCTCGGGATCGGCGTCGACCACCTTCCGATACTGCTCGGCCGCGTCGGACCATGCCTGGCGATCGAAGAGTTCGTCCGCGCGGCGGACGGGATCCACGGCCGCGTCCTGGGCGGTGGCGGCCTGCCCCCCGGAGGCTGTCATCACCACCCCGAGCACAAAGGCGAGCCGAATCGAGCCTCGCCGGGCGCCGGGCGCGCGGCAGGTGGAAACATCAAGGCGCAACATGGTCAACTCCGTCCGAGTCAATGAAGACAGGGGCGCGCACGACCCCCCGGGCACCGGGAGAGACTTCCTCGTTTTCCGCGTTCGACGCAGACGACCAGCCGCGTCATTCAAGACTACGAATTCGGCCGGCAAGTGCGGACAATCCCGCCGGACGCCCGTCGCGCACCTGGCGCGACGAACCCAGTCTACCCCCGCCGAACCCGCCGGTGAACCGAGGGGACGGCGTCGCCTTCGTCGCCCGCTGGCGGCGTCCACGCACCGACGCTGCCCGCGCCCCACAGAATCACGAGTCGGGCCGATCGCTGACCAGATTGCGGGGCCGGCCACCGGCGGTTAGGTTGCGGCGGGCGGGCGCCGGCGGGTCGCGATTCAGTGGTTACGATAGTCGGATATTGCTGGTTCTCGCTGGGCGTGTTCATCACCTTGGTGTGGATCGCCCGGCGGATCGTGATGGGGATCGTGCTGCAGCGCGACCCGGCCGTATCGCCGGCAGCGGAGACGGCCGCAGCCTTGCCGCGCCTGACCGTGCTGGTGGCGGCCAAGGACGAGGAGGCGAATATCGAAGCGTGCGTCGGCTCGCTGATCAGGCAGGAGTATCCCAGCCTGCGGGTTGTCGCCGTCAACGATCGCAGCACGGATCGAACCGGTGAGATTCTCGACCGGCTGGCGGCCGCACATGGCGATCGCCTCGACGTGCTTCACGTCCACGAGTTGCCGGATGGCTGGTTCGGCAAGTGTCACGCGCTGCACCTGGGCATGGCGCGGGCGGAGGGCGAATGGCTGCTGTTTACCGACGCGGATTGTCGGTTTCATTCGCCGCAGGCCATCGCTACCGGGGTCGCGGAGGCGCAGCGCCGCGGGCTGGACCTGTTCTCGCTGACGCCGGCGCTGATCATCGAGAACGACTGGGAGCACGTGGTGCAGCCGGTCTGTGCGGCGATCCTGATCCTGTGGTTCAAGCCGAAACGCGTCAACGACCCGCAACGGCCCGACGCCTACGCGAACGGCGCCTTCATCCTCATGTCGCGCGCGTGTTACGACGCGATCGGCGGTCACGAGCGCGTGCGCGACCAGACCTGCGAAGACATTGCCCTGGCGCGGATCGCAAAGGCGTCCGGCCGGCGGATCGGCGTGGCCCGAAACGACGGAATCTACGGCACGCGTATGTACACGACGCTCCGCGAGGCGTGGCGCGGGTGGAGCCGCATCTACGTCGGCGCGCTGCGCACCCCGGTGCGCGTGGCGATCGCCATCGGCTTTCTGAGCGTGTTCACGCTGACACCCTGGCTCAGCCTGATGGCGGCGGCCGTCGGCTGGTGGCAGGCGGACCCCGCACCCCTCGTTGCGGCCGCGGAGGCGCCGGTCGCCGTACCGTCGGAAGCGGCCTCCGCCCACATCGCACAGTCGCCGTCGTCCTGGGCGCCGCTTGTGATTGTGTGGGCAGTGGCGTGCGCGGCGCAACTCTGGTCGGTGTCGCGCTGGTACGAACTGACGGGCTCGAGACGCCGCTGGTGCGTCGCCTACCCGGTCGGCGGCGTGTTTGCGCTGGGCGTGCTCTTCGACTCGCTGCTGAAATCGCTGGGTTGGCGGCAGACGGTGTGGCGCGGCAGCCGCTATGCCCACAGGATCACGCCATGAGCTTTGTCATGGTCGATATCGAAGCGGACGGACCCATCCCGGGCGATTACTCGATGATCGCGCTGGGCGCGGTGATCGTGGAACCCTCCCTGGCGAAGACGTTTTATGGACAGCTGACGCCAATCAGCGAACGTTGGATCCCCGAGGCGCTGGCGGTCAGCGGCTTTTCGCGCGATCAGACGCTCGCCTTCGACGACCCGATGGAGGTCATGCAGCGGTTCGGCGCGTGGGTGGGCGAATGCTCCGCCGGCCGGCCGATCTTCGTCTCCGACAACAACGGCTTCGACTGGCAGTTCGTCAACTGGTACTTCCATCACTTCACCGGCGCCAACCCCTTCGGCCACAGCTCGATGAATCTCGGATCGCTCTACAAAGGACTGGCGCGCGACGCCTTTGCCAGCTTCAAACATCTGCGGCAGACGAAGCACACGCATCACCCCGTCGACGACGCGCGAGGGAACGCCGAGGCGATGCTGAAGATGAAGGAAGAATACGAACTGAAGATCAGCCTGAAGTGAACCCGCGCCGACGAACCGGAACAGTCGCGTATTCCTCTCTACGCGCGGTCCGCGCGACCGTCGGTCGACGTGCCGCACCCGCCGAGTGCGTGACGCCCTCGGCGGAGCAGAGATCGTACGGGCCGGCGCGCGTGGCACGGGCATCCTGCCCGTGATTCTGGAGCGGCAGCGCAGACGCGAATACAAGCGACGTCCAAAGTCCGCAGACGCCGCGCTACCGTTCGAATCACGGCCTCGAAGGCCGTGCCACGAGGGGCGATGCTCCGCCGGAGGCGTCACGCACGCGCACCGGCCTTGCGATCTACTCCCTCAGCCCATACTTCTTGATCTTGTTGTAGACCGTTACGCGGTCGACCTTGAGGATCTCCGCGGCCTCGGTGACGTTGCCGGCGGTGCGCTCCAGGACGGCGGCGATGTGCCGCTTTTCCATGTCGGCCAGCGAGTCGCCGCCGGCGTCCGCCGCCTTCCTGTGGGTATGAACAGGCAGATCGACCGGGCGGATCATCGGCGGCTGGCCCACGACCATCGCGCGCTCGATGGCGTTGGACAGTTCGCGCACGTTGCCCGGCCAGTCGTACTCCATCAGCAGTTCCATCGCGTCCGGATCGATATCCGTGATGCGCCGCCCCATCTGCCGGGCAAACTTGGTCAGGAAGTGTTGCGCCAGCAGCGGAATGTCGCTGCGCCGGGCGCGCAGCGGCGGCGCTTCGATGTTGAACACGTTGATGCGGTAGTAGAAGTCCTCGCGGAAGCGTCCGTCGCGCACGGCCGCCTCCAGATCCTCATTGGTCGCACACACGACGCGGAAGTTCACCTTGACCGGCTTCGTCCCGCCGATCCGGGTAAACTCCTTCGTTTCCAGCACGCGCAGCAGGTCAAGCTGCATCTTGGACGAGATCGCGCCGACTTCGTCCAGAAAGAGCGTCCCCGAGTCGGCCATCTCGAGCCGGCCCTTGCGCCGCTCGTGCGCGCTGGTGAACGCCCCCTTTTCGTGACCGAACAGTTCGCTCTCCAGCAGGTTCTCCGGAAAAGCCCCGCAGTTGACGGGAATGATCGGAAAATACCGCCGCGGGCTGTTCGTATGGATCGCCCGGGCGATGAGTTCCTTGCCGGTTCCGCTTTCGCCGAGGATGAGCACCGTCGCGTCGGTCTCGGCCACGTGCTGGATCAGGCTCAGCACGCGGTTCATCGGAGCGCTGTCGCCGATGATGGTGTCGACTTCCACCAGTTCGTGAATCGTCTGGCGAAGCTGGACGTTCTCCTGGCTCAGGCGCCGCTGCTCCAGCGCCCGGCGCACCAGATGGCTCAGTTCGTCCGGGTCGATGGGCTTGGTCACGTAGTCGAACGCGCCCTGCTTCAGCGCCTGCACGGCCGTATCGACCGAGGCGAACGCCGTGATCATGATCACCGTCACCTGCGGATCGACCTGAGCCATGCGTTCCTGCAACTCGATGCCGTCCATCCCCGGCATCTTCAGGTCGACAAGAGCGACGTCGACGTGTTTCTCGTGCAGCGTCCGCAACGCCTCGGCGGCGTTTTCCACCGCAACCACGTCGAATCCGTCCTTGCGGAACCAGTTGTACAACGAGTCGCGGATCGAGAACTCGTCGTCGACCACCAGGATGCTTGCCTGCGCGTTCGTCATGGCCGTTCTCTGTCGCGCCGCTTCGTGTGTGTCGATCGTTGTCATGTGGGATTCGGTGGCGCCACCGCCTCCAGCATCGCGTCTTCAACCATGTGCGGGTGGCGCGGCAGCCGCAGGTGAAACGTCGTGCCCACGCCGGGCCGTGATTCCACCTCGATGGCGCCGCCGTGGCGGTGGACGATGCCATAGACCACCGCCAGCCCCAGCCCGACGCCGCTTTCCTTCTGCTTGGTTGAATAAAAAGGCTCGAAGATCCGCGGCAGCAGTTCCGGCGCGATGCCCACGCCGGTATCGCTGATGTCAATCCGTACCTCGTCCCGGCACCCGCGCATCTTTACGGTCAGGACGCCTTCCCGCCCGGCGGCGGGATCCATTGCTTCGACCGCGTTGACCAACAGCGCCAGCAGCGCCTGCTGGAGCTGATCGGCGTCGGCTACGATCTCGCTGTCGCCGTCCAGCAGTTGGGACTCCAGCTTCACGCCCCGCATTTCCAGATGGTGACGCACCAGCATGAGGCTGCGCTGGACGATCTCGTTGACGTTGACGGACGAGGCTTTCATTCCGGTCCGCCGCGCGAAGATCAGCAGGTTCTTGACGATCTCGCCGCAGCGGCGACACTCCTGTTCCACCAGGTTCAGATAGCGCTCGAGTTCCTGGCGGATTTCCTCGGCCAGCGGCTGTTCGCGGATTTCCCGCTTCACCAGCCGGGCGTAGGTCAACATGCCCGCCAGCGGGTTGTTGAGTTCATGGGCGACGCTCGCCGAGAGCTTGCCCAGCGATGCCATCTTCTCCATGTGCAGCACCTGGTGCTGGGCCTTGCGCAGTTCCTCGGTTTTCTCGACGACCTTCTCTTCGAGTTTCTGCGACCACTCCGTGACGGCCCGGCGGGCGGCGCGCAGATCCTCCACCATGTGGTTGAACGCGCCCGCAAGCTGGGCGAGTTCATGACCGCCGCGTACGTCGATGCGCGTGTCGAGGTCGCCGCGGGCGATGCGCCGGGTGCCCTCGCGAAGCTGAAACACCGGCCGGTGAACGACGCGCTGAACGAACACCGCCGCCACGACGCCGATGACGATCAGAAGAATCACCGTCGTCCAGACCAGTTGCCCCTGGGCGGTCTCGATCGCGGCGTCCAGCCGGGCCATCGACATCTCGACATCCAGCACGCCGAGCACCTTGCGATCCGCCGGATGATAATGACACGCGGCGGCGGCGCAGCTCTGCTCATTCGGGATCACGACCAGGTGGCGGAGCACGTCGGGCGCGTCCGTCATGTGCGCCAGCCCGCTGCGCTCCATCACGGCGGCGCTGCGGATCCGGCCGTCGCCGTGGCAGCTTCGGCAGGTCGTTGATTCCAGGCCGATGTGCTGCCCGATCTCCGCCCGGTCAGCGGAGAGGACGATGACGCCGGTCTTGTCGTAGCAGCGCACGGCCGCGATATCAGTGCCATGCGCTACCCGCTCGAACGCCGCCTGCACCTGGTCCAACTGGTTGAGCAGCATTCCGTCGTGGGTCGCCCGGCGGATGAGATCGCCGTAGCCGCGGGCGTTGTCGCGAAACAGCTCCAGGTGGTGGTCCTGCGTGGACCGAAAACTCAGCAGAGCGTAGACCGCGAGCACGGCCGCCACCGTGACGCACAGCGGCGCCAGCAGCCGAAAGCCAACCGACTCGGCGAAAGCCCTGAGTTTGCGCACCATGGGCACCACCCCCGCCGGCCCCGGGCACACCAGATTGCGTGGCAGTTTTGAGGCCACCTGCTGAGAATCTCAACCGGCTGTTGAGAAACTGAACGGCCGCGGGAGGGTCGGCTGGGCGACGGCCGTCCCCCGGACCTGCCCGATCCGCACGGGCAGGGCGGCCGGGGCGGTTTCGCCGCCAGACGCGCCGCTGGCTTCCGGCTTGCCTTGAGCCGGGTGCTGAAACGTCCCCATGCGCGCCCGCAGGAGTCGCGCGGGGGTAGGACCGCGTCGGAGACCGCCGCCATGAACCGCCTCGATACAGCGCCGGCCGAGACTTGCGTGTGGATGAGCGCGGGCGTGCTGTCGTACAAGCTGTGCGACCGGCACTTCGACTGCGAGCACTGCCCGCTGGATGCGGCGCTGCGGGGGGCGCGGCCGGAGTCGATCGCACTCGGACAGGCGGAATCCGGGTGCCGGAACTGCGGCAGCGTTCGATTCCCATCCGATCGCCGCTATAGCACCGGGCACACGTGGCTCCTGGCGCTGGACGGGCGGAACGAACGGTTCCGCCTGGGCCTGGACGCCTTCGCCGCTTCACTGATCGGGCTGCCGAGGCAGGTTCGCTGGAACGTCGCGCGGCGGGTGCTCGCACGGGGCGAACCGATCTGCGCCATCGAGTTCGACGGCGGGTCGGTGCGGGTCGGTACCCCGGTGGCGGCCTGTCTGAACGCCCATAATCCTGCGCTGGATGACGATCCGGGAATCCTGGTGGCGGAACCCTACGCCGACGGCTGGCTCGTGGATGTCTCGCGCGTGGACGAGGCGGATGCGAGCCGGTTGCTCTCCGCGGACGGCGCCCGCCGTCAGGCACGGCTGGACCTGCGGATGTTCCGGCGGCGGATCGCGCTGCACCTGCTCGCCGATGACGGCGACATCGGTCCACCCCTGACCGACGACGTGGACCTGCCCGGCGATCCGTGGCATATCCTGGGCGGCGCCGGCTACCTGGAACAGGTGTGCGAACTCGTACACTGAAGCGCGCTTCCCATCTGTCTTCGCCTGCCGTCATTCACGTTGGCATTTCCCGTCGCCTCGCCTGTCGAGAATTTCATCAGGCGTGTTGATTTCCTCATCGCGTCTTATGAATTGTTCTACACGTCCGGTTCGTTACGCGCTGATATTTCCATGATTTGCTGGCAGATGCACCGCGGTCGCCGCTGGCGCCGGGACTGGTGCGCTCCTTGCCATGTCCCGGTTGTTATAAGTGACGCCGGACCCCGGGACATCGGTCCCGCGATAAGGGGGCTTGATCATGGTTACCGTTCATTCCAATTCGAAGGCGGCCGTGGAAGCGAGCGTCATCACGCTCGTGTTTCTGGCGACGCTGCCGTTGCTGGCGCTGCTGGCCCTGATGCTGCGCGGCCTGCTGCTCGTGATCGCCCTCGCGGCGGTGCTCGGCGGGCTGGTGGTCTATCGGCTGAGCCGTGCGTTCCGCGACTGGTTCGCCGCGTATGCACATCCGCTGATTCACTACAAGGGTCTGCGGCTGGCCACGGACGTCCGCCTGCACCCCAGCCACAGTTGGGTCCGCACCGACGGCGACGTATGGGTCGGCGTGGACGACTGCGTCCAGGCGGTGCTCGGACCGATCGAACAGGTCGATCTGCCCGCACGGGGCACGCACGTCGATCAGGGCGACCCGCTCTTCCGCGTGCGTCACGGTCATCGAACAATCGAAGTTCGCTCGCCCGTGTCCGGCACCGTGCTGGCCGGCAATCCGGAACTGCGTGGACATCCGGAGCTCATCAATCGCGAGCCGTATACGCAGGGCTGGGCCGTGCGACTGCGCGGCGACGCTGCGTCATCGGAGCAGGCAGTCCTGCTCCGCGGCCGCAGAGCGCGGGACTGGTTCGTCGCTGCTGCGGATCGCATCACGAGCCTGGTTCCCACGGACGCGGCGCCACGGAGCGAGAGCGACGCCGGCGCCATCGTCGGCGAGCTTCATCGCTCCATCGACGACGCCGCCTGGCAACGGGTGAGCGACATGTTCGCCGGTCCGGGCGATCGCACCGCGCCGGCCTGACCCGGATGACGATTCCTCATAAACGTGTCGGCGCGGCACGGAGGCGATGTCGGGCGGATCGCGCGACCCCGTCGCCATGACGGCCGGAAGGACGATTACGATGAGCGTCAATCGACGAGATTTTCTGAGAATCGCAGGCGCCGCAGGGGTGGCCGGGGCATCGAGCGGAACCGCCGTTGCCTCGGGCGGCGCCACCCGTCGCGTCTCCGACGACTGGATGGGCATGTTGACGGACCTGACCCTCTGCGTGGGATGCCGCAAGTGCGAGTGGGCCTGCAAGGACGCCAATAACATGCCCGGGCAGCAGCCCATCGACGCCTATGACGACACGTCGGTGTTTGAGAATCGCCGTCGGCCCGACGCGCTGAGCCTGACGGTCGTCAATCGCTACGAACCCGCCCAGGCGGGCGCGGAACCCGTTCACGTCAAGACGCAGTGCATGCACTGCTTCGAGCCGGCGTGCGCGTCCGCGTGCCTCGTCGGCGCCTATCGCAAGACGCCCGATGGCCCGGTCGTGTACGACGACTCGGCGTGCATCGGCTGCCGCTACTGCATGGTCGCCTGCCCCTTCGAGATGCCGGCCTTCACCTATGACAACGCGACGACGCCGGTCATCAAGAAGTGCATGATGTGTTTCGAGCGCATCGCGAGCGGTGAGAAACCGGCGTGCGCGGCCACCTGTCCGGTGGAAGCGATCACGTTCGGCCGGCGCAGCGAACTGGTCGAACTGGCCCACCGCAAGATCCGCGAGAACCCCGATCGCTACGTCGATCACGTCTATGGTGAACACGAGGCGGGCGGAACCTGCTGGCTCTACCTCGCCGGCCAGCCGTTCGAAACGCTGGGCTTCCGCGGCGACGTGGGCGACAAGCCCTACCCCGAACTGACGAAGGGGTTCCTCTCCGCAGTGCCGTTCATCCAGACGATCTGGCCGGCGCTGCTGATGGGCGCGTATGCGTTCACCCAGCGGCGCGAGGAACTGGCACGACAAGACGCAAACAACAAGCCCGGCGCCGCGGCGACCGCTGACGAAGGAGCCGAGTCATGATGAACCATGCGGGACATCCGGCAGCGACATCAGTGCGAATTCGGGACGCGCTGTTTCTCGGCCGTTCGACCGGCGAGTACGTGCGCGGCCTCATCACGCCGATGAACCTCCTGGCCGCGGCGATTCTCGCGGTCGGGTTGCCGATCACGTTCGTCCGTTTCACGCAGGGGCTGGGCGCGGTGACGAATCTGACCGACGCCTCGCCGTGGGGGCTGTGGATCGGCTTTGACGTGCTGTGCGGCGTGGCGCTGGCCGCGGGCGGGTTCGTCATGGCCTCCACGGTGCATCTGTTCGGCCTGCGCGAGTATCACCCGCTGGTGCGCCCGGCGATCCTGACCGGTTTTCTGGGCTACTTCTTTGTCGTGATCGGTTTGTTGTTCGATCTGGGTCGTCCGTGGCGGCTTCCGTTTCCGCTGTTCTGGTCGCCCGGCGTTACGTCGGTCATGTTCGAGGTCGCGCTGTGCGTCGCCGCCTATCTGACGGTGCAGATGCTGGAGTTCTGCCCGGCCGTCTTCGAGTGGCTGGGATGGCGGTCGTGTCGACGGTGGGCCGTGTGGATGACCATCGCCCTGGCGACGCTGGGCGTCATCCTGTCCACGCTGCACCAGTCGGCCCTGGGCGCGCTCTTCCTGATCGCGCCGGGCAAGGTCCACCCGCTCTGGTACACGCCGTACATCCCGGTGCTGTTCTTCGCCTCCGCAGTGGCCGGCGGCATCGGGATGGTCGTCTTCGAGAGCATGCTGTCTCATCGCGTGTTCGCGTCGCAGGTGGCCGGACACGATGCAAGCCACATGGATCGTCTCATCCTGGGGATGGGCAAGGCGGGCGCCGTCGTGCTGATGACCTATTTCTGCCTCAAATGTCTGGCGCTGGCACATGGTCGCCACTGGGATCTGCTGCTGACGTCCTACGGCGCGTGGTGGATGGTTGAGGTGCTCGGCTTCGTTCTTCTGCCGTGCGTGCTGTTCACCATAGCGGTCCGCCGGCGCCGCGCCGGCCTCGTGCGGATCGCCAGTGTGATCACCGTGCTCGGGGTCGTCCTGAACCGGCTGAACATCTCGATCATCACCTATCGCTGGAACGCGCCGGATCGTTACGTGCCGAACTGGCGCGAGATCATGATCACGGTAACGATCGTGACGCTCGGCGTGCTGACCTTCCGCTGGATCGTCAATCGCATGCCGGTGCTGCACGACCATCCAGAGTTTGAAGCGGCGCACTGACGGCGATCGAGGGAGTCTTGAGATGGAAACCATCCACGAAGCCATGCTGGCCACCAAGGCGGTGGAATACGTGATGTCGGCCGGGTTTCTCGCGTTGTTTCTGCTGTTCTGGCAGATCCTGAACCGGCGACCGAGAAAGCACTGAAGGCTCAGCGGTGGAGTTGATTGCCATGATGCGTTCGCGAACCGTCAGGTTATTCGGTGTGGGGGCAGGCGCGGTGCTCGCGCTGGGCGTGGCGATCGCCCGTCACGCCAGCGCCGGCGATCAGGCCGCAGCGCCGATGCAGAAGCGCAGTCCGGCCGCGCTGCTGTTTGATCACAAATCACGCGACGGAGCCGCCGGCGCGTCCTGCACGCCCTGTCATACGTGCAGCAGCCCGACGCGGGGAAACCTCTGCCTGCGCGCCTGCGCCCGGGAATCGCTGGATGCGTCAGCGCTGCCCCGCGGCGGCGGAAACGCACCGGCCGTCCTGCCGCCCGATCGGGTGATGCTCGCGCACCTGGAGGACATCTACGAGCCTGTCGCCTTCGATCACAAGGGTCATGCGGACATGGCGCAGATGTCCACCGGATGCACCGTGTGCCATCATCACACGCCCGAAGGCGAGGACCACCCCGCCTGTCGAAGCTGCCACCTGGACACCGCCGGCCACGAGGACAGCGCCATGCCGGGGCTGAAGGGCGCCTATCACCGCCAGTGCCTGAGCTGCCACCGCGAGTGGAGCCACGATACGGCGTGCAACGCCTGCCACCTGCCCAAGTCGCAGCGCGGCGCGGATGCCGCCGCCGACTATCAACCTGCATTCGCCGCTGCGATGTCCCGCATGAGTCCGCCCGTCACGCGCGAAGACACGTACGTCTACAACACGTCGCACCAGCCAACGCCGGTGGTGACGTTTCACCACAATGACCACGCCGGCTCGTTCGGCGTATCCTGCGTTCAATGCCACGAGGGCGATAGCTGCGGCCGTTGCCACGACGCCACCGCCGCCCGGGCAGAACTCGCCGTTCACGCCGACGCCGTCCCGCTGCGGGAGTCGTGCTTCTCCTGCCACGCCGAGTCGAACTGCAACTTCTGTCACGATCAATCGCCGCGGCCGAACTTCGACCACGCGATGCACGCGGGATGGCCGCTGGAACCGAATCACGCGGGCGTCGCGTGCGAGCGCTGCCACGGACCGGTCGACCAGTTCACGATTCCGTCGCGCACGTGCCACGCCTGCCACGTCCGGCCGCACGGCAGCGACACGCTGGTGTCCACGGCGAGAGTCGTACGAGATCATGCGGGCGTATCTTCACCTGCCACAGGCTCGACCGGAACCGAAGGCGGCCCGGCTGCAACGCACGGTAATGCAACGCCCGCCGATGCGGCTCGTCCGGCGGGTTCGATGCCGCCGCACGCCGCGGGCGATACGAACTGTCTTTCCTGCCATGCGGAGATGAGTTCCCGCTTCGCCCGCGCTTCCTGCGTCCACGGCCCGGCCGCAGGGGGAAAAGGGTGCAGCGCCTGTCACGATCTCTCGTCGCCGCTGTCGCCGCGACCGACGACGGTCAACCAGCGCGAATTGTGCCTCGGTTGCCACGATCACGCGATCGACACGGGCAACGGCCGACCGCTGGAAGACATCGCGACGCTGCTTGAGCAGAACCCCAACCACCACGGACCGGTGCGCGACGGAAACTGCAGCGCCTGTCACGACCCGCACGCCAGCGACCACGCCCGCCTGCTGGTAGGGGAATACTCGCCGCAGTTCTACGCATCGTTCGATCTCAAACAATACGAACTGTGCTTCAAGTGCCACAACAAGGAGCACGTCCTGAGCGAATCCGGTACGGCGCTGACCGGCTTCCGCGACGGCGATCTCAATCTGCACTGGCTCCACGTCAACCGGCAGAAGGGGCGCACGTGCCGCGCGTGCCACGAGATCCACGCGTCGAACCGGCCCTTCCACATCCGCGAGAGCGTTCCCTTCGGCGATTCCGGCTGGATGCTGCCCATCAATTACACCCAGACCCCGGCCGGCGGCAGTTGCGCCCCCGGCTGCCACGCGGCGAAGACCTATCAGCGGACCGAAGCCGCCGGCCTGGAGTAGCGAACTCGCTGATCCACGACCCATGCGGAAGCCGGCAGGTGCGCGCAACCGAACCGAGCCGCGCACGTGAGCAAGCGGTTGCTCCCGCGCCGGAACGCCCCATCCCTGACGGTTGGGGTTCGGTCTCCGCCTTCTGGAACCGGTTCTCTCAGGACGCGGATCGCTGCCCCCCCGCCGAGGCGCCATCCCCCGCCGCCTCCCGCCGCGCCATCCGCTCAAACATGACAAACGCCGCCGCCACGCACGCCAGCGCCGCCAGCCACACCATCCACCCCACAGCCGTCCACAGCCACACGCCCAGCAGCGGGATGGTCAATCCGCGCAGCCCGGTCAGCGATACGTGGATGCCCATGTAGATCTCCGCCCGCTCCGGCCGCGCGAAGTGAAGATGCCCGATGTTCCACGCCAGCGCCCCGCCGCCGCGGCCCAGTCCGTACAGCACCGAGTAGCCGCCGAGCATCATCAGCGCCGCGGGCATCAGCGCCGGCCGGGCGGCGCTGCCGGCCGCGCAGAGCGTCGCCGCCAGGCCGAAAAACAGCGACCCGCCCCAGAACAGCGTGTTGATCACGCGGAACTCCAGCACGCCGGCCCGGTCGAACAACCGGCCCCAGTAGCGTAGCGATGCCAGCACCAGCACGTTGGGAAGCACGTCCGTCAGCACCAGCGCCGTCCAGAACACGCGGTCCACCCCCACGTCCAGCCCGCGCGTCACCAGCACGACCAGCACGCCGCGGGGCAGGAAGTTGGCCGCGCCCAGCAGAAACTGCGCCGCCATGTACGCTCTGAAGCGCGGGTCGTCGCGCAGCACCTCCGTCATCTGCCGCACCAGGCGAAGAGGCGACAGGTTGCGCAACACCTGGCGCGCCCCGGCCGAAGCCGGCGACGCGGTCGACGAATCGTCCGCCGCCGTCAGCGCTGCCAGTTCCCTCCGCTCGCCGCGGATGTGAATGCGCCGCAGGAAGTAGATCGACGCCAGCCCCGCCAGCGCCACGGCCGGATAGACGTAGCGATACGCCTCCGGCGCCCGGTCGAACAACCCGGCGATGGCGAGCGTGGCGACCGTCGAGATGATCGTGCGAAGCCCCTGCAAGCGGGCCGTGATGCGCCCGCGCACGGTCGCCGGGTAGTTCGAGCGCCACACGGCCGAGCGTACGGTCACCACGCCGCAGAACAGCACCTGCGCCGCCGCCACCTGGGCGATGAACCACACGGCGCCCCAGCGCGACGCCGGGATGGCCGCCACGCCGCCCATCAGCAGGACCACGCCCGCCACCAGCAGCGTCAGCAGCCGCACCTTCCGCCGCCCGATGCACGCCAGCCCCCACGCCAGGCTGAACAGATACGCCGCCATCGGCGTGGACACGGCGATCGAGATGAGCAGTTCGCTGCCGTGAAACGTCTTGGCCACCACGACGCTGCCCATCGAGCCTTCCAACATGCCGACGACGAGGCTCCAGGCCGCGATGTGACGGAACTCGTTGAGGTAGTTCGCCCGCGTCAGGAACGGGAGGCGACGAAGTTGAAGCAGATCAAGGGGCATGATTCGAGGCGCGCCGCGAGCGTTCCGACAGGCGACGCATCGCCGCCCGTGCGTTCATACCCGCCGCCGGTCGCCGAGCCAAACGACGGCGGATCACGCGGGGCGCGGGGCACAATCCGCGGGCCCTTCTTAGTGAGTTAGCGAGCCGCGGGCTTCCAGCCCGCGCGGACGATCGGCCGCAGAAACCGCTCGGGGAGCGAATTGCGCCTCGGCGTTCCTTTACCCTGCCGCGGCAGTCGTCCCTCACATCGACCGTGGCATCCAGCGCGGAACTCCGTGCGGGCTAAAGCCACGCGGCTCGCTCGTGAACACGTGCGGGAAGTGTCACGCGCCCGATCACGCGGGGCACGGGACAGACTCGGCGGACCTCTCCGGCCGAGCCGCGGCCTGCCACAGGGAGTCTCGCCAGCAGGCCCACGCACGCTCAGGTGGACGACCGCCTGACGACCGCCGGGATGTCGGTTTCGTCCGCGGGCGTGCGGAGCGTATGATCATGGGTCGGGCGGTGCGGCTCTACGGTCACCCGGTTGGCTGCCCGCGTCCTACGGAGGGAGTGAAGGACATGCTAAGCTGTGGACGTCGCGCCTTGTCGGCGGGTCTTGCCTGCCTCCTCCTTGCGTGCACCCTTCTTGGTATTTCCGCCACCGCCCGCGCCGGTGACAGCGGCGTGTGGGAGCTTGTCGATCCCTGGCTGCGCCCGCGAGCCCATATGGGGATGGCCTACGACTCGGCCCGAGGGGTTGCGGTCATGTTCGGAGGCTTCGACAACAATGGCGAGGTCTACCTGGCGGACACTTGGGAATACAATGGCCACCGCTGGATGCGGAAGAGTACGGAGGGGCCAAATCCGCGTTCGGGCTGCAAAATGGCTTACGACAGCCGGCGAGGCGTGACCGTTCTGTTCGGCGGGAGGGACGCCGAAAGGCGTTTCGGTGACACCTGGGAGTGGGACGGTATCTCCTGGACACTTAGAAGCACTACCGGCCCGACACCCCGGTGGTGGCCGGCGATGGCATACGACGAGCACCGTGGCCTGACTGTGTTGTGCGGCGGCATCGACGGCCAGGCACGCGATGACACCTGGGAGTGGGATGGCAATGCGTGGATTCTGCGCGACCGTGTCTCCGCGCCGCGGTTGCAGACGCAGAGCATGGCCTACGACAGCGCCCGGCGTGTGATGGTGCTCTTCGGGCTCACGGTTGGCATCGGCTTCCATGAGGAGACGTGGGAGTTCGACGGCGGCAGGTGGGTCGAGCGGGCTGAGGAGCAGCACCTTCGAACCTATGCCGCGCTGGCGTACGACTCGAGGCGCGGCGTGACCGTGAAACACGGCGATTCGCTTTCGATCCAGAGGGAGACCGAGGAATGGGATGGGCAATCGTGGAAGACTGTGCCGAGGTCGGACATCGGCACAGTTGACAGCCAGGGCATGGTGTATGACTCCCGCCGCGGCGTGACCGTTTTGTTCGGGGGGTACTTCGACCCCGGAGTCCTCGATACGACGTGGGAATGGGATGGGCAGGAGTGGGATCAGCGGTCGAGCGTTCCCCTTGGGCGCGCGGGGGCACAGATCGTCTACGATCGGGGCCGAGGACACACCGTTCTTTTGGGCGGCGAACGCCAGCCGTCGACGATCGACGCAGAATACACGTTCAACTGGGACGGGAAGCGGTGGTCGCTGCTGACCACGACCGGGCCCGGCGCGTATGCCGGCCACGCCATGGTGTACGACACTCTACGCAACACGACGCTGCTGTACGGCGGCACTCGCACCTGGCAATGGAACGGGGCGGAATGGTCGCGACTCGCGGACACGGGGCCATCGCTACGAGGGCATCACGCGATGGCCTATGACCGCGCGCGGGACGTGGCTGTCCTGTTCGGCGGGAATGCCCTGAACAAGAAGGGCGAGTTCCAATACAACCGAGAAACCTGGGAATGGGACGGAAGCGAATGGACTCGCCAGAGCACGCGCGGACCCTCCAACCGCTTCAAGCACGCCATGGCCTACGATAGCGCCCGCGAAGTGACGGTGCTCTTCGGGGGGTATTCCCGCGAGACCGGCGCCAGCGGCGAAACCTGGGAGTGGGACGGTCGACGCTGGTCGCTGGTCGCCACGAATGGACCGGCAGCGCGCTACGGTCACGCGATGGCGTATGACGAATATCGGGGCCTGACCGTCCTGCACGGGGGAAGCGGCGGCGGATGGCGTTCCGACATGTGGGAGTGGGATGGCATCGAGTGGCGCCAGCGCCAGGTTGAGGACATCCCTCCGCGCGGTGGACACACAATGACCTACGACAGCGACCGGCGGCGCATTGTCCTCTTCGGCGGCCGGGGCGAGCACGATGTGCTCCTCGGCGACACGTGGGAGTTTGATCCGTGCGTGGGGCTGTCGAAGTTAAAAGCGCGCTGCAAGGGCGATGACGGTAAGCGGCACAAGGTCAAGGTCGTCGTGCGCACATCGCTGCCGCAAGGCTCGACCGTCCCGGTGGATAACACCGACATCGAAAATAACACCACCGACCGCCAGCGCATCACGGTAAACGACC
>CAZYLK010000031.1:0-37300 GCA_964648365.1 uncultured Phycisphaeraceae bacterium
GCGCAGCCGTGCTCGGGTGGTTCACCCCCCTGCTGTTCCGAGCGCGACATCCGGAGCCATGGCCATAGCGACCATGATCGCCGCAACGCGCCGCGGCGGCGACTTGACGTGGACAAAATCCTGTGTAAGAGCCTTGACACGTGCTCGCAACCGGGGTATACTCTGGATTGCAAGGTCGGTCGTGCCGGGGCTTCATGTCACGGCGAAGACGAATTCGGCTGCCATCCTGAGCAGATAGCTCGTCCTGATCCCCCTTGCTGAAAAGAATGAGACGCGGCGCGGCGTTGCGTCGTTCTTCCTGTGTTCCGAAGGCAGCGCCCTTCGGACAGCAGTTGACCTTTTGCTCGGCTTCAAGTCGTGCACACGAAAGGAGTTGCAGATGCAGTCGGAATTCAGCATCGTTCGACAGGATCGGTTCATCCAAGCAACCCGCGACAGTGGGTACAAAGGGACCGAGAGCGCGCTCTCCGAGTTGATCGACAACTCGATTCAGGCGGGAGCGACTCGAGTTGCGATCCGCATGATCGCCGTGGAGGAGGAGTATTGCGGGCGTGGCAAGCCGCCACAGCCGCGAGTCGTGGAGGTGGCGATCGCGGACAACGGACGCGGCATGGATGCGGTCTTACTGCGACGCGCGTTGCGGTTCGGTGATACCAGCCGCTTCAACGATCGAAGTGGCATGGGACGATTCGGGATGGGGCTTCCCAACGCGAGCGTGAGCCAATGCAAGCGCGTCGAAGTGTATTCTTGGCAGAACAGGCAGGCCCCGCTTTGGACCTATGTCGACGTCGAGGAAGTCGCCGATGCCAAAATGAGCGAAGTTCCGGAAGCTGTACAGTCGCCGATTCCCGCTCTGTTTGCGGACCTCGCCAAGGAAAACAGGGGAACGATCGTCGTTTGGCAGAAGTGCGATCGTCTGGACCACGATCGGAAGCTCGATACTCTGGAACGTTCACTGCGACACAGCCTCGGCAGAATCTTCAGATACTTCCTAGTCGAGGGCCGCGAAATCACCATCAACGACAGGAAGATCGAGCCATTCGATCCACTGTACCTGATGCCTCAGGCGCGGCTGCCGGGCGACCTTCTCGCCTCACAGCATGGCGACGCATTGAAATTCAGCGTCCCGATTCCGTATAGCCCGGACCAGCAAAGTGTAGTCGAGGTGGTCCTGAGCATGCTGCCAGATGAGTGGCAGACCAACAAGAACAAGAAAGACCTTCAACGGCGTCATGTGGACACGACGTCCGGGTTCAGCATTGTGCGCGCCCGGCGCGAGATCGACTTGATCAAGAGTCCTTATCACGCGAAGCACTGGACAGACACGTGGTATCGCGCCGAAATACGATTTGACCCGGAGCTGGATGAACTGTTTGGCGTCGCGAACACCAAGCAGCACGCCTCCATCAAACGGGGATCGGTGATCTTCGAAAAGCTCCGTGAGGCGGTTACGGCGAATATTGCGACGCTGAAGGATATGATCGTCGCTCGCGGAAGGAAGGCCCACGTACCGAGAACGGTGCGAGCAGAGGAAGCTGTTCAGAGAGTGCTCCCTCGTCTCAAGCCGATAGAGGGACTCGCGAACAAGTCAGACTCGGAGACTGCGGCCGAAATCCAGGCGTTCGTCGGGCAAACTGGGCTCGACAAATCGACAGAAGACCGAGAGCGACTTCAGGAGCGGCTGTCGATGTACACGGTGCTCATCGAGTACGAACAGTTGCCCGGCGCGCCGTTTTATCGCAGCAAGGTCGTGGGGCGATCAATCGTTGTACTGCTCAATACAGCGCACCGTTTTTACGAGCGGGTCTACCGTCGGATCGAGGAAGAGTCACCGCTCGGCAAGACCGGCGTTGACCTGCTCCTCATGGCGCTCGGTCGAAGCGAGGCCTTGGGCGGCGACGATAGCCGCATCTGGTACGATGACCAACGGCAAGAGTGGAGTCAGCACCTCAAGGCATTCGTCGAACAATTGGACGAACCGGAACCGACGCCGCCCGCCAGCGCCGAGATGAACGGTGACCTGGAGGTCGCTCCTGAAGGGTTGGTCTAACGGGCTTGTGAGACTGGACTAAACTAAACTGGCGGCGCGGGATGTGTCTCGCGCCGCCAGTGGACCGGCGAGCCGTCAATGAACACACGGGACTTTAGCCGCGCGGAGAGGGAGGCGCTCCGAGAGCTCTATTCGAACGCAGAGCGCACCGTCGATGATCTTCCCTACACTCACGAGTTTGAGGCCATCTACAGTGAATTCGTCAGACGCACAGGCCGGATCGGAGCAACCCGGCATGATGTATGGCGGCTGCTGACTTCACTTCGGAAGCGCGCTGATCTCCCAAGAAAGCGGAACCGGTCGTAGGCGCGCCGCGTCACCAAGGAACGGGGTCTTCGCCGTTGAGTCGGCATTCGCCCAGTTCGCCATCGATAATCGGCGCCATTCCCTACCCACCCTCCGGCGGCTTCGGCTCCGCCCGTTCGACGATGATGCTCAGCGCCACCATCCGCTTCTGATCGCCGCTGGATTCCAGCCGCACCTCGCCCTTGACCAGCTCGCCTTCGCGAATGTCCGCCAGCGTCGCCAGCACGCCGTTGATGCGGATTTCCGTCTCGTCCGTGACGACGCCGGTGGCGGTGATGTCCTTTTCGTATTTTTCGCTGTAATAGCTGACGGTGATTTCGCCGCGATTGGGCTTGACGCTCACGGTGCGGCCCTCGAGCGGCACGATCTTGGGCGGCTCCTGCTTCTGGCGGCATCCGCCCCCCCCCACAAGCGCCGCGGCCATGCACCCCGCGATCCATGTGAATCTGTTCGATCTCATTCGTTCGTCTCCAGCCGCGGACGGCCCACTGCCGGCCTGTTGAAAAGGGCATCGCCGCGCGGCGTGGCGGCCAAGGTCGAATCACGGGCTGGAAGCCCGTGCCACGCAGGACGCCCGTGCCACGCAGGACACCCGTGCCGCACGAACCACGCATGCGACTTACGCCGCCGTGCCACTCCAGCCGCGCATGCGACTGAGGCCGCCGTGTCACACAGGCCGCTCAAGGCACACCCGCGCATCACACGCTTACAGGTAACACATGGCGCACGCGGCCGCAACGCGCTTGACCCGGCCGATGACGCGCTCGTACGCTTGGTCTGCGCGCGCCCGCTGAGCGGGTCCGCGTGCAAGACAAGGAGACGAAGATGGGCGACACACGCATCGGATGGATCGGAGCGGGAATCATGGGCGTGCCCATGGCGAGCAATCTGCTCAAGGCCGGGCACACGCTGACGATCTACAACCGCACCCGCAAGCGAACTGCGCCGCTCGTCGAGCGCGGCGCGGCCGTGGCGGAAACGCCCGCCGACGCCGCCCGCGACGCCGACATCGTCATCTCGATCGTCAGCGACTCACCTGACGTGGAGGCGGTGTATCTCGGCGAGCATGGCGTCTGCGACGGATTGCGCCCCGGCACGCTCTGCATCGACATGTCCACCGTTTCGCCCCAGACCGCCCGCGACGTGGACGCGCGCATCCGAAGCCTGGGCGGCGCGTTCCTCGATGCGCCCGTGTCAGGCGGGAAGACCGGCGCTGAGGCCGGCACGCTCGCCATCATGGTCGGTGGCGACGCCGCGGACGTGGAGCGCGCGCGACCCGTTTTCGAGGCGATGGGCAAGCGCATCGTACACTGCGGCCCGGTCGGGTTCGGCCAGATGACCAAGCTCTGCAACCAGATCATCTGTGGCCTGAACCTGCTGGCGGTCAGCGAGGCCATCGCCTTCGCGAAGTCCAACGGCCTGGACCCGAAGGTCATGCTGCAAGCCGTCTCGGCAGGAGCGGCCGGCTCGTGGGCCGTGGACAACCTGGGCTCGCGCATGGTCTCGCGTGACTTCGCCCCCATGTTCATGATCGACTTGCAGCAAAAGGATCTGCGGATCGCCCTCAGCGCGGCCGGCGGCAGGCGTCTGCCTCTCCCGGGCACGGCGCTGGTCCATCAGCTTCTGGGCGCCAACCAGGCACACGGCGAGGGCCGCGAAGGCACGCAGGCGCTGGTCAAGACGCTCGAACGGCTTGGTAATGTCGGCGAGGGCGACCCGACCCGCTGAATGAAGCGCCAGGGCTGTGAATCTGCTGTGAAATGCGCCGCAACCTGTCGCGGCCGCGTCACCTACGCAAAACACCCGGTTCGCAACCCCCGATGGGGGCGCGAGACCGGGTGCTTTTCTTCCCCTCCCGAGTATGGCAGCGGTGCACAGGGCGCCGGCACAATTGGCTGCGATTGTGGCCGCCTTTGACGCCATCCCTGGCCTGGTCCCGAGGCCCCCCAAAGATCGGAGGGGGGCTCCGAGGCCGTTTCAACCGACGTGCCATCGTCGGCGTAGCGCGACTCTATCCCATCCCAACCGCCAAGTCAAAACAGATTCTCCATGTTGACGCGCTGACGTCCGGAAACAATTACCTACAACTCGCAGAATCCGCGCGGACCACGCCCCGATGACCCCATCACCACGGCGGCGCGGGCCTGGTCCATTGCTCTCAAGTAACTACAGTGCAGGTGCTTACGGCAACAATGCCTTCGCGGGCGAGGTCGGATCGAGTTCCACGGCCTTCCGTGCCATCTCGGCGGCGACCTCTTCTAACCCAGCTTTATGCGCGGCGGCCGCTCCGTTGGCGAAATGGGAGGACTTGTGCGGCTCCAGTTGCGTCAGCATTCGGTACTCGCGCAGCGCCCCGGCCGTGTCGCCGAGTTGCATCTTGACCCGCGCGAGTTCCTCGTGCAGTTGCACCGAGAACGGATCGATCATCAGTGCCCGCTCGAACCAGTTGGCCGCGTCGGGCAAGGCGCCGCGGCGGACGTAGATGCGGGCCAGCCCGGAAAAGGTGTCCGGGTCGTGCTCATCGGTCTGGGCCAGTTCGAGCAGTTGGGGCAGGGCGGCGTCGTCGTTGCCGCGCTTCAGATAGATGCCCGCCAGCGCGGAGTAGCTGGCCGGGTCGTAGGGACAGACGCGCTGATGGTCGAGAAAGTGCCGCTCCGCGCGGTCCAGATCGCCGGCGTCCAGCGCGATCAGACCGAGAAACTTGTGAACGACCCAGTCCTCCGGCCTCCGATTCGCCAGCCGGCGGAGCAGCGGCTCCGCCTCACCGTCGATCTCGGCGCGCTCGTGCGAAGACCTCTCGCCCAAACGGACGTCAAACAAGACGCTGCACGCAACGGATAGCGCCTCAACGCTGTCTTCGTCCAGCGCCAGAACCTTTCGTGCCGTTCCCAGTGCCCGTTCATCGTTCCCGGCGTCCAGTTCGGCCCTTGCCAGGCGTGCGCCGGCATCGGCGTTTTCCGGCTCCTCCTGAAAGGCCTCCCGCAGCGGCTCGACAGCGTCGGGCGGGTTGAGCGAGAAGCCCCAGGACGCGACCTGCGCCCTGGCCCACGGCTCGAACTGCCGATCGAACTCGACGGGCTCGATACCCAGGAGTTCCTTGAAGACCTCGGCCTGAGTCTGACGCTCGCGGAATCGCTTGAGCATCTGGTTGATGATGTCGTACCCCCATCGTTCGATGAGGAACTCGCACATCCACTCGCTCTGGGCGTAGGCCACCTGGCGATCGTCGGGCCGGCGCGGGCGGGCGAAGCCCCAGTTGATTTCCTCCAGCGTGAACAGCTCGCCCCGTCGAACCCGTTCGGCCAGCATCCGCATCCAGTCGAACGTACGCGGATGATCCTCCTGCCACACCGCCAGCCCTTCGGTCAGCCAGTGCGGGATGCGATTCTCGGTGGCGGCCAGCGTGACGGTATGCGTGAACTCATGCTTGAGGACGGAGGCGAGGTTGTACGGCCCCAGATCGAGCGCCGGATGCCGGCGCGGCGAGTCCAGCGCGATCACGCGCCCGGTGCAGGCGCCGACGGTGTGGATCCACGGTTTGCCCGTGATGCGCACGCCGAACTGCTTGTGGGTCGGAAAAATCTCGATGATCGTCTTGTGCTCCAGGTCCATGTCGTAGTCGCCGGTGACCTGGGGATAGATGCTCTCGAGATAGGTGGCGACGTAGGCGCCAAGCCCGGGATCCAGCGTTTCGTCGAAGCGGACTTCGAAATGCTCCGTCTCGTGAGACTGAAACGCCTCCAGCGAGTCCAGCAGTTCAAGCGTGTTGTAGGTGCGCTCGTTGTAGGGGTCGAGCGCCCAGGCGCCGTCGAGCGCCGCGCGGGCCTTTTCCTCCAGGCCCCACTGCATGTACATCATGCCGAGTTCGGTGCGCGCGTTGGCGTCAGTCGGGTCGAACTCGATGGCCTTCTCGTAGTGCCGCTCGGACGCTTCGTACTGACGGATGCCGCCGGTGGCGTCGCCCAGCAGGCGATAGAGCATCGCACAGCGGGGGTTGAGCGCCTCGACGCGTCGCACGATGGAGTCAACGCCGGGCTGGTCGTACTGGCACAGCCGCGCCGCGGCCTGGAGCGACAACGCCTCGATGTCGTTGGGATTGAGTTCCAGCGCTTTCTGCGCCTCGGCTACCGTTTCATCGTAGCGCCGCTCCTGAAGCCGGCAATGGGCAAGGAGGTTGTGCGCCGGCGCGAAGTTCGGGTTGATGCCCAGCGCCGTGGCCACCTTCCGCTCGACGTCTTCGAAGTCCCAGCGGTCCAGCGCGACGGCGCCCAGCCCGACGTACGCCTGCGGCAGATTCTCGTTGATACGCAGCGCGGCGGCGTAGTCGGAGACGCTGCCGTCCTCCTCGTCGTCGTTGTACTTGGCGCGCAGCAGATCGGCGGCGGCGACGCGGGCAGGCCACCAGGTGCGATCCACGCGCTCGTAGGCGTTCTGGAGCAGCTCCACGAGGACGTAGCGGGTGCGCCGCTTGATGTCGGTGCGCGTGAGGATGGTGTAGCGATAGAACCCGTGCGCGGCGTCCGTGAGCCACTCGGCGTCCGACGGCAGTTCCGGCCGGTCGACCATCTGGCGATTGAACCACTCGTACGCCTCGATCGCCTCGTCGCGACGGCCGAGATACTCAAGCGTCTCCGCCAGCAGGCGGCGCGGCCCGGCGCTGCGCTTGTCGAGCGCGATGGCGGCGCGAGCGTGTTCGAGGACGCGATCGTAATCGCCGAATACCCGCTGCACGTCCGCAACGGCGGTGTGCCACGCGGCAGATTGCTCGCGCGCCGAGGGCAGCGCCAGCAGGCCGTCCAGGGCTTCGCGGTACTGCCCCTGCTGCAGCCGGCAGCGCGCCGCCCCGATTCCCGCTTCGATCCGGTCGGCATCCGAGCCGGCCTGGTCATGCAGCCGCGCAAACGCCGCCAAGGCATCGTCGTATCGCCCGACGAGCCACATCTGACGGGCACTCGATAGGGTGGCCGGCGGCTGAGGCGGCTCAGCCGGCGTGACTTCGTCGCCCACGCCGGCTGCGGGCGGTGCGGGGTCTGCTGTTTCGGCAGGCGGCGGTGGCGTGTACTGCGCCGGCGCTGCGGCCGTCGCCATCAGGACTGTGACGGCGACGAGCCAGGCCGCAGCAGCCGCAGCACGCTGCCGCCGACGGGCCGGCGACGCGCACGCGCCGGTGTGCTCATCGCCTCCTGCACCCGACCCCGCGTGGTCTGTCCAACTCATGAGTCTCTTCCGGTGATCTGTAGCCGCTCATCGTCCGACCCAGGCCGGACGCCGTACTGTGTTACGGCCGCACGGTTCGACCGGCCAAGCCGGCGGGCCGCCCGCGCATTTGATCGCCGGATTATAGGGCCTCCGCAGACTCGAGCGCCCCTCGCACCCGCGCTTACCCCTTCTCCCGCAGCAGCAGCTTCAAGGACTCGTTCTCGCGGCGGGTCGCCTCGAGGTCGAACTGCAGATAGGTGATCGACAAACGCAGGTTGTCGATAAGTTCCGACATTTCTCCGATGATCTGCTCCAGTCGCGCCTGATGTTCGCGCGTGAGCAAGGGTGATTTTTGCATTGGCGATCTCCACCTCCACCGCCGACGACGCAAGACGCGCCGCGCAGCGGTTCTTCGACACGACCACACGAGCCCCCGGGGCCGTTATCCGGGCGGGGACACCGCGTCTGATTGGGTCTGATCCGCGCCCGTTCCCTAACCTGCTGGCCCTGATCTTCTCACTCTCTCAACCCCTCCTTGTAAGACTCCAAATATCGGTTGGTTTCCCGATGGCGCAACAGGCAAAATCCGAATCGCCGCCAAGCTCCGGCGTTGACGAAGTTTGCAGCGCCGACGACGGTACGGCGCGGGCCGCGGGCCGGGCGGTTCGCCGGCCGCGGACGCCACGCGCGCTTACGCCGCCGCGTCGCCGCGGCGTCCGTGACCGAGCTGTTCCTCCAGATCCTGGATCAGCATGGCCAGGTTGAGTTCCTTCTGGCCCACCGGCGTAACCCAGCGCACGGTCTCGTTGCGCTGAAGCGACTGCGACACGCGCCGCTGCGCCAGGAGCACGGTGGTATGGTTCTTGCGGCCCATGAAACGACCGATCTCCGGGAAACTCATGTCGGTGTGCTTGCGGGCCAGATACATGGCGATGCTGCGTGCCAGGGCGATCGTGCGGGTCTTGCGGGTCGTGTGCAGGTCAGCCGGGGTGAGGCCGAAGAAGATCGCCACGGTGCTTTCGATGTCTGCCAGACGGATCACCGGCGCCGTGTGACGCACCAGCTCCCGCACGACCCGCTGCGCCAGGGCCAGGCTGACGGTGGCGCCGTTCATCTCCGAATCGGCCACGATGCGCAGCAATCCGCCCTCCAGCTCGCGCACGTTGGCGAGGAAGTTCTCGGCGACGTACTGAATGACGGCCTCGGGAATCTTGACGTTCAGCCTCGACGCCCGCCGGCGCAGGATTTCCTTGCGCAGTTCCAGATCGGGCGAGTCGATGCGGACAACCATGCCGGCGCAGAGCCGGCTGACCACGTGCTCCGACAGATGTCCGATCATTTTCGGCTGCGCATCCGACGACAGCACGATCTGCTTTCCGCACGACGCGATCGCGTTGAACGTGTGCAGAAACTCCTCCTGGGTCGCGCGCTTGTTGGCGAAGAAGTGGACGTCGTCAATCACCAGCACGTCCAGGTGCCGGTAGCGCTGGCGGAACGCGTCCTGTTCGCGGGCCTTGACGGAGTAAACGTAGTCGTTCGTGAACTCCTCACCCGTGACATAGCGCCAGCGGCAGCCGTTGTTCCGATCTCGAACGCCGTTGCAGATCGCCTGGAGCAGATGCGTCTTGCCCAGTCCGCAGCCGCCGTGAATGAACAGCGGGTTGTAGAGGCTGCCGGGCGTCTCCACGACGCTGAGGGCCGCGGCGTGGGCGATCCGGTTGGACTGACCGATCACAAAATCGTCCATGGTCAGCCGCAACGGCTGAACCGTGGGCAAACTTCCGTTGCGGCGATGCTCGCGCGCGACGCGCTCCGGATTCCCGGCAAGGTAGGCCACCTGCCGGTCCGGCTGCTTCCGGCCGAGCCGACCGGCGAGGCTCGGGTCGGTCGAGAAGGCGATCTCGAGCGACCTGCCCGCTACGTCCGCGGCAGCCTTGGCGATCACATCGCGAAAATGCCGCTCGATCCAGTCGCCGACGAACTGGTTGGCCACGCTCACGCGAAGGACCGACTCGCTGAACTCAAACTCGGCAACGTTTTTGAACCAGACATTGAACCGCTTGGGACCGACCTGTTCGGAAATTCGCGCTTCAAGTTGCGCACGCCAATCCTGGGCGCATACGATCATCGCCGGCTCCTCCGTCGAGAGCAGCCTCTTCAGGCTCTCGGATGATTCTGACTTGAAAGCGCCGGCCGCGAATGAGCCCGGCCACGGGCGTTCACGCCAACGCGACGGCGAAGTTATCCCGCTCCCGAAACGGCGTCAACGAAAAAATTCGACCGCCCCCACCCGGATTGCATGTGATGTTCGTGCTATCAAAGGGTTAAGATTTTGTTCACGATCTTTCCACCGGTTCGCGCCGGACCTGTGGGGAACGGCCCGACGAAGCCGCCGGAGGACACCCCCCGCCCCGCAGGCAGCAGCGTTAAGAACCGCCGCCGTGGGAGACTGCGATCCAGGCGTCGCGTCGAAGAACGTGGGCAAACCCCCAGCGGGCATAGAGACGCCGGGCCGGCTCATTGGCGCGGTCCACCGCCAGCGTCAGGCAGCGGACGCCCAGGGCGCGCGCCTCCTCCAATCCGCGGCGCAGGAGCGCATGGGCGACGCCGCGGCGCCTGGCGTCGTGCGCGACGCCCATGTAGACCACTTCCGCCACGTTGTAGCGCCGGTGTACCGTCAGCAGCACCGCGCCCACCGGCGCTGAATCGACCGTCGCCAGCCACCAGTGATCCATGCCGGAATCGCCGGAGTGGGCATGGCCGGTGAGCACGTCGTCCGTCGTTCGGATCCCGGCCAGCCCGCGGCAGTCCGCACTGTCGACGTATGACGCCTCCAGGAGGCGGATGAACTGCGGGCGGATTGGGGGCTCGTAGCGGGTCCACGCGACGTCGGCCGCCAGGCGAAGCGGCTCCGGCAGCCTCCGCATGTGCCGCTCCAGGTAGACCAACTGAGTCAGGTAGTGATGACCGGCCGCATGAAGGACGCGCGACGCCGGGGCGTCCTGGTCGTCGAGCAGCGTCTGAACCAGGCGGGCGCCCCGGCCGTGGAGGCATGTCGTGACGGCCTCCACCAGCGTCCTGAATGCACCCGGCGCGGCTTCCGACCCGGCTCCCAGCATCAGCAAAGCGCTGCGACCGGGCGAGACGATTCCGACGGCCGTACCCGGGCGGCGGCCGTCGACGTGGACGCGACCGGCCGGCGCCACCTGGAGACCTCGGCAGGCGGCGGTGTCGAGGAATCGGTCGGCCTCGTCGTGCGCAACCGGTCCGGCGGAACCGCCGAGCACGCGCGCGACGACCTCGCGGTAGTCCGGGGCCTCGGGATCCAGCAATTCCACGCGGGCAGCTGGCGAAGGAGAACCCGTGGCCTGAATCAGCGTCATTCCACACCCTCGGCCGCTGGCGTCGCCGCCCGCGCCGCCTCCGCCATCGCCCCGTCGGGCGAGCCCGTCGTTCCCCGCCGGCGGCCGGGAGGCAAAACACCGACCGCGGCGGAAACCGTCGATCCTGTCTTGTGCGTCCGTCGGCAGCGCGTACGATGACGCCGACAACGCCGGGCGATGCGACCGGCCGCCGTGGGCAGGGGCCGCGGTGATGCGGTCACCGGAGTGCATGGTGTCCCACGACCATCGGGTGTCAAGGGTGTCGAGGTTCAGCGAGCCGGCAACCTGATGCATGCTCAGCCCATGAGGCTCAAACGAGTGACGCTCACGGCGTGGATGGCGCTGATGGCCGGCTGCCAGGCGGCGCCGCGGATCACGTCGGACGACCCGGTGCAGCGTGCGCAGGCCGTGAAGCGGGCCGCGCTCGGCGACGACGTGGCGTGCGTGCCGTTGCTGGTCGAACGACTGGAAGACGACGATCCGGCCGTGCGTTTCTATGCCGTGCTGGCCCTGCGACGGCTCGCCGGGGACGACTTCGGTTTCGACTACGCGATCGATCCGACCCGGCAGCAACCGGCCGTTCAGCGATGGCGTGACTACGCGAGCGCGCATCTCGAGCCCAAGGCCCGGGGATCGAGTTCCGACGGTGACGAGGCCGGACCGAAAGACGCGGAAGGATCCTGAACGCGGCATGAGCAAGCCCCCTCCACGCAACGTCACCATCGTCTCTCAGGACGAGTCCGTTACGATTGTCGAGGCCACGGGCGACATCAACCTCGCCCACTCGCCCGCCTTCCACCAGACGCTTCTGGCCATTGTGGACAAGGAGCCGCCTCGGCTGGTGCTGCGGCTGGGGCGCGTCTCTTATCTCGACTCGTCCGGCGTCGGCGCGCTGGTGGACATTGCCAAGCGCGTGTCGCGGTACGCGGGGACGCTGGTGCTGGTGGCGCCGAACGCACGCGTGCGCGGCATCTTCGAGATCACCCGGCTGACGCGGTTCTTCCACATCGTGGACACGGACGAGGAAGCCCTATCCGCATGAGCGAGGCAGCGACGACAAGGTCCATCGTCGGGCGCGGTGTTGAGTGGATCGGCCGCGCGACGGTCGATCGGCTGGCGGCCTGCGCCTCATTCGTCCGGTTCGTCGGCGGCGTAACGGCCCTGCTGGCCAACACGCTGAGCTGGTGCGGGCGCGGGCTGGTGCGGCGGCGGGCGCGCGCGACGCCGGCGACGTTCGTCCGCCAGATGGTTCGCATCGGGGTGGAGAGCATCAGCATCGTCGCCCTGGTGCAGATGTTCATCGGCATCATCCTGGCGCTGCAACTTGCGCCGACATTGGAACTCTATGGCCAGCTCGAACGGGTCGCCGACGTGGTCGGCATTGCCGTCTTCCGGGAACTCGGTCCGCTGCTGACGGCCATCGTGATCAGCGGCTTCGCCGGCGCCTCGATCGCGGCGGAACTCGGCGCGATGGTGGAGGGGGAGGAAATCAAGGCGCTGCGCGCCCACGCGCTCAACCCGATCCGATTCCTGATCGTGCCGCGGTTCGTCGCGACGGTGGTCATGCTGACGGGATTGACGGTGCTGGCGGACGTGATCGGCGTGGCGGGCGGCCTGCTGACCAGCACCGCCGTGCTGGGCGTGTCCCTGGAAACGTATCTGACGCTGACGCGCGAGGCGCTGACGCTTTCCGATTTCTATACGGGATTGATCAAGGCGGCCTGCTTCGGGGCGATCGTCGCGATGATCGCGTCCTACGAAGGGCTGAACGTCCGCGGCGGCGCGGAGGGCGTGGGCCGCGCGACGACCCAGACGGTCGTCAAGTCCATCGTGGCGCTGATCGGCGTGGACGTGATCTTCACCGCGGTGTTCTACGCCTTCAAAGTCTGACAGGGGCGATGCTTGGACCCAGCCGCGACCGAGCCTGACGTCGTCATCGCCGTGCGAAACGTACGCAAGTCGTTTCGCGACGCCGAGGGTCTCGACGTCGCCGTGCTCTCGGACGTGTCGTTCGACGTTCATCGGGGGGAGACGCTGGTGATCATGGGCGGCAGCGGATGCGGCAAAAGCACGCTGCTGAACTGCCTGATCGGCGAATACCCGATCAGCGGCGGACGCATCGAGTATCGCACGTCGACGATGGACGCCTTCGCCGACATCGCCACCCTGCCCGATGCAGACCTGGACCGGTTGCGCCTCCAGTTCGGAATCCTGTTCCAGAGCGGCGCGTTGTTCAACTCGATGACGGTCGCGGAGAACGTCGCCCTGCCGCTGCGGGAACACTCGGCCGTCGACCCGCACGTGATCGACATCGTCGTGACGCTCAAGCTGGAGCAGGTGCGCATGCTGGCGCACCGGCAGAAGTTCCCATCGCAACTGTCGGGCGGGCAGAAGAAGCGGGCGGGCCTGGCCCGCGCCACCGCGCTCGATCCGGAAATCCTGTTCTACGACGAGCCTTCCGCCGGGTTGGATCCGGTCACGTCGTCGGCGATCGACGAACTGATGCGGGATCTCTCGCGGAAGCTCCAGGTGACCAGCGTCGTGGTGACGCATCACATGGATTCGGCGCTGAAGATCGCCGACCGGCTGGTGATGCTGGACAAGGGCCGGGTCATCAAGGCCGGGCCGCGGGCGGAGTTCGAACGGATCATGACGGCGCCGCCCGACGCGCTGCACGATGAGAACGAACGGCTGATTCACCAGTTCATGAACGGCCGGGTCGAGGGGCCGCTGACAAACGACCTGGGCATCAGCGAGTTTGAAAAACTGCTGGTGGCGGGGTAATAGCACACCGCGAAGCATGTCACAGAATCGAGATACATTCCGGCTCGGTCTGGCGGTCCTGGTCATGGCGGCGGTGTTGATCGCCACCACGCTCTGGATCGGTCGCGGCCTGTTTCAACGGCTCGAGACGATCGTCGTGCTGTTTCCCACGGATATGCCGCTGCCCGTCCTGGACGTAGGCTCACAGGTGATCTACGGCACGCAGCGCATCGGGAAAGTGGTCGCGATTTCGCTGGAATCCGCCCCGGACGGGGATGACTCGCCGGTCGCGCGGGTGACGGCGCGCGTGAATCCTGCCGCCGACCTGCGCGCGGACTGCACGATTTCCGCCGTCGGGCCGCCGCTGGGCGGACCGGGCACGCTCGAAGTGACCCGACGCGGCCACGCTGCGGCTCGGCTCGCGGATGCCGGGCCAATCTACGGCAGCGCCGGCGGCATCGCCGCCCAGCTCAGCCGTGTGACGGCCGAGTTCGACTCCGCCAATCCGGAAAGCCTGCTGGCGCAGATCAAGGCCCAACTGGACCCCGGGCAGCCGGCGTCGCTGACCACCAAGCTGGCCGCGTCGCTGGATCACCTGCAGGCCGCGATGGCGCACGTGGAGCTACAGACGGATCCGGCCGAGCAGGCGGCCATCATGGCGAAGTTGCACACGATCCTGGATAACGTGAACAGGCTGACCGCCTCGCTGAAGGACCAGGCCGAGGTTGGCGGCGACGCCACGATCGCGGCCCGGCTCAACGACGCACTCGAACTGGTCAACCGATCGCTGGCCGACCTGGCGGATATGATCGGCGAGAACCGCATGCTCATCCACGACGCCCTGACGGACGTGGCGGGTACGGCGCGAACCGTCCACACCGGAATCGCCCAGCCGCTGGCTGCGGAACTCGATCCGGCCAACGAAGCGGGCGTCCGCGCGATCCTGCACGGCACGACGCAACGGCTGGACCGGACGCTGGCGGACATCGAGTCCGTCGCCGCGACGGCCCGGCGGACGACGCTGCTGAATGGGGAGCGGATCGACCAGATCATCGCCAACGTGAAAGAGACCAGCGAGCATCTCAAGGGGGCCAGTAAGGACATCCGCCGCCAACCGTGGCGGCTGCTCTACAAGCCGACCGAACGAGAGCAGCAGCAGTTGGACGTGTTCGACGCGGCGCGTGAGTTTACGGAAGCGGCGGCGCGGCTCGACGACGCGCTCCAGCGGCTGGAGCGCATCGAGCAGCTCGAAGCGGAGGGCGTGGACGTTGATGATTCCGCGCTGGACGATGTCACCGAGGTGCTGCGGGCCACGCTTGAGCGTTTCCGCGAGGCGGAGGAGCACTTCTGGGAACGGCTGGACGCCGGCTAGGAGTCCGTAGGTCAATGGCAACCGATCCCCCGTTCGACGTTGCGATCGTCGGCGCCGGTCCGGCCGGGGCCTTCGCCGCGCTGCACCTTGCTCGTCGGCAGCGCCGGGTACTGCTGATCGACCGGGCGTCCTTTCCGCGGCGAGCCGCGTGCGCCGGCTGGCTCAACGCCCGCGCCGTGCCGCTGGTTGAGGAAGTGGGCGTGTCCATAGCCCCCCTGCTGTCGCGCCCCTTCAGCCAGGTGACGTTTTACAACCCGGATCTTGCCAAATCGGCCCAACCGACGTTCGCCCAGTCGCCGGGTTACCTCGTGGACCGCTCCGGCTTTGACGCGGCGCTCGTCGACGCCGCATGCGCGGCCGGCGCAGAGTTTCGCGGCGGCGCCGACGTGGTCGCCGTCGAGCCGCACGAAACCAACGTGCGCCTCGCGCTGGCCGATGGTTCGACCGCTACCGCACGACTTCTGATCCTCGCCGCCGGGCGGGGAACAGCGCTCCTGTCGTCGCTGGGCATCCCCCGCTCCGGGATGGGCCGCCCGGTCGTCACGGGGATCGTCGAGCACGACGCCGGCGCGAGCGACGATAAGGAGGCTCGCGTGAGCGTGGTGCTCGGCCTGGAGCGGGCCGGCAGCTTCGCGATGATCGTTACATGCGCCGGGTGGGCGTCCGTGTCCATCCACTGGCTCGGCCCGCAGGCCCAGGCACGCACGGCGCTGATCGCGTTGTCCCGCGGGTTGTGCGATCACGGGATTCTGGGCATGGACCTGACGCAAGCCGCCGCGGCGGCGCCCCTGACGGTCCACCCGGCCGCGTTTGCGCTCGACATGGAGACCCACGTCGGCAAGAACGCACTCGTCGTCGGCGACGCGGGCGGGTTCGTCGCCGCCGCAAGCTACGAGGGCATCTACCCGGCACTCTGGTCGGCCCAGCTCGGCGCGGAGGTGGTTCATGAGGCCCTCGACGACAAGCACTCTCAGGACCGGCTGATGGAGTTCGAACTGCGCTGGCGGCACGCGATGGCCGATTACCTGCGCGCCCCGAACACGGACATCCACTTCCTCCTGCCGCTGATCTTCGCAAACCAGGCGATGGCGGACCGGATGGGCGCGGCGTTCTTTTTTGGTGAGAATATCTGACGGGGGGAAGGGAGTGAGGGAGTGAGGGAGTGAGGGAGTGAGGGAGTGAAGATAAGAACATAAGCAGGTAAGAAGGTGAGATGGTGAGAAGGTAGGATGGCGAGAAGGTAGGATGGTGAGAAGGTAGGATGGTGCGAAGGTAGGATGGTGAGAGGGTAAGAACGCACGATGGCGGGAAGGTATGATCCGCTGACTCGATGCGAAGTTGGTCAGAACCACTATGACCCGATCCGACGCCAACGAGAACAAGCTTCCCGCTGATCGTCCCGCCACATCGCCGGACGTCTCGCGGCGGCTGGCGCTGGCGACGGAGATGATGCGGGAGATCAGCGTTCAGACCGATCCACAGGAGATGGTTCGGGTCTTCGGCCGCCGCATGGAAACATGGTTGCCGCGGGACCGGGTCGTTTCGCTCAGCCGGCGCGGGCTGACGCCGCCGAACTATTACATTACGCGGAGCAGCACCTGGAGCACGCGGCTGAATCCATGGACCGAGAAGGCGAAACTGCCGGTGCTCAGCAGCGGACTGTTTGGTGAACTGCTCCACGCGGACGAGTTGCGCGTCATTGATAACCTTAAGCCCGATCCCGCGGACGCCACGTTCGAATACCTCAAAGACATGCGCTCGCTCGTGGCCGTGCCGCTGTATGACGGCGGGCAGGCGACGAACATGGTGGTGATGCTGTCGTCGCGGCCGGCGGCCTTCGATCACGCCAAGCTGCCGGACCTGATGATCCAGGCGAATCTCTTCGGCCGAGCGACGCAGAACCTGGTGCTGGCATCGCAACTTCACGCGGCCAACGCTGAGATGGACCGCGAAATGCACCGCATCGGCCAGCTTCAGCGGGCACTGCTGCCGCCAAGCCTGCCGAACATCCCCGGGGTCAGCATCGCGGTCGCCTACGAAACGGCGACACGCGCCGGCGGCGATTACTACGACTTCTTCGACCTCGGCGACGGGCGCTGGGGGATTCTGATCGGCGACGTCAGCGGGCACGGCGCCTCAGCCGCAGTGGTCATGGCCATCACGCGCACGCTGCTGCACAGCCAGTGCCTGAAGGGGACGCCTCCGGATGAGGTGCTTGCCGACACGAACGCACGTCTGACCCGACAAAGCGAACGATACGACGCCACCTTCGTCACGACGTTCTACGGCGTCTACGAACCGGCGACGGGTCGCCTCCACTACGCCAGCGCCGGACATAACCCCCCCCTGGTGACCCGGCTGGAAGGCAGCGTCGTCGAACTGGATCAGGCGCAGTCGTTTCCGCTGGGCATCATCGCCGACTGGACGCGCACCACGGCCGAAACGACGCTGCGCACGGGCGACACGCTGCTGCTCTACACCGACGGGATTACGGAGGCGTTCAACGTGCAGGGCGAGATGTACGGCCGCGAGCGCCTCCACGCCTGCATGTGTGAACCGTCGTTTTCGGCACGGGCCGTGCTCGACTGCATCCTGGGGCGGCTGTACGCCTTCACCGAAGGCGCCCCCGCCCAGGATGATCGCACCTTGCTGGCGCTGCGATTGAAGGCGGGATCATGAGCGATCGCGCGTTCCCTGTCTTGGTGCGCATTTTGTTTCGATAACTATGCCGCCTGCTTCGCGCGGGCTGAAGCCCGCGGCTCGGGTGTGGTGCGAACTCGCGCTCGGAGTTTAGACGCGCGACGTGGGCATCCGCCGCCTTGCAGCCCTCCCGGCACTCATTCGTCATCGTCGTCGGTGAGATAGCCCAGCCCGATGAGGGCCTTGCGGTGGGCAGCTTCTTCGTCGCTCAGCGCCGGCGGCTCAACGGGGCCGACGTCCTCAAGCTCGAACGGATAGCCAAGCTTGTCACGCCAGAAGACGAGGCCGTTCTGCTCGCCCTTCGTGCGCTTGTCCTTGGACTTGGCCAGCAGATCCTCGAAGTTCAGCCGGAGGGATTCTTCCGCCTGCATGGAAAACGCATCCAGTTCCGCTCGCAGCGCCTCCTTCTGCGCCTCGGCCACCGGCTCGGCGCCGAGCAACCTGCGGCACTGGATGCCCAGCGGGTGGTGATGGCCGTTCGTAGTCGGACTGACGGTCCATATCTTGCTGTCCGGCGGGCGACGGTCGTTGCGGAAGAACGCGCCGTCGGCGATGACGCCGCGCTGCGAAAAACTCTCGACGAACACCGGCCGCGCTTCCGGCTCGCGCCCTTCGCGCAGCGCAGGAAGGAGGCTGCGGGAGTCGTGCCGGTCGTCCTCGATGCGAAGCGCTTCCAGGGCGGTGGCGTAGATGTCCAGATTGGTGGTCGGCGTCTGCACCGCTTTGCCCGCCGCGACGCCGGGACCGACGATCGCCAGCGGAACGCGCACCTGGTCCAGATCCACCGAGTGCGAATGGGCGAAGTAGAACTCGTCCTCCCCGAAGGCCTCGCCGTGGTCCGAGGTAATGATCACCAGCGTGTTACCCAGCAGCTTCAGCTCGTCGATTCGGTCGAACAGCCGCTGAATCTCCGTGTCGAGGTACCGGATTTCGTTGTCGTAGCGACGGCTGTACTGGCTGAGGTTTCGCTCCTCCGCGACGACCTGGTAGGTCGGAATCGCCTTGTAGCCGGAGGTGTCGGCGCCGGGGGCAAGCTGCGTGTCGCGCTCCGGCGGGACCGTCGAATCCCGCAACTCGGGATACATGGCCGGCGGCAGGTACGGACCGTGTGGATCCTGGTAGTGGACCCACATGAAGAACGGCGCGCTGTGGACGATGTCGAGCAGGATCAGCGCTTCGTCCGTCGACGTGGCGGCGATCTTCGGGTTATAGGCGCCGGTCTGGCGATCGAACTGCATGTCGCGATAGACGGCGAAGCCCTGGTGAAGCCCGAGCCGGCGGTTCAACGTAGGATTACTGATGACCGCGGCCGTGCGCATCCCGGCGTCGCGGCAGACCTCGGCCAGCGTCGTCGTGCGTCCGGACAGCTTGAAGAACCGCCCGTTGTCCAGCCCGACCGAGGTGAAGCTCGGATACAGGCCCGTCATCATGGAGATATGGGACGGCGCGGTATAGGACGCGGTCGAAAACGCCCACTCGAATCGCGTCCCGCGGGCCATGAAGCGGTCCAGGTTCGGCGACGTCGGGCGAGGGTAGCCGTAGCTGCCAAGGTGGTCGGCGCGCAGCGTGTCGATGGTGATCAGAATGACGTTATCGACCCGCGGAGCGCTCTGAACGGGCGCGGCCGGCGGCGCCGCCGCGGCAGGCGACGCCTTGTCGTCTGCGTCGGCTGCGTGCGAGAAGCAGGCGGCCACGGCCAGCGTCAGACTTACGGACAGCCGGCGGGCGCAACCTGCGGACAACGACATGGGAAGGGGGCGGCGGTCTGCTCCGGGAGGCGTCGGGCGGAACATCGGGCGGTCCTCACTTTCGAACGGCATGGCTGCCAGCAGGGCAAACGTCCGGGCCGCCGGTTTGTTGCCCGGTTTGAAGTTGTATCGACGCTTCGATCGGGGCATAATGTCCACGGGGGCCGCCGCGGATGAACACCCCGGCAGCCGGGTCGCGAATTTACCCCATCGTCGCGCGAGGAGTCGGTCATGGCAACCACGACGTGTCACGTTCCGAAGCTGGAGTCCCTGATCGACTACCTGGACGGCCTGACGCACCGGGCGTCCGTCCCGGACCTGCGTCGCGAGTTGGAGGGGCTGCACGATCTAACCGTCGAGGATGTCGCCGAGTACGTCCGCTTCGACGAACGGCAGTATCTGCGCAACCTGATCAAGGGCGGCCCGTGGTATCATCTGCTGGCCCTGTGCTGGCGCAGCGGGCAGCGCAGCCCGATCCACAACCATGCCCAGTCGACGTGCGGCGTGAAGGTGCTCAAAGGCATCGTCACGGAGACGCAGTTCAAGAAAACGCCGTGCGGGCAGATCACGGCCGTGGGTTCGGAAGACATGGGCGTGGGCGAAGTCTGCGCCATGCAAGACGCCTACATTCACCAGATTTCCAACCTGCAAGCGCCCGGCAGGGATCTCATTACGCTGCATATCTACTCGCCACCGCTGCTGCGGATGGACACGTACTCGCTCACGGATGCAACCGTCGGGCAATACCACCCGGTGATTCTCGAACACTGCGAAGGCAGCGGGATCTGAATCGCGACGCGCGATGACGCGCCAGCACCGAGCCGCGCGGCTCATTGGTGGCATTGGCTCGCGCGCGATGGCTCAGGTTCAGGAGTGCCGATCGCTCGGCTCGAAGGCGGCGCGCAGCGCGGCGCGTCCGGACGGCGTGTGCGGGGCGACCTGGAACAGCGTGCGCCAGTTCGTCTCCGCCCGGTCCGACAAGCCGAGGTTCTCCAGCGCCATGGCCAGGTGCGCATGCAGATCCACGCGATCGGGTCGGCGGGAGGCCGCCTGTTCGAACTGATTGACCGCGGATTCGTATCGGCGCTGATCCGCGTACAGGACGCCGAGTTCGTAGTAGGCGTCGACGGCGTCACCGTCGACGCGCAGCGCCCGCCGGAAGGCATCGATGGCGGCACGATGGTCGCCCTTCTCTCGTAAGCACACGCCGAGCTTAATCAGCGCCCGCAGGTAACACGGGTTGATCTCGACCGCGCGCTGCATGGACGCGATGCCGGCGTCCAGGTCGCCCGTCTGGCGCAGGAGCAATCCGAGCCGAAAGTGCAGGTCGGCGTGGTTCGGCCGCGCCTCCAGCGTCTCGCGCAGACGCTCGATCTGCCGCACAATGACGGCGTCCACGCGTTCTCTCGCGGGCGGCGACTCTCCCCGTGCCATGGCCGACGGCGCGAGGTAACGCTCGACCTGCCCCGCGGCGCTGACGCCCAGTTGCAGGCGCGCGATCTCCGAAAAAAGCAGCGTGCTGTTCGGCTCGACGGCGGCGGCGATGTCGAAGCTCTCGCGCGCCTCGTCGGTTCGACCCGCCTCCTGCTGGGCCACGCCCAGCCCGACGTAGGCGGCCAGCAACTGATCGTTGATTTCGATCGCACGGCCGAACCAGCGCATCGCCTCGGTAACGTCGCCGCCGCGCAGGTGCCCGACCCCGAGCTTGATGAAGGCCTCCAGATAGTCCGGGCCCAGTTCGACCGCCTTCCTGAACTCGCCCAGCGCCTTGCGAAAGGCGCCCGTCCGCACGTACAGGTCGCCGAGACGCACGCGATGCTGGGCGATGCCCGGCTCCTCGTCGATCAGATCCAGCAACAGCGGGATCGCCTTGGCATACTGTCCGGTCTGATCGTAGACGGCCGCGAGGTCGTCGCGCGCCTCCCAGTTGCTCGGATCGAGGCAGGTGACGTAGCGGTAGCGCTGAATGGCGTCGTCGTAACGGCCCGCACGGATGTACAGATTCGCCAGCGTCATGTTCGTGGTGGCGCAGCTCGGGTCCGCCCAGCAGAGATGCTCGTAGTGAACGATGGCGGTGTCGAGTTCATGCCGCTTCAGCGCGATGGCGGCCAGGCGCTCGTGGGCGGCGCGGAACTCGGAATGAATGTCGATGACGTCCTCGTAGGCCGCGACGGCCTCGTCGATCTGGCCGAGTTTCTCGTGGCAGAAGCCCTGGGCAAAGCGAATGGCGGAATCGCTCTTCGCGTCGCGCGCCGCGGCCAGCGTCTCGAGCGCCTCGTGGACCGACCCGGCCGCGTCCTGCACGCAGGCCAGCGCCACCCGTGCCGCGGGATCATCCGGCGCCAGCGCCAGCGCCCGGCGGAACGACCGCTCGGCGGCCCGCGCATCCTGAAGCGAGAGCATCCGGACGCCGAGGCGCCGATGATGACCCGGATCATCGGGTTCGCGGGCGACGGCTGCCTCCAACTCGTGCGTGCCGAAGTGACCGTCGTCCTCGATGAGGCTGCCGAAGGCGCCGCTGAGTTCGGTCAGGAGGCCGCGGCCCAGGATTTCAAGCAGGTACGACATGAGTTCTTTTTCCGAAGGCGGTGTGCGACGGGGTCGTACCGAGGGCCTCAATGATTCGCGTGCTTTCCACCGGTTGAAAACCGGTGCCACATTCGTCTCAGCCACCGGTTGAAAACCGGTGCCACATTCGTCTCAGCCACCGGTCGAAAACCGGTGCCACATTCGTCTCAGCCACCGGTTGAAAACCGGTGCCACATTCGTCTCAGCCACCGGTCGAAAACCGGTGCCACATTCGTCTCAGCCACCGGTTGAAAACCGGTGCCACATTCATTCCGGACACCGGTTGAGAGCCGGTGCCACACTCACATACCTGTGGAAGCCGGCTCCAAACGGCTGGCCGACGCGCCGTCGGTTCAGTCCGGGGCGGTCGCCGCGCCGGCGGACAGCGCTTCCAGCGCCTCGCGCGCCTCCTCGTAGTTCCGATTGATGTGCAGCGCCCGACGGTAAGCGCTGGCAGCCTTTTCGACGCAGCCCAGGCGGCGGTGGGCGTTGCCCAGCATGTAATAAACGTCGGCATACTCATGACCGAGGCCGACCACCTGGTTAAGCCACTTCGCCGCGTCCGCCGGGCGGTTCGCCTGACTGTACGCCCGGGCGAGCTGAATCATGGCCCGCGTGTGCGTCGGATCGAGTTCGACCGCGCGTTGGGTTGCCGAAAGCGCCTCGCGCGATCGGCCCAGTCGTTCGAGGATCACACCGCTCTGATAGTGCAGGTCGGCGTGCTCGCCCTGGCGCGCGATGACGTGACGCACGGTTTCCAGCAGCAGCAGGTAGATCTCGCGGTCGGCCGCGCCCTGCGGCGCCGCCAGCAGCGCATCCACGAAGTCGGCGTCATCCAACACCAGTTCGCACAGCGTCGCGATGGCCTCGGGATCGTTGGACTCGACGTCGGCGGGCATGATCAGTCGCAGTTGGACCGGCTCGCCAGCCGCGCCGGCTGCCCGTGCGGCCTGAGACAGAAGCAGGCCGACGCGGGCGTCGTCCGGTCGCCGCTGCAGCGCTTTGTGCAGCGTTCGTACGGCCGCGGCCGATTCCTGCCGCGCGCCGTAACACAGCGCCAGATGCACCATCGCGTCGACGTGTCCCTTGTCGATCGCACATGCCTGAGCGAAGCGCAGCTCGGCTTCCTCGTGCTCGCTCGAGGACGCCAGCAGCACGCCAAGCTGGAACTGGAGTTCTGCATCATCGGGCGTGCGTTCGATGGCTTCGCGCATCACCGCGATGGCCTCGTCGCCGCGGTCATCGGTCCAGAGCGTCAACGCGAGCCGAATCGCGAGCACGGCATGATCCGGCTGTTTGGCAGCCGCATCCCGCAAGGCGGCGGCCGCGTCGCTCGCTTCTCCGCCGGCCCGATAACAGGCGGCCAGCGATGCGGAGAGCGTCGCGGAGGTCGGATTGAGCGACGTCGCTTCCTGAAAAGCCTCGGCAGCGGCGCCGTACTGAGCCGCATTCAGGAGGCACAGGCCGCGGCGTGCCGCCTGGCGCGCCCGGAAATACGTCTTCAGCGCCGCCACCGGATCCGTCTGCGGCGCGGGGCGCCGCGGCACGGCACGGGTCGCCTGACGTGGGGCGTCGGGTGCTGCGGTATGTGGTTGTATTCCTTGCATGTCCAGGAACCCCCGGCGCGCGGATGGCGCGCGGCGGTTGTATCGGTCAGGGCGGACGGGTTCATTGACCCCGAGACCGTCGGCTTCAGCCCTTTCACGGTTACCGGAAGGCAAAGGACAGCCATGACGCCCGGTAATGCCGCCAGCGCACGGCGCATCAGCAATCACGCCCGCTAAGAAGCGGGATAGCGCGGATCGCCCGCGGCGACGCCCTTTTTTTTTGCCCGCGACGTGAATGTTTCTTACGTTTGGGTTGTGCGTTCGACGAGGCAGACCCGCGGGAAGAGGCGGGGGTACGAGCGAACCAGCGCCGCAGCGATGAGTTTACGCGACGATGGTCGTCGCATTCGTGTGACTCGTGACCCGCGGAGGTTCGAGTTGGAAAGTGGCGCGTAGGGGGCGGAAAGTGCTCGCCTGCGCATCGATACTCCGGGGGCCGCGGTAATCGGCCCGTAGCGTAGACGAGAGGAGCATTTGATTATGGATCTTAAGTTGGTGGCGACTCGGGCCCGTGAGTTTCTGAAGTCCGAAGACGGCCCGACGGCGACCGAGTACGCGGTGATGCTCGCCCTGATCATCATCGTGGCTCTGGGCGCTATCGGAACTCTGGGCTCGACCGTCAGCAGCGTGTTCACCAACGTGAACGCGAAGCTGCCGGACGGCAACGGCTAGTCCGTCGCCGAAGCTCTGATCTGATCCGACGATGGGCGGTGGCCGAAAGGCGCCGCCCATCGTCACGCGCGCGGACCGCAGCGTCGTAACGGGCGGTCGCACGCTGTCTCCCGGATCGTCGCCGTGAGGGTGATACCCGACTGACCGTTATGGGGCCGGCCGCGCGCATCGGACGGTTTTGTTTTCTACAGTTTACCTAGAGTCGCAGGACTGCGCAGTGTGGTACGCGGTTTCGAGCCGATGCCGCACGGAACGCCGGCAGGACGCCGGTGGAACGCACGGAGGAGAAAGAAGCACGGAGGGCGGCAAGCGTGTCGCGCCGAAACGCGCTGGCCCCTTTGGTGAGACAGGGTGGATTTCGAGGGGCGGTTACATCGGAGCGAATGCGATGAGTTATTGGGGAATGACGTGTCTGATTCTGGTGCCCGGCATCCTGCTGGCCTCGTGGATTGACTACGCCCAGCGGCGGGTGCCGAACTGGTTGAACGCGTCGTTGATCGCCATTGGCTTTGCGATCCAGGGGATGTACTTCGGAACGGAGGGCCTGGTGACGGGCTTCTGGGGCATGTGGGTGGGCTTCGGCGTACTGATCGTGCCCTGGCTGATGCACGGCATGGGCGCCGGCGACGTGAAGTTGATGTCCGCCATCGGTGTCTGGTTCGGCCCGATGCTGACGCTCCAGTCCTTTGCACTGGGCGTCATTATCGGCGGCGTGACGGCCGTGGTCATGATCCTGTCCACGCGCCGCCTCAAGCACGCCTGTGCGAACCTGAACATCATCCTGACCAAGTGCACGAACCCCAAACTGGTGTTCGCCGAGTTCGGTTCCGCCAAGAGTTTCGGCGAGACCTCTCAACTGCTGCCCTACGGCGTGCCGTTGACGGCCGGGTCGCTGATCATGCTCTCGGCGAAGATCTTCGGCTGGTGGGGGTTGTAGGCGTTCAACGTGTCGGAAGATCGGCCGGGCTGCCGGCCGGGAGCCTTGTGAATCGGAGTCGAGGGGTATGAAGCGCATGATCAGACTGCATCGATGGGGACGTCCGCGCCGACGAGGCTCGACGATTGTGGAATTCGCAGTGGTGCTGCCGCTGCTGCTGACCGTTCTCTTTGGCATCATGGAATACGGCTGGCTCTTCATGGTGCGGCAGACCGTCCAGAACGCCGCCCGCGAAGGCTGCCGACTGGCGGTCCTCAAGACGAGCGTGGAGCCTTACCAGGGCGTTCTGGACCGCGTGAACTCGATGGTTGAGCCGGTCGGAGTCACGCCGGAAATCGTGCTCGAACACGCCACGCCCGAGAACCCGATCGAAGTGGTCACCGTCTCGATCCCCGCAGCGGAAGTGTCGCTGCTCGGAGGTTTCTTTGGAAGCCTCGACTACGACATCGTCGGCTCCTGCTCCATGCGGAAGGAAGGCATGGACGAGGAAGTCGAAGAGGAATGACCCGGGACTCAGCGGCGCCGGGACGCCGACACCGCCGGGGAACCCGCCCCCGCGGCGGCACTGCGCCGCCGTGCCGGAGCGTCGGACCTGCGCCGGATGGGGTGGAGACGGTGGCCCGACCCGCTGTCGGCTGCGGCCGGGCGGAATTTGACCCCGTTGGTTCGGTCGCCGCCACTTCTATCCGATAAGTCGTTGAGGCGGCGCGGACGCCGGAGACGCCGGCGCCGCGGCCCCCATGGAATCCGCGCCTGAGACGAATCTGAGACAGCCGGGGAACGACCAATGAGCGGAAAAGCACTGATACCTCTTGTCCTGGGCCTCGGAATCGGCCTGCTGGCCATCCGGTTCGGCATGGACACACTCCGAGACGCGAAGGGCCAGCCGGTCGAGACGCCGAAGCGGCAGGTCGTGCGCGCCCTCACCGACATCGACGCATCCCTCGCGGTGACGCGGGAGATGCTGGAAGTGGTGGAGACCGCCGATCCGCCGCTGGGTGAAATGGAAAAGGACTTCGCCGCGCCGGAGGACGTCGTCGATCGCGTCGCGGGCAAGTTCATTGCCAAGGGCGCGGTGGTGCTTGAGTCCATGCTCGCGCCGCCGGGCACGGCGCCGGGCGTTCCGGGCAAGATCGAAGCCGGCTATCGGGCGGTCTCGCTGCGAATCGACGAAGTGACCGGCGTGGCGTTCAACGTTACCGCGGGCGCCTGGGTCGACGTGATCGTCGTCATGGACGTCATGGACCCCAGCACGCGCAAGCGCGAAACGCTGGCCGAGGTCGTGCTCGAGCACATTCAGGTCGCCGCCGTAGGACTGTCCTCGACCGGCGAGGGCAATGGCCGCGGCAAGATCGCCCGATCCGTGACGCTGCTGGTGGCGGAGGAAGAAGTGCCGAAGCTCCACCTGGCGGCCACCAAGGGGCGCGTGACGCTGGCGATGCGCGGCGAGCACGACGTCTCGACCGGTCGGATCCTCAGCGCGCGGGAGAGCGAGCTGTTCAAGAGTCAGGAGCAGGAAGAGCTGCCGGAAGAACTGCCGCCGCCGGTCATGCCGGACTTCAGCCAGTTCGCGAAGATGATGAAGGCGGATGCGGACGCTCAGCCAGCCCCGCCCCCGCCGTTTACGATGACGATCGCCCGCGGCGCTCCGGCGCCGATCAGGGGCGTTGCGATCCAGCAGTTTACGTTTGAGAACGCTCAGTCCTGGAAGGTGCTGGCGGTCGCCGAGGGGCTTCCGTCGCAGCAGAAAATGGTGTTGCAGGCCCAGGCGCGAGCGGAGCGCGGCGCGGATCCGAACCGCGCCGGCGTCTCCCCCGGCGCCGGACCGGCGTCAGCCGCGCCCGAACCGCGCAGCGACGAGGAAGAGGAGCCGCAGTCCGAGATTCCCGACTCGGATCTGCCCAAGGAGTACCCAGACTAATGTTTCACCCAGTCAAGGAAGGCATTGCGATGAACGTCCGACGGAATGGACCGCGCGCGCGGATCGGTCGTGCCTGGTGTCTCGTCTCGACCGTATGCGCGAGTGCGGCGCTGATGACGCCGACGGGCCTGGCCCAGGCCCCGTCCTTCGAGGCGACGGTCAAAGATCTGGCCGGCGAGACGCAGCACATCGTCATTCCACTGAACCGCAGCGTGCTGGTGGAAACGACGACGGAAACGGCCCGCGCCGACGTGGTGGCCAGCACCATCGTCGACGTCCAGCCGATCAGCCCCAAGCAGCTTCTGCTGACCGGCAAGAGCTTCGGCACCACGCAGATCATCCTGTGGGGTGAAGCGGACCGCCGCTCGATGCTCGAAGTGTCGGTGGAACTCGACACGCGGGCGCTGCAGGAGGCGATCCGCGACGTGGATCCGCAGGCCGAGGTCAACGTCCGCAGCGTCATGGGCAGCATCGTGCTGACCGGAACGGTCAGCGGCCCCGAAGAAGCATCGCGCGTGGTGGACATCGCCAACCTGTTCCTGCCGTACCAGTCGCTGGACGCCGGAATGGCCGGCGTGCGTAACCACCTCCGCGTGGCCGGCGAGCAGCAGGTTCTGTTGCGCTGCCTGGTGGCCGAGGTCAGCCGCGCCGCGACGCGCCAGCTCGGGATCAACGGCTTCCTGGCCGGCGATGACTTCCGCGACGCCTTCGTCGTCAACCAGCTTGGCGGCATCAACCCGGCCAACATCGGCGCGGCCGCGGACTTCCCGGTCACGGGGACGATTCCGTTCCTGACCGGTACGGAAGGCATTCCGCTGACGACCACGCCGACGCTGTCGCTCGGGTTTCCGCGCGTGCAGATGCAGCTCTTCCTGAAGGCGATGGCGGAGAACTCTCTGCTGAAGATTCTGGCGGAGCCGAACCTGGTGTGCATCAGCGGGGAGACGGCGTCGTTCCTGGCGGGCGGCGAGTTTCCGATCCCGGTGCCGCAGGACAACCAGAACATCACCATCGAGTTCCGCGAGTTCGGCGTGCGGCTGAACTTCACGCCGCAGGTCAACGCGCACCAGCGCGTCCGGCTGCGCGTGCGGCCCGAAGTCTCCGAAACGGACTTCTCGACTGCCGTGCAGATCGAGGGCTTCGTCGTCCCGGGTCTGACCGCGCGTTCCGCGGAAACCACCGTGGAGATCGCCGGCGGTCAGACGATCGCGATCGCAGGTCTGCTCAGCGAAGAGGTCAAGGCGTTCGCCAGCCGGATCCCGGGCATGGGTGAACTGCCGGTGCTGGGAGCGTTGTTCCGCTCCGTCGAGTACCGCCGCAATCTGACCGAACTGGTCATTCTGGTGACGCCCGAGATCGTGGCGCCGCTGGACGGCCAGCAACTGTCGCCGGTGCCGGGCGAGTCCATGACCCCGCCGACGGACTTTGAACTTTATGCGTTGGGAATGATCGAGGGCGGCGAGAAGCGCGAGACATCAAGCGCCAGCGTCGAGGACTACTCGGTCAGCGGGGATCCCAACAATCTGGCCATCCGAGGGCCTTGGGGATATGCAACCATCCGCGACACCCAGTAAGACCGGGTAAGCGGCGCCCGGCCGGAGCCGGGCCACAGTGTGGATCGACTCGCCCTTTCCGGAGGCGATCGAGCGTTGCCCGCGCTGCCTGTGAGTGAGGCGCGGGGTGAGGTCTCGTCAGTCTCATTTGGGAGGGTGAAAGATGCGAAAGACACTGTCGTTCCGGCCGGCCGACGAGCGCCGCCGGGGGGTGGTCGCCGTTCAGGTGGCCGTTGTCCTGGTTCTGCTGCTCGGCTTCGCCGCGCTGACGATCGACGTCGGCGTGATCTACAACACGAGGTCGGACTTGCAGCGGACGGCGGACGCGGCGGCGCTGGCGGCGGCGGCGAAGCTGGCGGACTACAGCAACGGGAGTCCCCTGCCGGCGGCGCGGCAGGTCGCGGTCGACTTCGTCCGCGCCAACCACGTGTTCGGCAAGGAGTTGGAGCTGGACCTGAACGCCGACGTGCTGTTCGGGCGGGCCAACTTCAACGAAGAGACCGGGCTGTTCGATTTCGAGACCACCGAGACGATGCCGGATGCGGTCCGGATCTCGGTGCGCCACACGGAAGATTCCCCGAACGGCTCGGCGGAACTCTTCTTCGCCCGCGTCTTCGGCGTTTCGGAAACTCAGATCTCGGCGCGCGCCACGGCCGTCATGGTGCCGCGCGACATCGCCGTCGTCGCCGACCTGTCGGCGTCTCACAACGACGACAGCGAGCTGAGCAACTATCCGAACCAGGACGTCAACCTGTGGGACGTCTGGGACGCCTGGCCCGGCGGCTACGACGACGTCGACTACGGCGTGTGGGAACCCGGCGAAATCCCGCCGGAATGGGTGGAACCCGGCGGCGAAGTGCCGCAGGCGGCCGGCCCGGCCTGGGGCTACTTCAAGGAAATCGGATTCGGCCAGACCACCATCAGCCAGGACTATGACCCGGTGCATGACGACGGGCTGGTCCGGCTCGCGTACAAAGAGAACTGGAACAACGCCACGCTGCGTTCCTACCTCTCCGCGCAAGGCTACATCGAGAGCGAAGTAGACGCGATGATGTCGTCGGCCTACGACGCCAACGGCGCCTACAAGTACCGCGTCGCGGTCGCGCTGGGTCTGGCGTACTGGAACAGCGGGATCCCCGGCGGCCTGTGGGAACAGCGCGGGGCAGCGCCCGGCAACGCCAACGCCTGGATCGCGGCGGGCGAGGTCGAGTGGTCTGAGGCGTTCAATCAGAGGACGCTCGATCAATCCGAGACCATTTTCTACGACTACATCAACAGCTTCATGAAGGGAACGTCGAGCCGGCTCTACAGCGTGAACCCGGATTTCCGCTACCGTTTCGGCGTCAAAACGTTTCTGACCTATCTGATGGAGCGCCGCTACGACCATGACGACACGCCGGAATGGAACGACACGCCCCATCAGCCCATGCAGGCCGTAAAGGACGCCGTGGGCGCGCTGGCCGAGTATATCGACAGCCGCGACACCAACGATCAGACGTCGCTGGAAGTCTACGGCACGACCGGCCGGCACGAGGTCGACCTGACGATGGACGTTCAGGAAGTGTGGGACCGGATGGCGACGCTTCAGGCCGGCCACTACGACGGTTGGACGAACATGGGCGCCGGGATTCAGCGGGCCATCGAAGAGCTCTCCAGCGAGCGCGCCCGCCACACCAGCAAGAAGATGATCTTCCTGCTGACCGACGGCGTGGCCAACGTCGACCAGTATGGCAACGCCGGCAACGAATCCGGCGGCGCCGACTACGCGCGGATCATGGCGCACGAGGCCGCTGAGCATGGCATCACGATCTTCTGCATCAGCGTGGGCAGCAATTCCTACGTGGAACTGATGGAGGAGGTCGCGGAGATCGGCGGTGGGCAGCACTTCCACGCCGAAGGCACGATCGAGGAGTACAGTGCCCAACTGACGGCGATTTTCCGCGAACTGGGCGGACGTCGCCCAGTCGAGCTGATCGAGTAGGCCGACGGTGCTCGAGACCGACCCGGCCCGGTCCGCCGCGGCGGACCGGGCCCTTTTCATGCGCCGCCGGACGTCCGCAAAGCACCGGCACGGAAGCGGCGGCCCGTTATGGGAAGTACCGCCGCCTGCCTTATGCCGCCAGCCGGTTGGTCCGATGAAACATCGAAGAGTCTCCAGACCGGCGCCGATGCGTCCGCGACCCTCGCGGCGCCGCGGTGCGCCCGCGATGGAGCGTCCCGAGCCGCAGGGGGCGGACCGGGAGGCCGACGCGGCGCCGGAATAGATCGTACGCCGCGACGGTGCGTTCCCCGGCGCACCGGCGCATCCAGGAGGATCGTAGGACGAGTTCATGGGGCGCGGCGTTCGATTCATCATTCTCAATGACGACGAGCGGTTCGGAGCCGAACTGCGGGGATTGCTGACGCGTTTCGACGGCGTCAAGATCGTCGCGGAGGTCGACCAGCCCGCTCTGCTTCGCCAGACCGTCGAGAACATCCCGGCGGAAGTGCTGCTGGTTCACCTCGATCCGAATCCGGACCTGGTGCTGCCAGTGGCCGGCGACATCGCCGCCGACCTGCCCCACCTGCCCGTCTTCGCGGTGTCGGAGTCGACGGACGGCCAGTTGATCCTCAACGCGATGCGCAAGGGCGTTCGCGAGTTTCTGACTAAGCCCATTGACACGGACACCTTCGCCGAGGCGCTGGACAAGATCGCCAGCGGCACGGGTCCGGCGGCGCCGCAAGGCAAGCTGGTGACGGTGCTGGGGGCGTCGGGCGGCGCGGGCGCCACCATGCTGGCCACAAACCTGGCCTGCGAACTGGCGGAACTCAACGGCGGGCGCGTCTCGCTGATCGACCTGGACTACCGGTTCGGGCAGGTCGCGACGTTTCTGGACCTTGAACCGACGTACACGCTGGCCGACCTGTGCGGCTCGGTCGAGCAGACGGACCAGCAGATGATCGAGCGGGCGCTCGTCAAACACGATTGCGGCGTCCGCGTCCTGAGCCGCCCCGCCACCTTTACCCAGGCCGAGTCGATCACCGCCGCCGACTGCGTGGGCGTATTGTCCACGCTGACACAGATCAGCGACTACGTCGTCGTCGACGGTCCTATACGCTTCGACCCCCACGCCCAGTCCGTGCTGGATCTGGCCGACGCGAATCTGCTTATCGTACAGTTATTGGTGCCGAGCGTGCGCAACGCCGTGCGCATCCTCGATGGGATGCGCGAAGCGGGCTACAACCTGGAGCGCACCAAGCTCGTGTGCAATCGGGTGGGAAAAGAATCGTCCCACCTGTCCCCGCGGGACGTGATGGGGACCGTGAACTTCCGTTCGTGCAGCATCGTTCCGGACGACTGGGAGGCCGTGGGCGGCGCCATCAACCTCGGCATGCCGCTCAGCGCGCATTGTCCGAAAAACAAAGTGCGCCTGGCGATCCGAGAACTCGCCGAGCAACTCCACAGCCCGCAGGAAGAGGTCGATGACAAGAACGGCGCCAAAAAGGGGTTGATGGGGAGAATCTTCGCGCAGTAAGCGGCGAAGATACGGCCGCGCGCGGCCGGACGACCGGGGAAAGAGCGCAGCGATGCGTCGCCAGCGACTGGAGTGAGACTCGATGTTCGGAAAGAGGGCGAGTGGAGCGGTGGCCAAACCACCGCGGCCGACGACGGCGACCAAGGCGGAGGCGGAGCCGGCCGCCCCGTCAAAACCCTCGCCGAAGGTCTCGCGCGAGAAGATCGAGCGCTTCAACGAACTCAAGACGCAGCTACACCGCAAGCTCATCGAAAAGCTCGACCTGACGCGCATGGTCGGCGACGAGGACACCCTGCGAGAGCAGGTGAAGGAAGTCGTCACCGGCCTGGCGGACCAGGAAAACACGCTGCTGAACTACACCGAGCGGCAGCGGCTGATCGGCGAGGTTCTGGACGAGACGTTCGGGCTGGGGCCGCTCGAGATTCTGCTGAAGGACTCGTCGATATCGGACATCCTGATTAACGGCCCGCGACAGGTATACGTGGAACGCGGCGGCCGGCTGGAACTGACCGGCGTCGAATTCCGCGACAACGCCCACCTCATGCACGTGATTGACAAGATCGTCAGCGCGGTGGGACGCCGCTGCGACGAAGTGTCACCCATGGTGGACGCCCGCCTGAAAGACGGTAGCCGCGTCAACGCCATCATTCCGCCGCTGGCCATCGACGGCGCCAGCGTCTCCATCCGCCGCTTCGGAAAAGACCCGGTCACCTGGGACGACTACATCGGCTTCAAGTCCGTGACGCCGGAGATGCGGGACTTCCTGGAAGCGTGCGTCAAGGCCCACCTGAACGTGCTGATCGTGGGCGGCACCGGCTCGGGCAAGACGACGCTGCTGAACAACTTGTCCTCGTTTATTCCGGACACCGAGCGGATCGTCACGATCGAGGACGCCGCGGAACTGCAACTGCGGCAGCCGCACATCGTGCGTCTGGAGACGCGGCCGGCCAACATCGAGGGCAAGGGTCGCATCGCCATCCGCGACCTGCTGATCAACAGCCTGCGTATGCGCCCGGACCGGATCGTGGTCGGCGAGTGCCGCGGACCCGAAACGCTGGACATGCTCCAGGCGATGAACACGGGTCACGACGGATCGCTGACCACGATTCACGCCAACAGCACCCGCGACGCCGTGCAGCGCGTCGAGACGATGGTCATGATGGCGGGCTTCGAGTTGCCGGTCCGGGCGATCCGCAACCAGTTCGCCTCGGCCGTGCATCTGATCGTCCAGGCGCAGCGGCTTACCGGCGGACCGCGAAAGATCGTCACCATCACCGAGGTGCAGGGGATGGAAGGCGAGATCATCACGATGCAGGACATTTTCAAGTTCGAGCAACTCGGGGTTACGTCCAAAGGAAGAGCCCGAGGTCAGTTCGTGGCCAACGGAATCCGTCCCAGCTTCCTGGATCGGCTGCAGTCGTGCGGGCAACACGTGGATCCAGCCATCTTCGATCGCCAGGTACTGATGACGGACGACGACGACTAAGGATACACGATGAGTATGGTGATCGCGTTAGCCACACAACCTGTACTCGCAGCCGGTTCGCCGCTGCTGACCTTCGTGCTTCCGATCGCAGGCTCGATGCTGCTGTGCTACGGCATTTATCAGATCGTCGTCGAGTCGCGCACGGCCAGCCAGAAGAAGATCGAGGAGCGCCTCAAGGGCGTCAAGCGGACCAAGGGAACGGACAAGGAATCTGCCGTCTCGATTCTGCGCCGCAACGCCATGGGCGACAGCAAGTCGGTCGCCGACAAGCTGCTGGGCAAGCTCAGCTTCATGCCGCGCGTCCAGTCGCTGCTGGACCAGGCCGACGTCGACTGGTCGGCCTCCGCCCTGATGGCGCGGCTGTTCACCATTGCGATTATCGCCGTCGTCGCGCTGATCCTGATGGGATTCAGCGCCCTGACGGGCATGATGTGCGGCGCGGCCGTTATCTTCATGCCGCTGTTCTGGCTCTCCTACAAGAAGAAATCCCGCGTCGCCAAGCTGACCGCCCAGTTGCCCGACGTGTTCGAAATGATGAGCCAGGCGCTGCGGGCCGGCCACTCGCTGGCCAGCGCGGTCCACCTGATTCACGAGCAGATGCCCAACCCGATCTCGTCGGAGTTCGGCCGGGTGTATCACGAGCAGAACCTGGGTCTGAAGCTCGAAGACGCGCTGGTCGGCATGGCGGAACGGCTCGACTCGCTGGACGTGAAGTTCTTCGTCACCGCCGTTCAGATTCAGCGCAGCACCGGCGGCGACCTCGCCGAAGTGATTGACAAGATCGGCGCCGTGATCCGCTCGCGTATCGAGCTGTTCGGCCTGGTCAAGGGCCTGACGGCTGAAGGACGTCTGTCGGGATACGTGCTGTTCGCCCTGCCGATGATCACGTTTGCCGGGGCGATGGTGCTCAATCCGTCGTATGCCCGCATTCTGATCGACGACCCGCGGGGGCAGATCATGCTGATCATCGCGGGCGGGATGCAGTTGATGGGGCTGGCGATGATCCGCTGGATCGTCAACATCAAGGTCTAGCTGCCGGGCTTCAGGAACCGTCAGCCGCCCGTGGCCCGGGCGGGGGACGACGCCGCGGCGGGCGTCGCGTGAGTGTGGAGGGAAGCGGCCCGTACCGGGTCGGGAGTTGTGACGATGTCGATTTACCTCATAGGCGTCATGGTCGCGTTCAGCCTCGTGCTGATCGTGTACTCCTTGTGGCCCAAGAGCGGCGAGGAGCAGGACACGATCAAACGGCGCATGACCGGTAAGCGCAGCGCCCTGGACGAGGCGAACGCCATCCGCCGCCAGGCGAGAGAAACGGTCACCAACCGCGTGGTCAAGCGCGTCGCCAGGCAGGCGATGCGCCCGGTCATGCCGGCGGATGCGGCCGAAATGTCCAAGCTGCGCATCCGGCTTGCCAACGCGGGCTTTCGCCAGGACAACGCCACGACCATGTTCCTGGCCAGCAAGACGATCGTGGCGATCACCGCTGCCGTCGTGGCGGCCCTTTACAGTTGGGCCAAGGGCGACGCGCTGGGCAGCATGGGCGGGTTCGTGCTGTTCTGCGGCGCGGCCGGGTTCATGGCGCCGAACTTCTGGCTGAAGATGGCGGCCGGCAAGCGCCAGGAAGGCGTGCGCAACGGCATCCCGGATGCGCTCGACCTGATGGTCATCTCGGTGGAGTCGGGCCTCGCGCTCGATGCGGCCGTGCAGCGCGTCGGCGACGAAATGAAGACGGTCCATCCGATCCTGGCCGAGGAATTTCAGATCGTCTCGCTGGAATCGCAGATGGGCATTCCGCGATCGGAGGCACTCAATAACCTCGCCGAACGCACCGGCGTGCCGGAGGTCCGATCACTGACCGCCATCGTCAACCAGGCCGAGAAGTTCGGCACCAGCATTGCCCGCGCCCTCCGCACGCAGGCTGACACGCTCCGCACCAAGCGCCGCCAGCAGGCCGAGGAACGTGCCCAGAAAACGACGGTCAAGCTGATGGTCCCGCTGGTGCTCTTCATCTTCCCGGCCATCCTCGTCGTTCTCGGCGGACCGGCGGCGCTGAAGATGATCGAGACGATGCGTAACACGCCGGGCCTGTTCTGACGGCCCATGCCGGCTTCCAGCTGGAAAGTTGTGGCACTGTGGCACCGGTTTGTAACGGGTGTTCCGATGTGGCACCGGTTTGCAACCGGTATTCCGATGTGGCACCGGTTTGCAACCGGTGTTCCGATGTGGCACCGGTTTGCAACCGGTGAGTGAGGCCCGGTCCGGAACCGGCGCCACCGCTCTGCCCTGCCCTCACAGCCCAAAGGCCCAGATCCCTGCGCCGTTCCCTCGGCACGACGCGATCGGATCCCGCTCCGGCGGCGGTGACATCGCCTGCCACAACGCCTGCCCGCGCCCTCCCCTCCTCGGCACCCCGCACGGCGCCTGCTGGTACGCCGATTGCTTAGCCCTTTCGCATCGCACGGCCCGGTCCCACCGGGTCCGCCAGCCATGAAACTGGCGCCGCTGGGACGCGCCGCACGGCGAGGCCGGAGAGTCCCTGGGAACGGTGGAAGGTGCAGCGGAGTTAACCCCATGTTCCATGTTCAACATGCTGAGTGGCTGGCCCCGAAAGTACGGCGAGTGGTGGTTCAGGCGCCGCGCGTCGCACGGCGCCATCAGCCTGGCCATTTCGTCATCATCCGCGTCTGTGAGGACGGCGAACGCATCCCGCTGACCATCGCCGACTCCGATCCTGGCGGTGGGACCATCACGCTGATCGTCCAGGTCATCGGGGCCACCACGGAGCGGCTGTGCGCGCTGGAGGCGGGCGACGCGATCGCCAACGTCGCGGGACCGCTGGGCCGCCCCACCGACATCGAATACGTCGGGCACGCGGTGCTGGTCGGGGGCGGCGTCGGAACCGCCGTCATCTACCCGCAGGCCGCCGCGCTGCGGGATATCGGCAATCGGGTTTCCGCGGTTATCGGCGGACGGTCGCGCGAGTACGTCATCCTGGAAGCGGAACTGACGGATCGCTGCGACGACGTGTTCCCCTGCACGGACGACGGCAGCTACGGCTACCACGGATTTGTCACCGGTTGGCTGGAAAGTCTGATCGAGGATGCCGGCGACGTGGGGCTGGTGCTCACGGCCGGACCGGTGCCGATGATGCGAGCGGTCGCAGAAGTCACGAGGCCGCATGGGATCAGAACCATCGCATCGCTGAACCCGATCATGGTAGACGGCACCGGCATGTGCGGCGGCTGCCGCGTCACGGTGGACGGACAGATGAAGTTCGCGTGCGTCGACGGGCCCGAGTTCGACGCCCACGTCGTCGATTTCGCGGAATTGACCGATCGGCTGACGACGTACCGCAACCAGGAAAAGCTCGCGTGGAACCGGTTGCACGCCGAGGGTGCAAACTGTGAACACGAGCACGCGCATTGCGCGATGGCGGCACTCGAAGCAGCGGCAACGGCATGAGTGTGGCGCCTTGTAGCCGGTTTTCAACCGGCATCTGATGTGGCACCGGTTTTCAACC
>CAZYLK010000031.1:37400-40727 GCA_964648365.1 uncultured Phycisphaeraceae bacterium
GGCATGAATGCCGGGGCTCTGAAGGGTGCCGGAGCTCCGAAGAAGGTGAGGCTCTGAGGTAGGCGACTCTGGAGAGGTAGAACCGATGCCAGCATTGAAATCGTCTGAGCGGATGAAGATCCCGCGCCAGCCGATGCCGGAGCGCGAGGCGGCCGAGCGCTCCACAAGCTTTGTCGAGGTCAACCGGGGCTACACGTCCGAGGCCGCGGTCACGGAGTCTCAACGCTGCCTGCAATGCAAGGACGCCAAGTGCATCTGCGGCTGCCCGGTGGGCGTGAACATCCCCGCCTTCGTCGACGCCATCGCCCGCGATGACCTCGCCGCCGCGGCCGACATCCTCTTCGCCGACAACGTCCTGCCCGGCATCACCGGGCGCGTCTGCCCGCAGGAGACGCAATGCGAAGAGGTCTGCGTGCGGGCCAAGAAGGGCGAATCGGTCGGCATCGGCTACCTCGAGCGATACGTGGCCGACTGGGCGCGCGAGCATCGCAAGGATCTGTTCGCCCCGCCCGCACCCACCGGCAAGCAGGTCGCTATCGTCGGTTCCGGCCCCGGCGGACTCACGTGCGCCGGCGAACTGGCCAAGCGCGGCCATGGCGTCACCGTCTTCGAAGCGCTGCATCGACCGGGTGGCGTCCTCGTCTACGGCATCCCGGAATTCCGCCTGCCCAACGCCATCGTCGACGCCGAAGTCGAGACGCTGCGCCGCCGCGGCGTGGAGATCGTCACCGACGTGATCATCGGGCAGACGTACACCATCAAGGAGCTGATGACGACCGAGGGTTTCGACGCCGTCTTCATCGCCAACGGGGCCGGCCTGCCGGTCTTCCAGGGCATCCCCGGCGAGAACCTGAAAGGCGTCTACTCGGCCAACGAGTTCCTGACCCGTGTGAACCTGATGGGCGCCTATCGGGGTGACGAGTCAGACACGCCCGTCCTGACCTCGACCCGCACCGTCGTCTGCGGCGGCGGCAATACCGCGATGGACGCGGTGCGAACCTCGAGGCGGCTGGGCGCGGACCCGGCGACGCTCGTCTACCGGCGCTCGCGGCAGGAAATGCCCGCCCGTGCGGAAGAGGTCAAACACGCTGAAGAAGAGGGCGTCACCTTCGAGTTTCTCACCAACCCGATCGAGATTCTCGCGGATGAGAACGGCTGGGTGCGGGCGACCCGCTGTATCCGGATGGAACTCGGCGAGCCGGACGCCTCCGGACGCCGCCGGCCGGTGCCCATCCCCGGCAGCGAGTTCGAGATTCCGTGCCAGATCTTCATTCAGGCGATCGGCACCAAGGCGAACCCGCTGCTGACGCAGACCACGCCCGGCCTCAACACCAACAAGTGGGGCAACATCACCGTCGATGAGCACAACATGACCAGCATCCCGGGCGTGTTCGCGGGCGGCGACATCGTCCGCGGCGGCGCGACGGTGATCCTGGCGATGGGCGACGGCAAGCGCGCGGCCGCGGCGATCGACGCGTATCTGAAGAATGGCGAATGACGAACGGCGCGTGTCGCAAGGCGCATGGGCAGATTTGCGCATGCCGACTGACTGCCGGCAGATGAGGCCAACGCAAGACGCCGCGGATGCGGCGATATCGGCGATATCACCCCCCCTTACGCTCCCCGTGATCGCCTGCTACACTGCCTGCCCGCCTCGAAGGCCGTGGCGGGGCGAGATCCGGCTAAGCCGCCCTCGCTTTGATCTGATCCCATTCTGTCTGGAGAAAAACGCCATGATGACCCGTTTCGCCTCGGTGTTGACCCGCTTCGCAGCCGCGACCGCCTGCCTGCTGATGGTCGTTTCACTGGCCGGCTGCTGCCAGAAGCAGTGCAGCCCGGCGGACTGTAAGCAGTGTCCCGGCGGCTGCCCGGAGGCTTCGGCCCAGAAGTGTCCCCAGGGATGCACGAAGCCGTGCTGCAAGCCCACGACCACCACGTCGTCGGCGGTCAACAGCACCTGTCCGTTCTCCGGCAAGCCCGTAAACGCAACGGTCACCGTCGCGTATGGCGAGAAGACCGTGGCCTTCTGCTGCCCCGGTTGCATCGGCCGTTGGGACGGCCTGTCGGACGCAGATAAGAGCGCGAAGCTGGCCTCGACCAAGTAGCCAATCATCGAGCGGGTTGATCACCCGCGCGCGAACAGTGGCGCTTGCGGCGTGGGGACTTGCCTCCCGAGCCGCTCGCGTCACTGTTTTTTTGCGCGCAGTTCACGCCCCGATCGACCCTCATCGGCAATCGGCGAGGCGGTGTTCGCGATTCGGGCGTGGGCCGAGTAACATCCGCCCGCGAGGTGAGACGTGAACCACGGGCAGCACGCGAAGACGCATGAAGACCCGGGCGACCGTTGCGCCGTCGACGCCCATACGCACATCTTCTGCTGGGGCGAGCGGCCCCACGAAGGCTACCTCTCGGAATCGACCCGCCGGAAGTGGATCTCGCGGCTCGCGGTGTGGTTGACCGGGCTGAAGCGCGAGCGCGGCGACGATTTGTCCGCGAAGCTGCGCAACATGCTCCTGCGCCACCTGGAGAGTTCCCGGCTGGACTACGCCGTTGTGCTGGCCCAGGACGCCGTCTACCGGGCGGACGGTTCCGTCGATCATTCGGCGACCCACTTCTACGTCTCGAACGACTACGTCCTCGAACTGGCCCGGCAGTGCCCGAAGGTGCTGCCCGGCGTGTCCATCAACCCCTTGCAGTCCGATGCGCGGGCCGAACTCGACCGCTGCATTGCGGCCGGAGCGCGGCTGGTCAAGATTCACACCGCGATTCAGGGCGTCGACCCGGCGCTAAAGCGGTTTGACGAGCTCTACCGGCACGCCGCGGAAGCGGGCGTCGTGCTGACGTTTCACACCGGGTACGAACACTCGTGCTGCGTGGTGTCACAGTCATTCGCCGATCCGGCCCGGCTGGCCCGCCCGCTGGACCACGGCGGCGTGATCGTGGCCGCGCATTGCGGCACGTGCGCGTTCTTCGACCGCGAGGACTTTTACCCGAGCTTCGTGAAGATGATGCACCGCTACCCCAACCTCTACGGCGACACGGCCGTGCTGGCTTCGTGGGTACGGCCGGCAGCGCTTCGAACGCTGAGCCGCGAGCCGCAGTCGCTGAAAGACCGCATCATCCACGGCAGCGACTACCCCCTGCCGCCCGCCAGACTCCCCTACGCGCTGCGAACGGGGCTGTTCCCGAAGGAGCGGCACAATCCGCTCGACATGGATCTTCGCATCAAGCAGAGTTACGGGTTCGGGCAGGAGTATGCGACGGGGGTGCTGGGGTTGTTGGGGCTGTCTGGCTGAGGTGTTGGGCCGGTGATGACGGTTCAGCGGA
>CAZYLK010000031.1:40827-42059 GCA_964648365.1 uncultured Phycisphaeraceae bacterium
GCATGAATGCCGGGGCTCTGAGGACGTGTGGGAATCGCGCTCGGACTTGCCGCCGCCTACTTGCCCTCCAGCCAGTTCCGCCCCCACCCCACGTCCACCACGACCGGCACGTCCAAAGGTATGGCGTGGATCATTTTCTCGCGAATCATCGCGGCCTCGCGCTCCACGGACTCGGCGTCTACCTCGAAGACCAGTTCGTCGTGAACCTGGATCAACATGCGGGCGGAATAACGGCCGCCGGCCAGTTCGCGGTCGATGTCCACCATCGCCCGCTTGATCATGTCGGCAGCGGAGCCTTGGATGACGGTGTTGACCGCCACCCGCTCGCCCATCGAGCGCTGTTGCGGGTTGCGCGAGTGCAGTTCGGGGATCGCTCGGCGACGGCCGAGGATCGTCTGGGCGTAGCCGCTCCGGCGGGCGTCGTCGATGCAGGCGTCGATGAACTTGCGGATGCCGGGGTAACGCTGGAAGTAACGGTCGATAAACGTGCGGGCTTCGGAGACCGAGACGTTGATGCCCCGCGCCAGGCCGAACGCCGTCTGGCCGTAGATGATCCCGAAGTTGACCGCCTTGGCGGCGCCGCGCTGCTCGGGCGTGACCGCGCCAAGCTCCACGCCGTTGACCTGGGCCGCCACGAAGCGGTGGATGTCCACGCCCTCCTGGAACGCTCGCAGCAGTGCGGCGTCCTGACAGTAGTGGGCCAGCACGCGCAGCTCGATCTGCGAATAGTCCGCGGCCAGCAGCACTTGCGACTCTTTTTCCGGCACGAACGCCGCCCGGATGCGTTTGCCCGTCGGCGTGCGGATCGGGATGTTCTGCAAGTTCGGGTCGCTGGACGACAGCCGACCGGTGGCCGCGCCGATGATGTGAAAGCTGGTGTGAATCCGCCCGGTCCGGGGCAGCACCATCTTCGGCAGCGTATCGACGTAGGTATTCTTGAGCTTGGCCAGTTCGCGGTATTGCAGAACCAGCCCCGGGATCGGGTTGTCCGTCTGCCGGGCGAGCGTTTCCAGCGTGTCGCTGTCGGTACTGCGGCCGGTCTTGGTCTTGCGGACGACGCCCAGCTTCAGTTCGTCGAACAGCACGACGGCGAGCTGTTTCGTCGAATCGACGTTGAAATCATGCCCGGCCGCGTCGCACACCTGCCTGCGCAGCTCGGCCATCTGCCCATCGAGTTCCCCGCTGAGCGCATGCAGCGTCTTCGCGTCCAGGGAGACGCCGCGATGCTCCAT
>CAZYLK010000032.1:0-41904 GCA_964648365.1 uncultured Phycisphaeraceae bacterium
CAGCCGGGCAGCAGCATCATGCCCGGCAAGGTCAACCCGGTGATGTGCGAGATGGTGATCCAGGTTTCCGCGCATGTGATCGGCGCCGACGCCACCATCACGCAAGCGTGCCGCGAGAGTTTCTTTGAACTGAACGTCGGCATGCCGGTGATGGCCTACAATCTGCTGGAAAGCGTGCGCCTGCTCGGCAACGCCGCCCGGACGTTCACGCAGCGCTGCGTGGCGGGCATCGAGGCCAACGCGGACCGCTGCAACGAACTGATCGAGCAGTCGCTGGCGATGTGTACGAGCCTGGCCCCGCTGGTCGGGTATGACAAAGCGGCCGCGATCGCCAAGGAGGCGTTCTCCAGCGGTAAGACCGTTCGGCAGATCGCGCTGGAGCAGAAGGTGCTCAGCGAGAAGGAGCTGAACGACGCGCTGGATCCGACGTCCATGACGCGGCCGGGGTGAGTGGCGCATGACAGATGAATGGCGAATGTTGAATGGCGAATAACGAATGAGGACGGGCGGCGTCGGCGCGTTCTGCTGGACGCTTTCGAGCGCCGCGACGACTGCCCAGCGAGCCGCGTGGCTTTAGCCCGCGCGGGGATTCCTTCGTGGTAACGGCGACGAATCACGCAGAGTAATTAACCGACCGCGTGTGTCGTTGCATGTAACGCAACCATGATTCAACGCGACGACAAGCCAGCAGAGAAGCGATCCGGCTTCCAGTTCAACGCGCTGATCGTGGGCGGGTTCAAGTCCATTCGCGATCGGACGCGGCTGGACTTAGGACCGCTGACGATCCTCGCGGGGCCGAACAGTTCAGGCAAGTCGGCGATCATGCAGCCGCTGCTGCTGCTCAAACAGACGCTCGAATCGCCGTACGACGTAGGTCCGCTTCGGCTGGACGGCGAAAACGTGAGCTTCGTCGATTCCGATCAGGTGTTTTCGCGTACCGGGCCGGATTCGTACGTTCCGGAGGTTGAGATTGGCATTGATACGTCGGAGGCGGTGGCGTCCTTGTTTTTTCGACGCCAGGCTGACGGCATTAGCCTTGACAGGTGGGAGGAGTACGATCCGGCGGTAGGTCGGTCCCGCTCTCTATCCCCTCAGATGACGTCGAGCCAACTCGTACGGGAATACGAGAGCGAGCTGCGCCAGAGAGGCGAGTTGAAGAACGGAATGTCAGCGGAGGCGACGTTTTTCCAAAAGAAGTGTATACCCTTTGTCTGCTTCCAGGTCCAACAGTCGCCAAAGACGTATACGCGGTTCACACGGTCGCCGTGGACAATCCTAGAGGGTATACTCGCATGTCTGGTCCACGTGCCTGCCGTGCGCGCAACGCCGGGGCGGACACTTGAATTGGTCAGGCTTAACAACAGCTACGTTCCAGTCTCGGCTTCGGCATTTGATCCGGAGGCGTCGAATGTTAGGCTTTCCGCCATACATGCGATAGAGTTGGAGGTCTTCGAAGGAAGGTTTGATCGCTACGTCGCATCTCTTGTGAAAAAGTGGCAGGAGGCCGACGGACTACGGCTTGGCCGGCTTCAGACGATGCTGTGCGATCTCCAGTTGTCAAGTCGCATAGAAGCGAAGCTAATCGGTCACTCACGCCTTGATCTGCTGGTCAGTCGAATCGCACAGATCGAGAACTCGACAACAAGCGATATGGTCAGCATCCTGAATACAGGGCAAGCAATCCCGCACGTCCTGCCTGTGCTCACGGCGCTCGCGGTCGCCTCACCGAAGCACTGGGTCTACGTTGAGCAACCCGAAGTGCACCTGCACCCCGGCGCCCAGGTCCGCTTGGCTAAGTACCTGCTCCAAGCGGCAAGTCGCGGCGCGGTAGTCATCGTCGAAACCCACAGCAACCTGTTGCTCAAGGGAATCCAACAGCAAGTCGCCTCCGGCGCGTTCGCCCCGGACATCGTCAAGCTGCACTGGTTCCGGCAGGACGACGAAGGCGTGACGCGGATCGACTCGGCAGAACTCGACGAGCACGGCGCGTTCGGCGACTGGCCGGTCGATTTCAACGACGTGGAGTTGGACATCGAGGGACGCTACATCGACGCTGCGATGGGCCGGAAGGAATGACTCGCCGCAGGACCGTGGCGCTGGTCATCGACGCAAACGTGGCGCAGGCGTGTTCCGAGCGCTCGCTTGTGTCGGAGAACCACCAGATCGCCGCATCGATCAGAGCCTTGGTCGCGGTACGCGACCATCCGGCTCTTCTCGTCGCCTTCTGCCCAGCGCTGCGCGACGAATGGAACCGGCATAAGAGCGGATGGTCACACAAGTGGCTGTATGCAATGACGAGCGAGCGGCGCGTGCGCGACTGCGACCCGCCGATTCGGGACCACCTTCGCCGGTGCGTCGCGAGCTTGGAGGAAACAGCGAAGCAGGAGGCGGAAAAAGACGTCCATCTGATCGAGTTGGCGGTCCACACCAGTCGCCGAGTGCTCTCGCATGAGAAGACGTGTCGCAAGATATTCTGTGGGCTTGTAGGTCGAGTGGCGAAACTGGGCTCGGTTATGTGGGCCGGCCCTACGGAAGAGGGGTGCATCGATTGGCTGCACGCGGGCGCACCGCTGACGGATCAATACAAACTGCGGCGTCCTCCCGATCGTCGATCGGGTCGCGGCCCGGGATAAGAGACTCATGAACATGACAATCAGACTGCGTACGAACCGAAAGTCGTTACGGCGGACACTCGCCGGTTTGCTGCTCATCGGAGTGTTGGGTCCGGCCTCGGCACAAACATCCCCGTCGCAGTCCGACTCGAAGGCGGCGGACGAGCCCAAACTCCCCGAAAACGTCACCGCCAGGCCCCTCCGCCCCGCCACCACCGGCGGCGAGACGATGTTCACGCGACTTTCGCCCGCCGAGACCGGGGTGGACTTCGAGAACCGGCTGAACTTCGATCATCCGTGGCGGATTCTGTACGTCCACGGATTCGCCGGGGGGGGGATCGCCATCGGCGACTTCGACGGCGACGACGCGCCGGACGTGTACCTGACCGGCCAGACGCATGAAAACCGGCTCTATCGTCAGGCCTCGCCGTGGAAGTTCGAAGACGTGACCGCCAAGGCCGGCGTCGCGGGCGGGGACGCCTGGGGCGCGGGGGCGGCGTTCGCCGACGTGGACAACGACGGCGACCTCGACCTGTACGTCTGCAACTACAACAGCCCCAACCGGCTCTACGTCAACAAGGGCGACGGTACGTTCGAGGAGCGCGCAAAAGCCGCGGGCGTGGACTTCGCCGGCGCCAGCATCGCCCCCGTCTTCGCCGACTACGATCGCGACGGCGACCTGGACATGTACCTGCTGACCAACCGTATCTACGCCGAAGTCGGCGAGTCCGAGATGCCGCCTATCGTCAAGATCAATGGCGTTGTCACCGTGGATCCGCGCTACGCTGAAACACATGCCGTGCAGAAGCGCGTGGTGGGCGGCTTTGAGCAGTACTTCGTGGTGCAGGCAGGCCAGCGCGACCGCCTCTATCAGAATAACGGCGACGGGACGTTCAAGGACGTCTCCATTCCGGCCGGCATAAAGGGCAACCACCCCGGCCTGTCCGCCACCTGGTGGGACTACAACAACGACGGCTGGCTCGACCTCTACGTCGGCAACGACTACTGGTCTCCGGATCGGCTCTATCGCAACAACGGCGACGGCACGTTTACGGATGTCATCGAATCGGTCACGCATCACACCACCTGGTTCTCGATGGGCGGCGACGCAGGCGACATCAACAACGACGGCCTGATCGACTTCTTGATCACTGACATGTCGTCCACCACGCACTACATGGCGAAAATCACCATGGGCGACATGGCCGACTCGCGCTGGTTCCTGGAAAACGCGGTGCCGCGGCAGGCGATGCGCAACGTGATGTACCTGAACAGCGGCGTTGACCGGCTCCAGGACGTGGCGTTCCTGACGGGGCTGGCCAGTTCCGACTGGTCCTGGTCGGTCCGCTTCGCCGACTTCGACAATGACGGCTGGCAGGACGTCTTTGTCTCCAACGGCACTGCCAACCAGTCGTTCGACGCCGATTTCGCCATCGAAACGCAGAAACTGTCGGATCGGCTCACGGAACAGGGCGTCACCGACCCGGCCGAGCGCGACCGCGCCCAGTGGGAGATTTTTCTCAGGCAGGAGCCGCGCTTCGAGACGAATCTGGCGTTCCGCAACGACGGCAACCTGCACTTCGACAAGGTTGCCAGGGAATGGGGCCTGGACGAGAAAGGCATCAGCCACGCGGCCGCCTGCGCCGACATGGACCGCGACGGCGACCTCGATCTGATCGTCGGCAACCTCAATGAGCCGGTGGCCGTCTATCGCAACGACTCGAAATCGGGCCGTCGCCTCCTGCTTCGCCTCGACGACGAGCGCGGCAACCGATGGGGCATCGGCGCCAAGGTCACGATCGAAACCGCCGGCGGCAAACAGGTGCGCCAGCCGACCCTCTCGGGCGGTTACTACTCGACCAGCGAGCCGTTGATCCACTTCGGACTCGGCGACGACAGGAAGATCGAGCGGATGACGATCGAATGGGCGTCCGGCGGCCGGCGCGTGATCGAGGATCTCCCCGTCGATCGCTATCTGACGATCCGGCACGCTGACGAACATTCAGGCCATCAGGCGCCCGCACAAGCCACGTTCAACAAGGCAACCGAATACGTCGACGCCGCCGCCGAACTTCACCTCGAAGGCATCCGTCACGAGGAAACGCCGTTTGACGACTACGTCCGCCAGCCGCTGCTGCCGGCCAAGATGTCGCAACTCGGCCCCGGCCTGGCCTGGGGCGACGCCAACGGCGACGGGATGGATGATCTGTATCTCGGCGGGGCGGCCGGGAAGCCGGGTCAACTCCTGGTGCAAAGCCGGTCGGGCCACTTCCGCGCGGTCAAAAGCGGTCCCTGGAACGACGACTCGGCCAGCGAAGACATGGGCATCGCGTGGTTCGATGCCGACAACGATCGCGACCTCGACCTCTACGTCGTCAGTGGCGGTAACGAGTTCAAGCCGGACGCGGCCGCGCTGATGGACCGACTCTATCTCAACGACGGTCAGGGGAACTTCACCAAGGCCCCTCCCACCGCGATCCATGCCTCGGCCGACAGTGGCGGACCCGTGGCCGCGGCGGACTTCGATCGCGACGGCGACGTGGACCTCTTTGTCGGCGGTCGTCAGATCCCCGGCCAGTACCCGCTGCCCGCCAACAGCCGACTGCTCCGCAACGACGGCGGTACGTTCACGGATGTCACGGACGAGGTCGCGCCGGGACTGCAAACGTCGGGCATGGTCACGTCCGCGCTCTGGTCGGACTTTGACGGCGACGAAAAGCTGGACCTGATCATCGCCATCGAGTGGGGTCCAATCGCGTTCTGGCGCAACACGGGCGGGAAGCTGGAAGACGCCACCGCTGCTACCGGCCTCGCCGATCTGACCGGCTGGTGGAACAGCATAACGGGCGCGGATTTCAACGGTGACGGGCGGATCGACTACGTCGCGCTCAACGCCGGCCTGAACACCAAGTACAAGGCGTCGCACGACAAGCCGGCTCTGCTGTTTTACGGCGACTTCGAGGGCAATGGACGCATGTCGCTGGTCGAAGCGAAGACGTCGGCCGACGTGCTGCCCGTCCGCGGTCGAAGTTGCAGTTCGAACGCCATGCCCTTCCTGAAGGACAAGTTTCCGACGTACCGGTCCTTTGCGTCAGCGACCCTCGACGAAATCTACACGCCGGAGTGCCTGCGGAAGTCGTATGAGTTCAAGGCGACGACGCTGGAAAGCGGCGTCTACATGAACGAGGGCGACGGCCGATTCACGTTTGAGCCGTTTCCGCGCATCGCGCAGGCCGCGCCGGGCTACGGCGCGGTGGCCGGCGACTTCGACGGCGACGCCCGCTGCGACGTGTACTTCGTGCAGAACTTCTTCACCCGCGAGCCGGAGACGGGTTTCTGGGACGGGGGCCTCAGCCTGATGCTGCGCGGCGACGGCGACGGCGGGTTCACGCCGGTTTCGCCTGTCGAGAGCGGGCTGATCATCGACGGCGACGCGAAAGGGCTGGCGCTCACCGACATCCGCGGCGCGGGACTGCCGACATTTGCGATCGCACAGAACGACGGGCCGCTGCGCGTCCTGCGCGGCCGGCGGCGGCTGGTGAGCGTGCGGCTGGAAGGGCGCGACGGCGCGCCGCCGCCGATCGGCGCGCGCGTGACCCTTCGCTCCGACGGCCAGCCCAACCAGACGCAGGAACTCTACGCCGGCAGCGGCTATCTCTCACAGTCATCGCCGGTGCTCTTCTTCGGCGCGGCGGACGGCGCAACCGCCTACTTCCACGTGAAGTGGCCCGACGGAACCGAGACGCTCCACCATACCAACGCCCACCGCCGACGCAGCGTCACCCTTTCGCCAGATCGCGCGGGGGATCTGGGCGAGTTTTCCAAGAAGCTGGGGCCGTGAACGATCACGGGCACCGCAGTTCCCGCGCCCGTTCGGGGGCCGCCTGGCGCAACTCCGGCGGCTCAGCATCCCGCTTCCAGTGTGCAGACGCGCAGCGTATGCGTGCCGCGCGGCTGGTGGCGATAGCGGATTCGGGCAGCGCCCTCCGGGCCGGTCGTTACTTCCGCCGCGTTCTGCGCATCGAGCGTAAACGTGACCACGGTGGCCGGTGTCGCACCCTTGAGGCGGCCGACGATCTTGCGGCCCTCCCGTTCGCATTTCTTGATCTTCAGACGCGCACCGACGCCGCAGTCCAATTCTCCCTGCAGCGGATTGCGGGCCACCCCGACGAAGCCCGGGAATGCACCGTAGGCGAACAGTGGTTCCGGGCCTGAACAGTCGATGCCATAGACGTTGCTGCCCGGCTCCGGATCGTACGTCTTCAGCAATGCGCCGGTCTCCACGTTCCACACGCGGATCGTCTGGTCCGACGCCCCCGAGAACAGCAGACGGCCATCGGGTGAAAAGGCGATACTCCGGACCGTATCAGTGTGGCCGACGAGCGAGCGTGCGACTGAGCCGTCCGTGACGCGATACAGGTTGAGAATGTTGCCGCTGCTCTGGGCCGCCACCAGTTGCCCGTCTTGCGAGAAGGCGACAAAGTCGTGTGCTCCGTCGATCGCACGGATCAGCGACCAGTCGGAAACGCGGTAAATGTTCATCCGAGCGATGCCCGTCACGCAGACGAGCAGTTGGCCGTCGGGTGAAAAGACCGCTGCCTCCACGCTCCAGTGCAGATCCATCTCATGGACCACCGAACCGTCGGCGGCGCTGAGGATGGTGAGGTAGTCGTCGGCCCCGGCGGCGGCAATCAGTTGGCCGTCGGGCGAGAACCGGACCGACCAGATCCAGTTCCCCGTCCCGTGCAATGACCGCGTCCAGACCATCGATCCGTCCGACACGCGCCAGAGCTTGACCGTGTGGTCGCGGCTGCCCGATGCGATGTACGCGCCATCAGGTGAAAACGTTACGCTGTAGACGTCGCCGGTGTGCCCGGCGAGCGTGCGGATGGCCGAACCGTCCGATGTCCGCCACAGCTTGACGGTTTCGTCGTTGTAGCCGCCGGCGGTAGCGAGCATCTGGCCGTCGGGCGAGAACGCGACCGCCTCGACACGAACATGCCCTTCGGTCTGCCACACGACGTCCGGCGGCCCCTGCGCCGCCGCAGACGTAGCCCAACCGGCCACAGCGAAGGCCGCGGCCGCGGCCGCGATCAAGGTGGTTCTGCTGACCGTTCTGCGTGTTGTCATGGTTGTCCTCCGTTTCGGAATCTCTGATGTCGGTTCCGTGACCGGCGCCGGCTCGTGCGCGTCAAGTAGCCGCTCGTCGCGGCAGAAATCTCCTCTCCGTGTCCCCGAGAAAACCGAGTCCGATTACCCGACAGTCTCCCTCGGCTTCTCTCACTCTCGACCAACCCGCCCGCGGGTTTCTCGCCGGACCCCGGCGCCGCGACGCACGCTGGCGAGACGCCCCGGCGCCCCGTTGACCTGCCGGGCTTCCCCCGCTCGCTGAATGGCACCCGTCGTATCAGCAACCCGTCCTGCTGGCCTCTCGTGCTGCCCAGGATCCCACGGAAGCCCGTGGGGTCAGTGCAGCATGTCGCGTGCCACGGGCGATCCGCGGGCGGGCGATTGATCACGGACAGTCAAACGCGAGCGGCAACTCGTCGCCGCACGCGAGTTCTACCGCGATCTCGTGCGGCCCCGACGGGACGCCGCCGCTTGTGCCCCATTTGGCCTTTGCCTTGCCTTTGCCGTTGAACGTCCGCAGCCGGGGGCGCTCACCGTCGAGCAGGAATGTCACCGGCTGATCGGGCGAGCCGTCTGCTACGGTCGCGCGAACGACGCCCTGCTGGTTGCAGGCGACGTCGATACGCTCGTGACCGGTGCAGAGCACTTCGCCGCACGCCGCTTCCGTCCACAGCGCGTCGCCGCAGCCGAGTTCGGCCGTCACTTCGCGCATCCCGTCCTCGACGCCGGACCACTTGGCCTTGGCCTTGCCGCCGTTGCTGACGATGCGTGTCCGCTGACGATCGCTGTCGAGCTTGAAGAGTACCTCTGTGCCCGGATCGGCGCGGACGACGCGGGCTTTCATGACGTGATTATCCCCGGCAAGACAGTTGGTGAGAATCCGCTCACGACCATTGCACGCCGAATCGGCAATGCGGCTCAGGAAGATGTCGGCGACGCCGTTGGTGTCACCAGGCACCAGGTTGTCAGCGCTCGAGAAAAACGCGACCCACCGTCCGTCGGCGCTCATGCAAGGATATGCGCTGGCGCCGTTACCTTCCTGGCCGTCCGCGGCGACGCTCACACGCACCGTAACACGCGTGGATCGGTCCTGGACGAAGACATCGTATTTGTCGTTGTTGTCGCCCGGAACCAGGTTCGACGCCAAGCTGAAGTATGCCACAATGCTGCCGTCCCGACTCGCCGAGGGTGAGTAGCTGTGACCGTTCGAACGAGGTCCGCCACCCGGCAGGCTCAACACCTCGGTCACGCCAGACGCGAGTTCGTGACGAAATACGTCATGCGCCCGGTTGTTGTCCCCAAGGTAAAGGTTGGTGGATCCGCTCGAAAAGACGGCCATCCGCCCGTCCGGCGTGATCGCACAATTGCCGGCGCCAGCGTTTCCCTCCTTACCGTCGGAGGCAACGCTGACCCGCGTCGTCGATCGAGTCAGCCGGTCGTGGACGAAGGCATCCATCTGTCGATTGGCATCTTCTGGAACGAGGTTATCGGCGCTGCTGGCGAATCCGACGTACCGGCCGTCCATGCTAAGGCTCGATCTGTGCCAGCAGTAATTGTTCCCCTCTTCGCCCTCCGATGAGACGCTCACTCGCGTCGTGAGTCCGGTCGTACGATCATGGACAAAGATGTCCGAGCACTCGTTGGCGTCGTCGTCCACGAGGTTGGATGCCTCGCTGTAAAAAGCCAGGAATCGACCGTCATCGCTAACGCCCGGCTCCCGGCTGATGCCGTTCCCCTCGCTGCCGTCCGACGCGACGCTGACACGCGATGTCTGACCCGACCAGCGGTCGTGTACAAACGCATCACCACAGCCGTTCGTGTCATTCTCGACGAGATTGGTCGCATCAGACCAGAACGCGACGAAGCGTCCATCGGAACTGACGGTCGGGTCGTAACTGCCCCCGTCGGCTTGACCGCCGTTCGAAGCGATGCTCACCCGGCTCAGTCTCCTCGACCAGAGATCGTACACGAAAACATCGGCGCATTCGTTCGTGTCGCCAGCGACGAGATTAGATGCCTCGCTGTAGAAAGTCACGCATCGCCCCATGGTGTGGCCCACGCGCATGATACTGTGGCCATTCGCCTGCGTGCCATCAGCGGCTATGCTGATGCGCGTGAGCTTCTCCTCGACCGCCTTGGTCGGGACGCCGCCGAGCATCGCGACGGGAATCAGGAAGTAGCACGAGCGCATAAATCGGTTCATGATCGAGTTCCCTCGCTATTATGGCATTCGACTGCGAAAGTCCGGGGTGCCGAGTAGTCCTAGAGACAATCAAATCCAAGCGTGACCTCCTCGCCGCACGCCAGTTCCGCAGCGATCTCGTGCGGCCCGGACGGCACGCCGCCGCTCGTGCCCCATTTGGCTTTCGCCTTGCCTTTTCCGTTGAACGTCCGCAGCCGGGGGCGCTCGCCGTCGAGCAGGAATGTCACCGGCTGATCGGGCGAGCCGTCCGCTACGGTCGCGCGAACGACGCCCTGTTGATTGCACGCTGCGTCAACGCGTTCGTGACCGGTGCAGAGCACTTCGCCGCACGCCGCTACCGTCCACAGCGCGTCGCCGCAGCCGAGTTCAGCCGTCACTTCGCGCATCCCGTCCTCGACGCCGGACCACTTGGCCTTGGCCTTGCCGCCGTTGCTGACGATGCGTGTCCGCTGACGATCGCTGTCGAGCTTGAAGAGTACCTCTGTGCCCGGATCGGCGCGGACGACGCGGGCTTTCATGACGTTGTGGTCCCCGAGCAGGCAGTTGGTCAGCAGCCGTTCGGCGCCGTTGCAGTCGGAGCCGGTACGGTCGTGGAGGAAAACGTCGCTCACTCCATTTGTATCGCCCGATACGAGGTTGTCTGAATAACTCGAGAAGACGATCCAGCGCCCATCCGCGCTTATGGATGCTGCATGGCTCAGGTCGTTGCCTTGCTTGCCGTCGGTTGCGACGCTGACGCGCGTGGTCTCGCCAGTCGCCCGATCATGGACGAAGACATCACGCCTTCCGTTGTCGTCATGGGGAACGAGATTCGACGCATCGCTATGGAAGGTCACAAACCGCCCGTCCGGACTGACGAAACTGAACACACTATCCCCGTCGCTCTGTCCTCCGGCTGAAGTCAAGCTCACTCGAGCGGTGTGTCCCGTCTCCCGATCATGCACAAACACGTCGCGCGCACGATTGGTGTCCGACGGCACGAGATTCGACGCGGTGTCGTCGAAGACCACGAACCGGGCATCGGCACTGAGGCCGACCCGGCCGCAACCGCCGTTCGCCTCGGCGCCGTTGGATGCGACACTGGCGCGCGTGGTTACACCGCTACTCCGGTCGTAGATGAATGCGTCGGACAGGTCATTTGTGTCGTCGTCGACCAGGTTGAACGCATCGCTGCTGAACGCCACATAGCGGCCGTCGGCGCTGAGGCTGGCGTCGGGGCCACTCGAGCCCTTGGCATCCCTTCCGCGCGAGTTCACGCTGACCCGCGCGGTCGCCCCGGTCTGGCGATCGTGGACGAATGTGTCCCGCCGATTATTTCGATCGTGCGCGACCAGGTTCGTGGCAAAGCTGCTGAACGCCACGTAGCGCCCATCGGCGCTGAACGAGGCGCCGAATCCGAGGCTCTCAGCGTTGCCCTGCTTGCCATCGGATGCGACGCTGACGCGGTCGATCGATCCTGTGGCCAGGTCGCGCACGAAAACGTCCGTCCGGTTGTTCGTGTCGCCGTAAGCGAGATTGGACGCTTTGCTCTCGAATCCGAGGAAGCGGCCGTCGGCGCTGAAGAATGGTTCCGCGCTGCGGTGGTTGGCCTGCTCGCCGCCAGGCGCGAGGCTGACGCGCGAAATTCGGCGCGACCATTGGTCGTAAAGGAACACGTCCATGTGGCCATTTGTGTCGCCTGGGATGAGTTGCGTCGCAACACTGCCAAAGGCGATGAGCCGCCCGTCGGGCGTTGTCTTGGGTGCAAAACTACCACCGTCACCCTGATGGCCCTCGGCCGACAGGCTGACCCGCGTGGTCGTACCCTCGCCAGCCCGCGCCGCGTCACCCGCCACACCCGTCGCCATCAGGATCAGCAAAAGGCCATTCGTCAGGTATCGAGTTCCCATGTTCATCGGTTACTCCCGTCAAGCAAGACACCGTTCCTACTGGCACGACGTCGGTTTGTGAATCACAGGCAGCCGGCCGGGGAAAGTCCCCGCGATGTATAGACCAGATCCAGAAGATGCGCGGGGAAGTGCCGATCGCGGCGCCTCTTATGGGACGCCAGCGTCTGTCATGCGGATCCAGCCCCCCTGCCGCGTGACAGTATCGTGCCCGGTGGCCGCGCCGACCCCATCGGAATGGGTGACCGCGTTCCGGGCCGCTCTTCGGTGTGTCTATTCTACCGGGTCAGGACGCGCCAATCAATGCAAAACGCCGCCGTCTTCATCGCCTGTCGCCAGCATGGCGGCGCCAATGGCGGCTGCGTGGTCGCCTGTCTTGGACCGTCGGACGCTGACCCTTGCCGGCAAGTTGCCCGCCGCGGCCGCGAACGCCGCATCTGGTTCGAGGCCGGCCGACGCGATCACCGCCATCAGGTCGGCATCGTTCGTCCACCCTCCGCCGATGCTGAGGATGGCGCCCTTCGCCGATCTGGCGAGAGCGAGGTGTTCGCACAGCCTGTCGACAATGATCCGCACCGCGCGCCACGCCTCGCGCCGGACCGCCGGATCGTCGCGGTCGCGTGCGGCCGACAGATACGCCTCCAGGCAGCCGGTTCGACCGCACCGGCAGGGGATCGCCGAGTCTCCTGCGTCGGCGATCAGAAGATCGGGATGAAACCGACCGAACCGCTGCGGGCTGGCGTACCGCCCGTCTATGACCTCACCAAGGCATGCGCCGGTGCCCAGGCGCAGGTGTAGGAAGTGCGCCGGCCCGGGGGGGGGCAGGGCCAGATATTCCGCCCACGTGGCGGCGTGGGCGTCGGTGAACAGTTGCACGCGCCGTTGCAGCCGGCTTTCAAGACGCCGGACGAACGCCGCGCCTTCCAGGGGCTCCAGATTCACCGCGCGTTCGATGATTTTACCGTCTGGGGACACCAGACCCGCCACGGCCACGCCGACCGGCGCCGCGGTCGCTGTTTCCGCATTTCCCGGGCTGAGCGTCTCGCGTGTTGCGCCTGGCACGGCGGCGTCGGAACGTGATACGAGATGCGGCGACGCGGCGCGGGCTGTGTCGCGCTGCCCGTCGCGGGCGGCGGCAGCGAGCCAGTCCAACAGCGCATCGACCCTTGTGGACGCTGATTCGCCGGACGAGATCGCGTGCCTCACGCGTGTTGATGATACGACGGCGCCGAAAGGCCCGACGTGAACCGCCCGCGCCCACGTCCCCCCAATATCGAACCCCAGTCGCGCCTTGGACACAGAGATTCTACCATCCCGTCTTGTCACGCACCGAGTACATAGCGCGGGTGCGAGGATTCGACTGCGGAGATGCGACGCGCGCCGGACCTACGGCATCCTCGCCAGCCTCACCCCGCGCCGGTCGCCCGCGGCGTAATCGCGGATCCGCGGCAGCACCATCTGCCGCAGCGACGCCCGGTCGGCACTCTGATCGTCCAGCTTGGGCCGGCCCATCTCGTCGGTGCGCTCGAAGAGACTGTTGTAGGCGAAAGCGGCGAATCCGCCGTTCATGTCCATCGCCCGGTTGATCTGCGCGTTGACGAGGCCCGCGTCGCGCTTGTCGAACATGATGCCCGGCACGACCGCCACGCCGCGCGCGAGGCTCCGCCAATGGTCCAGGCAGCGCTCGAACGTGGGCATGTTGGAGCTGTAGTTCATCGGGTAAATGGCGTCGACGAGCCGGTCGCTCACCCAGCGGGCGCTGTCCTGATAGTGCTTGCGCATGGCTTCGTCCGGGAAGGCGCCCACCGCGGCGCTGAGCTGCGCCCCAGGCCGCGTGCCGCGCATCATGTGTCGGATCTCAGCCACGAGCCGCGTGACCTGGGCAGCCCGCCACACGTTCCACCGGCCGGGATCGAGCTCCGGGCTGGCCGCGCCGGTCTGCTGCGTGAACATGGCCAGCGTTCGGCGGTCGCGCGGGTAGTCCGGGACACGGCCGATCGACTCGTACATCGCGTGCCAGTCGTTCGGGTAGCGGATGTAGTCCATGTGCAGACCGTCCACCGGGTAGCGGCGGACGATCTCGTGCATCAGGGCGACGAGATACTGCCGCACTTCGGGCAGGCAGGGATTCAGACTGTTGTACCAGCCGAACGGCTGTCGTCGCCCGTATTCGTCGTGCCAGAACCAGTCGGGGTGCGCGTTATAGAGCTGGCGCGGATCGGCGGGCGGGCCTTTGCCGCGCCAGCCGGGGATGACGTTGACCCAGGCGTGGAGCGACAGCCCGCGTCGATGCGCTTCCGTGCAGGCCACGGCCAGCGGATCGAAGCCTGGATCGCGGCCGTCGAACTCCTCCGCCCAAGGCTCGTAGCGGGACGGGTACATGACCGTGCCGTTGCCCCGCACCTGGAACAGGACTGTGTTGAACCCGCTCTGCCGGCAGCGATCCATGATGGCGGCGATGTCGCGCGGGGTGGTGTAATCCCACCGGGTCACCCACAGCGCCCTGACGCGACTGTACGACACGCCGCCGTGCCGCGTATCCGAATGGCAACTGACCACCGCCAGTGCCGCCGCCAGCCCCGTCAGCGAGAGCGTGATTCCCTTCACCTTCATACCCACCTCCGTGGCAGCGGATCAGTTAACCGGCGGAGCGGACACCGCGGACCGTCGCGTTCGTCTGCTCATCCCGCTCGGGCTCATCTCGATCAAGCCGGCGCTTCCTTGATGAGGCCATCACACCCCGCATCCCGCCGAGCCCACCGGTTGGAAACCGGTGCCACACCGGAATCACCGGTTGAAAACCGGTGCCACACCGGATCACGGGTCAAGCCGACTCTCTTTCTTCTCTTTATCCGCGTTCATCGGCGTTCATCTGCGGCTTTTTCCCGCAGAATACGATGCAGGTGACCGCCAGCGTCGTTCAGCAGCCGCTCCGCGTCAAGGCGGTTCACCCGGCGGGCGTGCATCACCAGTGCGGTTTTGACCCGACCCTCGGCTCGGCAAAGCAATTCTGCCGCCGCGTCGCGCGCCAGCCCCGTCACGGCGTGGATCATCCGGATCCCACGGTCGACGAGCTTGGCGTTCGCCCGCGTGTTCACATCGACCATCAGGTTGCCGTACACCTTACCCAGGCGGGTCATGGCGATCGTCGTCACCATGTTCAATACCATCTTCGTGGCCGTGCCGGCCTTCATACGGGTGCTGCCGGTCAGTACCTCGGGGCCGGTGACCACCCGGATCGACACGTCCGCCTCGTCCGCGGCCGCCGCGTACGGCACGCAGGCCAGGAAGACCGTCTTCGCGCCCCGCCGCCGGGCCTCCGCGATCGCCCCGTGGACGTAGGGGGTTGTGCCGCCGGTGGTGATCCCGAAGACGACGTCCGCGGCGCCGACGGCCAGCCCTGTGACGGCCTCCGCGCCCGCTTCGGCGCGATCCTCCGCCCCTTCGATGCTGCGTTTCAGCGCGTCGTCGCCGCCCGCGATTACGCCGACGACCTGAGCCGGATCACTGCAGAACGTCGGCGGGCACTCGGATGCGTCCAGTACGCCCAGCCGACCGCTGGTGCCGGCGCCGAGGTAGATCAGCCGGCCGCCCCGCTCCAGTGCGGCCGCGACATGCTCGATCGCACGGCAGATGTCCGGTCGGGCACGTGCTACGGCGGCGGCGACGGTCGCGTCCTCGGCGTTGATGACGTCGAAGGCCGCTGCGATCGACAGATGGTCGAGCCGCTCGGATGCGGCATTGCGATGTTCTGTGGCGAGGTGTCCGCGGTCGTGCATGGGTCGTCCGTCGACCCCCGATTCTACCTCCCCGAGCGGCAGCATGCACGAAAGGGCGGCGGCCACCAGGGCCTTGAAGACGAGACCATTCCACCCCGTGCCGACGCAGACTCCTTACGACTTCCGCTCGGGCTCCAGCACGATCAAGGCTCGGTCCCGCAAGTGTCGCTCGACCGCTCGCGGATCCTCACCGGCCACACGCAGGTACAGCGCCGGCTCCCCGCCGTCACGCCTCATGCGCGATACGATCGCACTGATGAGGTCGCCGGGTGCGGACTTGAGCGCATCGAACGTGTGAGCGAGGTCCGTGCGGATGTCGGGCAAGGCCACCTCAACACGACAGCCGGGCTGGTCCAGACCCAGCACGTCATAGAAGGCACGAAGCATGTCGTGCGTGGTGACGATGCCGACGAGCCGCTTGTGCTGGACGACGGGCAATGCTCCGAAACGGTTCGTGCAGAACACGGCGAGCGCCTCGTCGAGCGTCGCGGCCGGAGAAATGGTCAGCGGGTCGGCAGTCATGACCTCGGCGACGACGAGGTTCTCACTCATAGCCGTCTGCACGCCCGTCGCTGAGCGGACATCGCGGTCTGTGATGATGCCGACGAGCCGCTCGGCTTCATCGAGGACGGGCAGGTGATGGAAGCCGTGCCTCGTCAGCAGCGTGCGTGCCTGGTCGAGCGGGGCATCGACGTGGATCGTGATGGGATTCGTCGTCATGTAGTCGTCGATGAACATGGCAGGGCCTCGCTTGCCTGAGCCTCGCTCGTGCGTGTTCACGCCAAGCACGTCTGCGAGTTGCGGCAGGATGTGCGGCTTCTCCAGATACCGTGGGTTGCAGTAGCGGCTCCGCCGGTCCGCCAGCCGCGTGCCGATCCGAACGACCTGAAGCCGGGCGTTGCGGCCGCGCGCCTTCACCTCGAGGGCGGCAAGCTCACCCGCGTCGAGATCTTCCGATGCGATGAGCGTCTCGGGCGACGTGGCGTCCAGCGCTCGCGTTGCATCCGCAATCGTACCGACGGTCACGACGTCAAACCATCGCCCGAAGTACGTCTGCACGGACCATCGCAGGAGCTTGTCCGGATCGACCAGGAGGATTTGTCGCGGTGATACAGCCATTCGTCAGCACCGGGCCGCAAAGCCGGTCAGACCCGTGGCTCCGCGAGCCCAGGTCGCACGGCCCGGAGTACGATTGCCGATGGAGCACGTTCCATGCCAGATGGGACCGGCCCGCCTGACGCATCCGCACAACGCCGTCCGAGTGCGGCCAGGCCGCCGGCGGGTGGGCACCCGCCCCTGGGCGGCTTTTCGCGCGGGAGTACCACCCTATAATCGCGGGCCATGGCGGCGCCGTCCTTGATTCGAAGGCTGAAGCGGACGCTCGGCTTCACAGACGAAGACGCGCGGGCAGTCCAGAGTCTGGGATCGGACCTGCGGGGGCTGGTTCCCGAGGTCGCCCGGCGGTTCTACGACGACCTGTTTCGCGACCCGGCGGCTCGCGCCGTCTTCACCGGCGGGCCAACACAGATTGCCCGTCAGCAACGGTCGCTGTGCGGCTGGCTGGACGAGCTACTGACCGGCCCCTACGACGACGCCTACGCGGACCATCATCTCGTCATCGGGACCGTTCACGAGCGGGTCGGCCTTCCCCCGCACTACATGTCGTGCGGGATGGACCTGTTGTGGCGAGCGATCGTCACGGTCGCCGAGCGGGCCGAACTCCCCGACCGGGCGATACGTCTCACGTCGCTGCACAAGCTGCTGATGCTCGACCTGTCGCTGATGCTGGAGAGCTACCGCGAGAGCTTCGCCAATCAGGTACGCGCCCTCGAACGAGAGGCGATCCACGCCCGCCATCTCCACACGGAGCATCTTGCAGAGATCGGCCGGCTGGCGACCACGCTCGCGCACGAGATCAAGAACCCGCTGGCCGGCATCAGCGGCGCCATCCAGATCATCGGCGACAGCCTGTCCGCCAAACACCCACACCGGCCGATCATCGGCGAGATCATCGGCCAGATCCGCCGCCTCGACGCCACCGTCCGCGACCTGTTGCAATACTCGAAGCCGTCGCCGACCCGGGCGCAGAGCTTCAGGATCGGCGAAACCGTGGAGCGTGTGCTCAGCGTGCTCGGGTCCGAGCCGGCCCTGCGAAAGGTGCCGCTTCACGCCGACGTGCCCGCGACGCTGCCCCGCGTACTGGCGGACGAGGACCAGATCGAGCAGATGCTCATGAACCTCGTGCTCAACGCCGCCGACGCCTGCACGGATGGCGGCGAGATCAGTATCCGCTGCCACGCGAACGGCCAGCGGGTCCACCTGAGCATCGAGGACACGGGCCACGGCATGACCCCGGAGGTCGCCGCCAGCGCGTTCGACCCATTCTTCACGACGAAGGCGAAGGGGACCGGGCTGGGATTGTCGATCTGCCGGCGGATCGTGGATGCCCATCATGGAACCATCGCGCTGAGCAGCCGCGTCGGACAGGGCACCATCGTCCAGGTCTGCCTGCCCGCCGACGCGGGCGAATCGGAGTAGCCGCCTTATGGCCATACGCGTACTGATCGTCGAGGACGAGCAACTCATCCGCTGGTCGCTGCGTCAGAAGTTCGAATCGCGCGACTACGACGTGGTCGAGGCGGGGACCGGCGAGGAGGCCGTCCGGGCGATTGAGGGCGACGTCTTCGACCTGATCATGCTCGACTACAAACTGCCGGATAAGACGGGTTTCGACATCCTCAAGGTCGTTCGCGATCGCGACGAGGACGCCGTGGTGATCATGATGACCGCCTACACGAGCGTCGAGAAGGCGGTGGGCGCGATCAAGCTGGGGGCGTTCGACTACGTCCCCAAGCCCTTCGACATGAACCACGTGCTCAAGGTGGTGGACCAGGCGCTGGAGACCACCAAGCTCCGCCGGGAGATCCGGGAGCTGCGCAAGCAGGTGCACAAGGAGTTCGGAATCGACCAGATCATCGGACAGTCGCCCCCGATGCGCGAGTTGTTCGACACGATCAAACGCATCGCCCACAGTTCCGCCTCAACGGTTTTCCTGCGCGGCGAGACGGGCACGGGCAAGGATCTGGTCGCCCGTGTGATCCACTTCAATTCCGAGCGAGCGGCGCGGCCGTTCATGAATATCACCTGCACCGCCATTTCGGAGACGCTGCTGGAAAGCGAGCTTTTCGGCCACGAGAAGGGCGCCTTCACGGACGCACGGGCAACGAAGAAGGGACTCTTCGAACTCGCCGACGGGGGCACGATCTTCCTCGACGAGGTGGGCGACATGCCGTTGGGCCTGCAAGCCAAGCTGTTGCGTTTTCTGGAGGAACGCGTTTTCCGCCGGGTCGGCGGCACGCGCGAGATGGCCGTCGACGTCCGCGTGATCGCCGCGACCAATCGAAACCTGGAGGACGCCATCGAGGAGGGGAAATTCCGTTCCGACCTGATGTTCCGTCTCAACGTCATCCCGGTCACCTTGCCGCCGCTTCAGGACCGCGGCGACGACATCCGGCTGCTGGCGCAGCACTTCGTGACGCGGTTTGCCCGCGATTTCCGCAAGAACATCGCCGCGATCGACGACGCGGTGGTGGACAAGCTCCGGACGTATCCGTGGCCCGGCAACGTCCGCGAGCTGCGCAACGTCATCGAGCGGGCCGTGCTTCTGTGTCGTGGAGACCGCGTCGAGGCGGCCGATCTCGCCCTGGCCCCGATCCGCGATCGCAGCGCGGAAGACTTCGAGTACGACCTTCCCCGCGGCGGGATCGACCTGCAGCGGTTTGAGAACTACCTCATCCGCCAGGCCCTGGACCGCTCCGACAACAACCAGACCAAGGCGGCCAAGTTGCTGGGCATGACGCGCGACGCCCTGCGCTACCGGGTGGAGAAGATGGACGCGGAGTAGCGGCGTTCAAGTCGCTGGATTCCGATCGCCGATATGACCGTCACGCCCGACGGGCGGCGCAGCAGGTGCGCGCGCGGGGTGGAGAGCAGTCCGACATGCAACTGTCGCAGGACGAAATCGACGCCCTGATGGGCGCCAACGCCGCACCCGACGACGGCGCGGCGGACACCCAGGTGGCCCTGCTCGATTCCGTCTATGGCGACGACATCCACCGCATCCTGGCGCTGAGCGTGCCTATCAGCGTCAAGCTCGCCGAGCGCGAAATGCCGATCCGCGCCATTACCGCCCTCAGCGTAGGTTCCATCATCGAGTTCGACGTGCCGGCCGATCGAGAGCTGGAGCTGGTCGTCTCAACGACCGCCGTCGGCACCGGGCAGGCGGTCAAAGTCGGCGAGAACTTCGGGCTGCGCGTCTCGCGACTCAAGTCCATCCGCGATCGCATCCGGGCGATGGGTGGCTGAGCGTCGGCGCAGCGACCTCACTCCGACCCTCCGAAGAACGCGAGGTTGTACTGTTCCCACGTCAGCTCCCACGGCAGCCCGAACGCCGTCAGCACGTGGTTGATGATGTCCATGAAGCCCTTCATCACGCCGTCCATCTGGAACATGACGAAGAACAGGAAGAGCAGGCCGAACATGCCGGCCTGTCTGGCCTTAAGCTGCGTCTCATAGTCCAGGTAGGGTCGGATGATGCCGAACCCGTCCAGCGGCGGGATCGGAATGAGGTTGAAAAACACGGCAAACAGTTCCAGCACCGCCATGACGCCCAGCAGCCGCGCCCAGGTCGGCATGTCATCGCCGTACGAGTCCACCAGGCCCACGGACGGATGGATGATCGCCACGATGATCAGAAACAGGATGAAGTTCGACAGCGGACCGGCCAGCGACACCATCGACGACCACGCCCGGCTGCGCAGCCGGGAGTCGTCAATCAGCACCGCCCCGCCGGGAAGCGGTACGCCGCCCATCGCCAGGAATACGATCGGCAACAGAATCGACGTCACCGGGTCCACGTACGCCAGCGGATTGAAACTCAGGTAGCCGCGATCGCGGACGGACTTGTCGCCGCCCCAGTAGGCCACCAGCGCATGGGAGAACTCATGCACGCAGACGGAGAGAATCCACGCGATCATGATCGCGCCGAGAAAGGGTGTAAACGGTGCGGCTGCGATCAGGTCCATGAGCGCGTTGACTCGAACCGGCCGCGGGGCACGTCCGGTGATCTGACGGAAGCCGACCTGCCGCCGCCTACCACTGCGCCTCCTCGAACGCCCCCAGCTTCGATACCGCTTTCGCCGGCCGGGCCTTCATGATGGCGCCCGCCAGCGCCACGTCCGCCTTGCGCGTGATCTTGAGGTTGGTGAGGTCGGACTCGACGACGGACACCGCGACGCCGCACCGCTGCACGAGTTCCGCATCGTCGGTCACGTCATCGCCGTCGGCGGGCAGCGCCTCGTACGCGGCGACGATGATGTCGCGACGAAAGACCTGCGGCGTCTGCGCTTCAAAGAGGCCGTCACGCGGAACGGTGGCATCGACCGTCCCGGACGCAGCGACCCGCTTGAGCGTGGCGGTCACCGGCGAGGCGAGGATGGCCGCGCCGGACTTGGTCGCCTCGGCGAAAACGGCGTCGATCATCGCATCCGTCACGCAGGGCCGGGCGGCGTCGTGGACCGCCACGAACTCGGCGTCATCGCTCAAGCGCTGAATTGCACTGGCGACCGAATCGCAGCGGCGCCGGCCGCCTTCGGCGACCGTGACGCCCATGAAGGCGAGGTTCGGCCCATACTTGGTCTTGACCTCGTCCATGTCGGAGCGGCCGACCACGAGAATCGTCTGGCAGATATCGTCGCGGTTGATGAACCGCTCGACCGTGTGCAGAAAGACCGGCCGCCCGTCCAGACGGACGAACGGTTTCTTTTCCGAGCCTCCGAACCGCTGCGAATCTCCCGCAGCCGGAATGATGACCGCAAACTTCGCCATGACGCCTCCTGGGCGATCGCTGCGCGATCGCGGGAGTCAGCGGGTGGAGGAATACGGGAGCGAGGGAAGCGTCGTTCGGCTCGGCAAACCGGCGTATGAAGCGATCCCATGAGCACGGCCTGCCGCGGCAGCGGAATCGTCGCCGGTTGCTCTTCCCTGACTCCCTTACTCCCGCACTCTCTGCTCCCTTCTTCTCAACTGGTGGTCCGTGCCGGGCGATGGCGACGGCGGTCTCCTGCGTCGGCACTGGAGCGGCCGAAGATCATCCGTCCCGCGGACGTCTGGAGCACGCTGGTGACGGTCAGCTCGACCGTCTCGCCGATGTGGTCGCGACCGCCCTCGGCCACCACCATCGTGCCGTCTTCCAGGTATCCAACGCCTTGACCCATCTCCTCACCCGGCTTGATCACCTTAACCGTCAGCGACTCGCCCGGCAACACGACCGGACGCAGGGCGTTGGCCAGATCGTTGACGTTGATAACGGTTACGCCGCGAAGCTGGGCAATCTTGTTGAGGTTGTAGTCGTTGGTGACGACGTGCCCGCCGAGTTCCGTGGCCACGTCCACCAGCATCTCATCCACGCTCCGCCCACCGCCGGCCACCTGCACGTCCATGATGCGGATGTCGACCTTGTCGTTGACCTGGAGCTTGTTGAGGATGTCCAGCCCCCGCCGGCCGCGATTGCGCTTGAGCTTGTCGGAGCTGTCGGCCACCGCCTGGATCTCCAGCAGCACGAACCGCGGGATGATCATCTCGGCGTCGATGATGCTGGTGTCGGCGATGTCGGCGATTCGGCCGTCGATAATGACGGAGGTATCGAGAATCAGCGGCCGGCGACCTTTCGTCTGCTTGGCGAACTCGACGTAGGGAATGACGAATCGGACGTCATCTTTCGTCTGAAGGATGAAACTGACCGCCAGGTAGCAGCAGATGACCCCGATCGCCAGTTTGACCGGCGCCAGGATTCGGGCGTCCACGTTTTCCGGGCCGCCGACGATCAGGTCGACCACCAGCGACAGCCCGTAGGCCACGATCATCCCCACCATGAGTCCGAAAAACAGGCCCGAGAGGATGGTCAGCGATTTCCGCGGGATGAAGGCGTCCAGGGCGATGACGATCATCGCCAGCCCCAGGAACGCCAGCATGACCAGTTCTTTGCGTTCGCTCAGGCGGCCCCAGAAGCCGCCCGTGTCCGGGTCGAAGGCGACCAGCTTCCAGCCGACGGCGGCGAGTGCCAGGACAAAGAAAATCCGCAACGCGGTCAGCATGAGCGTGTCCGGGTTGCTGAGCGAATCCAGCGGATTCTGCGGGGGAGAGTCGAAATTCTGCTTCATGGATGTATCTCACGGGCGCCGCGGGGGTCGCTCCGCCCGCCCATGGCTGTATAGATAGCGCCCGACCGGCCCACGACCGGCCGCACGAACGACCCTACCCCAAGTATAGACCGCACCAGGAGCCGATCAATCGGGGGGATGGGCGCCGGATGCGGCTCGGGTGTAGCCGCGGACCGGTCGCGACGGGTGCGTCCGCCTCAGAGCCCCGGCTCTCAAGCGCCGAAAAGCCGGGGCCCCGAGGGGCAACGCAGACTGCTGCCTGGCGGGCACGCCGACTGCGCCGCCGCTGCCTCCTCCCTCGTCCCTCACTCCCTCACTCCCTCGGCCCGCACAAGCCCGCCGGCAAGACAGCACGCCGTCCCCGGCTAGAATGAGCCCATGGGTCAGATCAGCATCCAGAACGTCGCGCGCCAGTTCGGCACGCAGATCGTCTTGCAGAACCTGTCGCTGGAGCTGGCGACCGGGCAGCACATCGGCCTCGTCGGCCCGAACGGGTGCGGCAAGACGACGCTCATGAAGATGATCGCGGGGGTCGAGAAGCCGGACCTGGGCACCATTACGCTGAGCAGGGGGCTGTCCGTCGGATACCTGCCGCAGGAGCCGGTCATCGGCGAGGGAAACACGCTCCACGACGAGGTCGGCTCGGTCTTCGCCGACATCATCGACCTCGAACACCGCATGCACGACGTGTCCGAGCGCATGGCCGCCTGCCGCGACGACGCCGAACTGGCGAGACTCATGGCCCAGTATGACCGGCTGGACCAGCAGTTTCGCATCGGCGGTGGATTCACGTTCGAAGCCCGCCTCGGCGAGATCATGGGCGGGCTGGGGTTCACCGAGGCGGACTACAAGCTGCCCATGTCGGCGCTGTCCGGCGGGCAGAAGTGCCGGGCGGCGCTGGCCAAGCTGCTGCTGACCGAGTCGACGTTCCTGCTGCTCGATGAACCGACGAACCACCTCGATCTGGACGCGGTGCGCTGGCTGGAGAAGTTCCTGGCGGGGCATCACGGCGGAGCGCTGATCATCTCGCACGACCGCTACCTGCTCGACCGGATGGCCGACCGGATCGTCGAAATCGAGGGCGGCCGGGCGTACGACTATCCCGGCAATTACTCGAACTTCGTTGCTTCAAAGGAGCGGCGGAACCTCACGCTCGAACGCCAGTATGAAAAGGACCGCGAGTTCATCGAGAAAGAGCAGGCGTTCATCGCCAAGCACATGGCCGGCCAGCGCACCAAGGAAGCGCAGGGCCGGCGCACGCGGCTGGAGCGCCGCATGGCCGACGGCGAGTTCGTGCTGGAAAAGCCGGCCCGTCGGCGGTCGCTGAAGATCGAGTTCAAACCGTCGCAAGCGGCCGCCGGCGGGACGACCGTGCTGCGGGCCGATGACCTGTCCAAGGCGTACGGTGACAAACAACTGTTCCGCGATCTGAAGCTCCAGGTGGACGCCGGCCAGCGGCTGGGCATCACCGGCCCGAACGGCACCGGTAAGACGACGCTGCTGAAAATCCTGATGGGGGCCGTCGAGCAGGACAGCGGGACGGTCCGGCTCGATGGCAAGCTGGGCGTTGGCTACTACGCCCAGGAGGTGCGGGCGCACGTGGGCGCCGGCTCCGTGCTGGATGCCATCATCGAATCGCGCCCGGCCTGGTCGGCCGAGCAGGGGCGAACGCTGCTGGGGGCGTTCGGCTTCCGTGGCGACGCGGTGTTCAAACCGCTGGCGTCGCTGTCCGGCGGGGAGCAGTCGCGCGTGCGGCTGATCAAGCTCATCTTCAGTTCGCCCGACGTGCTGGTGCTCGACGAGCCGACCAACCACCTCGACATCGCCTCGCGCGAATCGCTGGAGGAAGCCCTGGCCGCCTTCCCCGGCACGCTGATCGCCGTCAGCCACGACCGCTACTTCCTCGACCGCATCATCAACCGCCTGCTCATCATGCGGCCTGAAGGGTGTACGGCGTTCACCGGCAATTACTCGGAATATCAGGCGGAACTCGAGCGCAAGGAGGCTGCGGCAAAGGCGGCGGCGGCCAGCCGGTCCGCAACCGCGGCCGCGGCCGGATCAGCGGGCGGAGCCAGATCAGCGGGCCGAACGGCCTCGACCGGCGCGCCGGTGCGCGCGGCCGGGGGGGGCAACCCGGCCTCCGGCGGTAACAACCGCTCCGCCAAGCCGGCAAAATCGCCCGTCGGCAAGTCTCGCACCGAAGCGGCCGCAACGGCTGCGGGGGCAGCGGGGGCCGGCGCGGAGACGGCCGTGGCGAACGTCGATCCGCAACGCGCTCGCGAGAAGGCCCAGTACGACGCCCACTCGATCGACCAGATCGAAGTCATGCTCATGGAGCGCGAGCAGCGGCTGTCCGAACTCAACGACCAGTTCACCCGCCCGGAAGTCTTCCGCGACCCGGAAGCGCTGGAGGACTTGCAGGAGCGGATCGACGGGCTGAAGTACGAGATGGCGCTGCTCGAAGAGGTGTGGGCGGAGCGGGCGGAGTATCAGTAGCGACGCGGGGCAGAAATCAACGCAAAGGCGCGAAGGTGCAAAGGCGCAAAGGAAGAAGGCAGCAGGAGTGGAACCTGCTGAGGTCGAAGCGGCGAAGAATAAAGTCGCGGAAGCAGAGGCAGCGAATGCCGGAGGGCGGCGAGGAACCCGAATGGCGTTGAAGTACGCGATTGTGAACGGCTCCGCCGGGCACCCCATCACTCTTTCTTCTCTGCGACTTTGCTCCTTTGCACCTTTGCGTTTCCTTCCGGCCGCGGCAGCTCCCGAGCGCGGGCGGGAAGAAGTCAACGCAAAGGCGCGAAGGTGCAAAGGCGCAAAGGAAGAATGCGGCAGAGGGAAGACTTGCGGAGGCAGGGGCCACGGACGCAGCGGCAGCAAAGACAGAATCAGCGGATGCCGGAGGGTTCGGAGGATTACGAACAGCGTCGGAATCTTCGAATCTTGAACGGCTCCGCCGGGCACCGCCTCACTCTTTCTTCTCTGTGACTTTGCTCCTTTCCGCCTTTGCGTTTCCTTCCGGCCGCGGCCGCCCCTGAGCGTTGCCCGCGATCTCCGACACCAGCCGGCACGGCTCACAGCGGAAATAGAACCGCCCATGCCACGGCTCGTCCATCTGCGGAATCCCCGCCGCGCCCGCCCGTATCGGTGTGCCGTAGACGGCTCGCGCGACGCGGGAAGGTAACGCAAAGGCGCAAAGGAGCAAAGGAGCGAAGGCCCAGAGGTGCGAAGGTGCGAAGGTGCGAAGGTGCGAAGGTGCGAAGGTGCGAAGGTGAGAAGGTGCGAAGGTGCGAGGGCGCGCGGGTGCAAAAGTGCGAGCGTGCGAAGGTGAGACGGTGCGGAGGCGCGACGGCGTGAAGGTGAGAAGGCGCTGAGGCGGAGGGCGAGCCACCCGCCGGGTCGCGCACTCCCCCTCCCAATCCCGTTCCTCTTCTTTCTTCTTTGCACCTTTGCCCCTTCGCGCCTTTGCGTTTCCTTCCGCTCTGTCCGCAGCTAACCCACTGCCCCAGCAGTAGTTGCGGATTTTCTTCACCGGCCTGTAAGAACCCCCACCCTCCGGACGGAATCCCAGTGAAGGCCAATGGGGTCTTCGAGCAGTCTGGACCTTTTCGCAGGAGAAAAGCAATGTTCGCGAAGAAGATGATGACGCTGGTGATCGTGGCGGTGGTTCTGTGCGGCGGCTCGTTTGCCGAGGCCGGGGCCAAAAGAAAGGTGAAGTTCGTCAACAACACGGGCAAAGATGTCAACGACCTGCACATCGAGTTGAAGCAGGCCAGTGAAGTGACCGAGTACGATCCGTTCGGCAGCCTGCAAGGGGATGGCACGTCGAGGATCGACCTGAAGGACGGGACGGTGGCCGACGGCGACTCGGCGACGCTGAAGTTCGAGACGACCTCGAACGCGATCGAGATCAAAAAGTGGTGGTGGACGATCGACGGAAAGCGCGAAGGCAACGAGAACAAGGACAACGGGACGGGCGAACTGTCCTTCCACGGCGGCCCGGCCGCGGGCGATGGACAGCTTCTGATCGCCATCGACGGGCAGGAGCGGGTTGTTCAGCTCCGTCGCGGTTCGCCTCCGGACGTGGCTGTCCAGATCGTCGCCCTCTCCCTGCAGGGAATGGTGGATCTCGAAGGCGATCCTCTGGTCCACATGGTCCCGGCCGCTCCGAACGCCCTGCTGCTGGCTGGCAACGTCCTCGGCACGCCGGAGATCGAGTTGCACGTCGAAGTGCTGCGGCCGGACTCGCAGATGCTGATCGAGTACCGCGACACCGAGTTCCTCCCCGGCGCCTGCTGCCTGCCCCAGGGTGAGTGCATCCAGGTTCCCGACATCGCCTGTGCCGACTTCGGCGGCTCCTTCCAGGGTTCGGGCATTATCTGCGAGTTCGTGCAGTGCGAACCGCAGAACAACTGCACCGGCCTGGAGACGCTCACCACGAAGTGCAAGACCAAAGGCTGTGGTGAGTTGCTGGTCGCGAAGCTGAAGAACGGCGCCCCGGATTCGCCGGTCACGCTCCTGGTGGACGGCCAGCCGCGGCAGGATCAGCAGACCAATCGCAAGGGTAAGGCCAAGTTCAAGGTCTGCCCGGTCGGTCCCGGACGCCACCTGGTCGAACTGGCTGGATGCGAAGTCGCGGAGGTCGTCGAGTGCCGGTAGGCGACGAACGACGGTGAGTCAGTGACGCTCATTCGCGGCGGTCGGGAGGCATTCTCCCGACCGCCGTTTTCGTTGCGCCCGGTCGCGGCCTGCGCAACGCCCGATGTGATCCAGGGCGATGCCGTCCGAGGGCTTGTTGACCGCGTGCGGCAGACCGACAGAATACGCGGATTGTCGAACTGGCGAGTTTCACCGGTAGAGCGAACATCCATGAAGATCGGTTTCAGCACCCTGGTCTGTCCGGGTTGGGAGTGGAACGACGTCGTCGAACAGGCGGCGGCGATGGGGTTTGACGGCATCGAGATCCGCGGGCTGCGCGGCGACTTCAACCTGCCGCTGATCCCGGCGCTGGCCGGCGATCCGCAATCCGTGCGTAAATCGATGTCGGACAGAGGCTTATCGATCATCTGCCTCTCCACTTCCTGCACCCTTGAGGCCCGCAGGTCTCGGGATCGGACGGCGGCCAAAGCGACGGTGATGGAGTTCATCGACCTGGCGTCGGAATTAGGCTGCCGCTTCGTCAAGGTCTACGCGGGCGAGACGGGCAAGCTGGAAACGCGACAGATGACGCTCGCCCGCATCGTGGAGGGCCTCGCGGAACTGGCCCCGGCCGCGCTGCGGGCCGACGTGACGCTGCTGATCGAAAACGGCGGCGACTTCCCCGGCAGCGCCGACCTGTGGTACATCGCGGACGCGGTGGGGCACCCGGCCGTCAAGTGCTGTTGGAATCAGTGCAACGCCCTGGCCGTCCGCGAGCGGTGTACCACGTCGATTCCGCGGCTCGGGCGCAAGATCGGCATGGTCCACGTCGCGGACGCCCGGTTCGACGCCGACGGCGTCTTGCAGGAATACACCCTGCCGGGCGAGGGTGATGCACAGATCGACCGGCAGGTGGAACTGCTCCGCGGGCTCATTTATGACGGCTACCTCGTTTTCGAGTGGCCCAAGGCGTGGATATCGTCGCTGCCAGGGCCTGAGGTCGTGCTGCCCGCGGCCGCGAAGCACCTGCGGGCCTGCATCGATCACAAGCAGGAGATCCTCTCGGCCTACAAGGGGGACAAGAATCCGACGCGATTCCCGACTCGGCCGAAGGTCGCTCAATGATGGCCTCGGCCAAACCGGTATCTTGACGCAGGCGGGAGGCGGAGCATGGAAGACGCCCTCCGATCGGGATTGCTGGCGACGGGCGCCGTGGCGGCCGGCGTGCTCTGGGTGCGATTGGCGCCGGGCGGACTGACGTGGGCGGTCATCGCCGCGTTTCTGAGCATTACGGTGGCCGCGGTGGCGGTCCAGTTTCATCGCGCTCACGGCGGCGCCCTGGAAGCGGCGGGTTGGATCTGCGGCGGTCTGAGCGTCGTGTGGGCTGCGCTGTCCTGCCTGCTGAAGATGACATCGCGCGACGCCCGCGTCGCCGGCGATGGGTGGCGCGACGCGCTCGATGTCGCGAGCGTGGCCTCGCTGGCCACCGGCCTCGGGGGGGGGATCGTACTGATTACGATCCTGGCGATGCGGCTCATTTATCACCTGATCGCGCTGTTCGGCGGCGGGTTTATGCCGGACCACGCTCAGTACGGCTTTCGGCTGGCCATGCTCGGCCCGCTGGGCATGCTCGCTGCGGCCGCGGGCCTTTCTGCCTGGCGCACGCGACAGCGCCTGTTTGTGACGGTGTTTTTCTGGCTGGCGGTGCTGGCGGGCGCATGGACGGGGCTTGCGCTGCCGGCGGGTGCGAGCGAAGTGCTGCTGCGTCGGGCCGATCCGCTGTTGCTGCTGGTCGCCGCGTCATGCGCGCTGGCGACGGCGCTGTTTACGGTCCTCGATGGGCGCATTCACCATTATGGGCGCTGGCGAGCCGCGTTATCGCCGGAATCCGGCCCGGCGCCCGACGCCGTGGCGCCGGGTCTGCCCGCCAGTCTTGGCGCGGTGGCCATCCTGGTGGTGATGATCTCGTGTTACCACATTCTGGTTCCGGCGTTCGACAGCCCGATGGGGTTCCGCTGGACGAACGCGGCGATGTTCGTGATCACTCTGGTCAGTGGGTGTTCGCTTCTGTACCTCTCGGCGCGACGCTGGAACCGCAACCTGTCGGACATCGGGATGGTGCTGGTCAGCCTCGCGTTGGCGTCTGCGGCGGTGGCGGTGGCGCCGAATCGCGCGGCGTTGTGGGCAGATCGTTATCCGGGCATCTTCAACGCGGTGCTGGTCGGGCTGGCGATGGCGGCGTGGCTGTGGACGTGGCTGGCGGGCGTGTGGAAGCAACAGCTTGAGGACGGCCGCGCCTGGACAACGGCGGGCCGGATGATCCCGTACGCGGAGCGCGTGTCGTTCATGATCGCGGCGCTGGCGCTGCTGGTGTCGGTCATGATGGCGGTGTGGCCGAAGCTGCCGACCATTGCAGCGCAGGACGATACGTTCGGTCGCTTCACGGCGGGTCTGGCGGGCGACCTGCTGCTTCTCTGGGTCGCGCTGTGGTGCGGTCGGCGCGTCGGCCGCACGACGTTTCAGGCGCTGGCCGGGCTGGCGCTGATTTCGCTGATGGCGTTCGTCGTCATCCGGGCGCAGCCGTTTATGGCGAAGTGACCGTCCATGCGAGCCGTCGTACAGCGTGTAGCTTCGGCGTCCGTGACTGTTGCGGGCGAGGTCCGCGCTGCGGTTGGGCGCGGCCTCCTGGTCTACGTCGGGGTGGCCGCGGATGACGCGCCGGCCGATGCGGTGTACCTTGCGGACAAGACGGCCGGTCTGCGGGTCTTTGCCGACGGCGACGGGCGGATGAATCGCAGTGTCGTGGACGTCGGCGGCGAAATCCTGGCGGTCAGCGCTTTTACCGTCATGGCGGATGCGCGTCGCGGGCGGCGTCCATCGTTCGACCCGGCCGCGCGGGGTGACGTAGCCATCACTCTGTACGACGCCTACTGCGCCGCCCTGGCGAACCTCGGTATATCGCCCGCCAGGGGCGTTTTCGGCGCGGACATGATGATCGAGAGCATCAACGACGGTCCGGTGTGCGTGCTGCTCGAATCTCGACGCCTGTTCTGAGGAGCGGCCGCATCATGGTAAACCTTTCACGCCGAGAACTGCCTGTCGCGCGGGTGTCGCGTTCCGCGTGCAGTCGCCGTTTGCGGTCCGCGCTGCCGATGGCGGCGGCCTTTCTGCTCGTTCTGTCGATCGGCGTGCCGGTCGCGGGTGCGCCTCCCCTGGCCGCCGACGAACTGATGCTGCTGTGCAACAAGAACTCGGAAGCGTCGCGCAAGCTGGCGGACACCTACGCCGAACTCCGGCAGGTTCCGGCTCAGCAGCGGCTGGAACTGGATCTGCCGACGGCGGAGTGGATCAGCCGGGACGTGTATGACGACGCCGCGGCCGCGGTTCGCAAAGTGTTGCAGGAAGCGCCGTGGGGTGAGCGGATCCGCTGCATCGCCGTGTTCTACGACGTGCCGCTCAAGGTCGGTCCGCGAAAGGCGGGAGACAACGACGCTGCGCTCCGTGTTCGGGTTGAGGATCTTCTCAAGCAGGCGCTGCAGCGTCTTCGCGACGCCGTGTCGACTCTGGAGACGCAAGCGGGCCTTCACGGCTCGCCTCTGGCTGACGCTTCGCTGGAGGAGGTGGCCCGGCGCTATCTGGCGGCGCGAACCGCGCGGGCCGGACAGGTAGAGAAGCTCGACGGCGATGACCGCGAGATCGCCAACCGATCACTGCTCGACTACGTCCTCCGCTGCGAGGGCCGCACCGCGATGGTGCCGCTGATTCTGGCGAACGCGTCCGATCCGGCCAGCGGTCGGGCGGAAGCCGAAGCGCTGGCTCGGCAGGCGATGCAGGTGCGCCTCGACATCGAATCGGCCCGCGGTCGGATTGAAGCGATCGACGATTATCAGCAGGCGATGCAGGCGTCGCTGGAGTGGTTCGGCCTGCTGAACACGGCCGTGATGCTCGGCGAAGACGTCTACCGGTTTGAGACCGACCAGACGCACGCTTCCTTCGACAGCGAGCTTTCTCTGGTTCGGGGGGGGCGCACAACCTTTACCGCTGGAAGGACAACCCGCTCCGCATCGGCGGCGCGGGCCTGCCGCCGGAGCCGGCGCCGGTGATCATGGTCGCGCGGCTCGACGGCCCCACGCCCGCGGTGGCCGAGCGGATGATCCGTGACGCGGTTGCCGTTGAAGCGGCCGGGCTTAAGGGCGAGTTCTATATCGACACGCGCGCGATCCGATCGAACGACGCCTACGGCGACTACGATCGCGACCTGCTTGATCTGTACTATCTGGCCCAGGATCTGCCCGACCTCCGCGCCATCCTCGACAACAAGTCGGACGTGTTCGCCGTCGGAACCTGCCCGAACACCGCTCTGTACGCGGGCTGGTACAGCGTGGCCAAGTACGTCCCCGCCTTCACGTTCAATCGCGGGGCCGTGGCGGTGCATATCGCCAGCTTCGAGGCCAAGAGCCTGCACAACGCCGACAAGACGTACTGGTGCCCCGGGCTTCTCCGCGACGGCGCGGCCGCGACGTTCGGACCCGTCGAGGAGCCCTATCTGCACACGTTTCCCAAGCCGACGCTCTTTTTTGGCACACTCCTGACGGGTCGGTATTCACTGGTCGAGTGCTACTACTTCGCCAAGCCCTACAATTCGTGGCAGTTCACGCTGCTGGGTGATCCGCTTTATCGACCGTTTGCGACGAACCCGCAGCTTACCGAGGAGAAGCTGATCGCGTTTCTGAAGCGGGAAGATACAGAGGCGAAGGAGTGACGTGTGCCGGATCTATTTGATCCCTGTCACCGTGCAGATTCATAGCGAGGACGGAGTCGGAAACTTCGCGCGGGCTGAAGCCACGCGGCTCGGTGTCGGTGCGACCAGTCGCCGTTGAGTTGGCGGCCCGCGTGATTCGTGGCGCGGCTACGGACTCACCAGCGCTGCCGCCGCGTCGCCGGCCGGTGTGACGGGTGATGTCAGAACGAGGAAATAGACGATGCCGACCGCGATGAGCGTGAATGTGATCCCCACCTTTGCCTGCAGCCGCTGCGCGTCGATCGCCTCATCGCCGCTGGGTTCCTTGCGAAGGAGCCAGAGCGTGACACATGCCAGCCACAGCGCGGCCGGGGCGCCGACGTAGAGCAGGCCGGGCAGCGTCAACTCGGTGAAGGCCGCGGGCGTCAGCAGCATGGCGATGGCCAGAATCAGGCAGGCGAGCCCCACCCACACGCTGCCCAGCGCCATCATGACGGGCGCTCCGCGGCGCCGGTCGCGGCCGCCTTTCCCGCCGCTGCCGATTGAACGTAGCAGATCAGCTTGTATGCCAGCCGCGCCGCCAGAAACTCCGTCACGGCCTGCCCGTCGATGGGCAGCACCTCGACGATGTCGGCCGCGACGATGCGGCGTCGCTCGGCCGTGCGGCGCAGGAGCGTCGTGACCTGATACCAGTCGAGGCCGCCCGGCTCGGGCGTGCCGGTGCCGGGGGCATACGCCGGGTCGAAGCCGTCGATGTCGACGGTGACGTAAACGTGCTCGCCCAGGCGCTCGATCGCCTTGTCGATCCACTCGTCGCCGCGGCGGCAGTCGCGCGCCATGAATGGCCGGACCTCGGACGTTGCGAGAAACTCGTGTTCTTCGAGGCAGACGTTGCGGATGCCGACCGGGACGATGGTCAGTCCCATGTCGACCACGCGGCGCATGACCGAAGCGTGAGAATACTTCGTGCCCTGATACGCCTCGCGCAGGTCAAGGTGCGCGTCGATCTGCAGCACGCTGACGCTGCGGTAGCGATCCCTGGCCGCGCGGATCAGCGCGGACGAGACGCCGTGTTCTCCGCCCAGGCCGAGGACGAATTTGCCATCGTCATGGATGCGGCGGGCGGCGTCATAAATGCGTCCGTGCATGCCGTCCGGGCCGGACATGACCGGCGCCACCGGATCGAGCGTGACGATCCCGGCGTCGTAGAACTCCGCACCCAGCTCCTCGTCGAACAACTCGACCTCCCGCGATGCGTTGATGATGGCGCCCGGGCCATTCCGCGTGCCGACCTGGTAACTGGTGGTCGAATCGTAGGGAATCGGCAGCACCGCGAAGGCCGCCTTGTCGTAGGCGTTTTCGTCCGGCGGCAGCGCCAGGAATGTGAAGGGCGAGGTTTCCATAGGGCGTCAGGCGGTCAGCGCGGTCGGGCGCTGCGGATCATGTCGAGAATGGCGCTTTGATTCTCCTGAATGGCGTCGTCGGGGCCGATCACCTTGACCACGGTGACCCACTCGCCGTTTTCGATCAGCGCGCAGAAGATGCGGTAGTCCGGCCGGGCGTCTTTGCCCTCGCCGGGCTGGTAGACGCCGACGATGTCGACCAGCGTGATCGGCAGCCCGGACGCCGTGAGTTCCGCCCGCTTGACGGTGGGGGGGGGCGGCGTCGCGAATTTCTCCACCAGGCGATCGATCACGGCCTGGACGCGGCCGTCGCCGGCGGCGGTCTGGGTGACGGCCATTTTGGCGGCCTCTTTGGTGGGCTCGTCCGCGCCCAGGACGAACCCCATCATCAGCTTCTCGCCCGCGTTGGAGGGTTCCCAGGGCGTCCACGCCGGTATCTTTGCGAACGCCACGTTCGCGTCGGGCGCTGGTGCGTCGTCTTTGCCACCGCCGGACTTCGCCGCGCCGGACCTGTCTTTCGAGTCCGCGCGGGCGTCGTCCCGAGACGTGCTGTCCGCCACCGGCCGGGTGCGTTTCTGCTTCCGGTCGTCCGGCTTTTCGCCGTCGTCGCGCGAACGCGATGAGGGCCGGTCAGCCGATGCCGGCTTATCCTCGTCGGTGCGGCTGGAGCGGGGCTTTCGGTCCTCGTCGCGATCCTGCTCCCGTTTGGCCGCGGTTCGCCCGGCGTCCGCCTCGGCCGGCGCGCGGACCGCCGGGTCCGAAGCCGTCGAGCGGTCCGTGCCGGTATCGCGGCGGCAGGACGTTCCCGCCATCGCCAACCCGATGACGGCGGTTGCCAGCGGAATCCATCGTTTGCTCAACATGGCTCGTTCCCCGCGCGCTTGGCCCGGGCGCGGTTGATGCCTCATTGGCGGTCGTTACGCCGCGTTCAATCGTGCGGCGATAGCCTCTCCAATCCCGGCGGGAGACGCACTCACCGTCACGCCCGCGGCCTTGAGCGCGGCGACCTTCGACGCGGCGGTCCCTTCGCCGCCGCTGATGATCGCGCCCGCGTGACCCATGCGCTTCCCCGGCGGGGCCGTCTGGCCGGCGATAAAGGCCACCACGGGCTTCGTTACGTTCGCCTTGATGAAGTCGGCCGCCTTCTCTTCGTCGGTCCCGCCGATCTCGCCGATCATGATGATCGCATCCGTCTGCGGGTCGCTCTGGAAGCGGCCGAGCAACTCGATGAAGTTCAGTCCCTTCACCGGGTCGCCGCCGATGCCGACGCAGGTCGACTGCGAGATGTCCCGCGTCGTACACTGCCACACTGCTTCGTAGGTCAACGTGCCGCTGCGCGAGATGATGCCGACGCTTTTCGATTCGCCCTGCGGCGGGCGGTGGATGTATCCGGGCATGATTCCGATCTTGCACTGCCCGGGCGTGATGATGCCGGGGCAGTTCGGCCCGATCAGCAGCGTGCCGTTCTGATCGAGGTATTCGCGGGCGCGTACCATGTCCAGCGTCGGGATGCCTTCCGTAATCAGCACGACCAGTTTGATGCCGGCGTCGGACGCTTCCATCGCGGCATCCGCGGCGAACGCGGCCGGGACGAAGATCATCGTCGCGTTGGCGCCGGCGCCGCGGACGGCGTCGTGACAGGTGTTGAACACGGGCAAGCCGTGTTCGGACTTCGTACCGCCCTTGCCCGGCGAGACGCCGCCGACTACCTGGGTGCCATATTGAAGGCACTGGGCGGTGTGAAACGTGCCGGCCTTGCCGGTGATGCCCTGACAGATCAGCCGGGTGTCCTTGTCGACCAGAATGCTCATGTCGTTGCTCGATCCGCTCCGCGCGGCGTTCCGCCGCGTTGCCTGTCTCCACCGGCCCGGGGCCGCGATATCCGCCGCGTCCGGGCGCCGCGTCCGGGTGCCGAGCCCCGGTGCCGCGAAGTCGAACGCAGTATGGCCCGGTGGGCGCGGAATGTCTATGCGGTTCCGCACAACCCCCCACTGCCCCGTTGGAGCCGGAGCGCGGGGCTCGGAATGGCGGGGGCGGAGGAGCGTGCTGCCTCTTGCGGACCGGGATAGGATGAGCCTCGCCATGAAGACGGAACCTGACGCGCAGCATGACCTCCTCCTGGCGATCGAGACTTCCGGTCGCCTGGGGTCCGTCGCGCTCGGTCGCGGCGGCGGGCTGCTGGAGGAACGCCCGTTCAGCGTGGCGCTGAGCCACGCCCGCGAATTGCTGCCGACCATCCGCGAACTCTGCCGCGACCACGCGGCAGCGCCCGCGCAGATCACCTGCGTCTGCGTTTCCGCCGGCCCGGGCAGCTTCACCGGGCTCCGCGTCGGCGTGACCTGTGCCCGGATGCTGGCGCTGGCGACCGGCGCTGCGACCGTGGCCGTCCCGACGCTGGACGTGATCGCGCAGAACGCGCTGCGGGCGGCGCGGCCGCCACGTCACGTCGCCGTGCTCCTGGACGCCAAGCGGAAGCGCGTCTTCGCGGCCGCGTTTCGGCTGGACGGCGCCGGCGCCGGCGATTCTGGCGCGAGTGCCCCCGGCGAAGTCCAGGCGGCTCGCTCCGCAGATCCCGCGCCGTCTTGCAGCGATCCCGCCGTCGGATCGGTCGAGGCGGCCGGTGCGAGCGCCCGGGAAGCGCGGTACGGCGCGATCGACGGCTCGGCGCGGTACGTCGCGATCACCGAGGCGGCCGAGCGCGATCCGGCGGCGTTTCTTGCCGAGTGCTCCGCCGATACGGCCGTCATGGGTGAGGGCGTCGCCTATCACCGCGAGGCGGTGGACGACAGCGGGCTGCGCACGCTACCGGAAGAACTCAGTCGGCCGGCGGCCGGCGTCGTGCTCAGTCTGGGGCGAGCGCGGTGGCTTGCAGGCGGGGCGACCCCGTCGCGCGAGCTGGTGCCGATCTACGTGCGCCGCCCGGAGGCGGAGGAAGTCTGGGAGCGGCGGCAGGCGGGGCGGTAGGGCAGCCGCGACGGCGATGAACTTGAGCGAATGACGAATGTCGAATGTCGAGTGACGTAGCGTTCCCGGTCGTCATGATACCGTTCGCCGCTTGACGTTCGCTCTGCTTGTGGCCGCCATCTGATCCGTCGAAATCGAACGGTTCGGATCGGTGTGCTCGTGGTGGCATCGGCCATTCGCCCTCCGCCCTCCGCCCTCCGCCATTCCCCCGTTATGGGCCGTTGCAGGATATCGTAGCCTTCGTACGGGCAGCGTGTTGACCCGGCCGGAGAGGGGTGGAGCTGTTGCCATGCATCCGGCGATGACGCCGCAGACGCGGTCCACCCTGGCCGTGGGGGATTCCGGAACGTTCACGAAGGTCATCACCGACGAGGACGTGCTGCACTTCGCGGCCGCTTCCGGTGATTTCAATCCCGTTCACATCAGCGAAGAGTACGCGCGGACGACGCGCTTCGGGCGGCGCATCGCCCACGGCGTGCTGACCGCCGGGGTGATATCGACGCTGCTCGGCGCGGTCATCCCCGGGGTGGGCACGATCTTCGTCGAGTTGCACGTGCGGTTCCTGCGCCCGGTCTTCCTGGGCGACACCGTGCGCGCGATCGGCGTCGTCAGCCAGATCGTCAACCCGTCGCGCGTCTGCCTCATGGTGGCGTCCACAAACCAGGACGGCCGCGATGTGGCAATCGGGCACGCGATCGTCGTTCCGCCGGAGCAGACGCGGGTGCTGGTGTGACGACACGACCGACAGCACCGGGAACCCTCGGCATCAGGGAACAAACTCCATTGCCACTCTGGCATGTGCCCTTGACGAACGCACGGGATGCGCGTTCAATCCCAACTGGTGATCGGGGCCGGGGAGGACTTCTCGCAGAGGGGGTTCGTCCATGTTTGGTGATTCATCCAGCACATCAAAGCTCGCCGTAGATCTCGCTCTCAATCGAGATTGTGGAACGATGGCGCCAGACGAGGAAATGCACCGAGGATGGAGGTAGGTGTGATGTGGACTGCCGCGACTGGAACGGCGACGGCTCTGTTTCTGCTCGTCCTAATGCTCATCCGTCGGTATCGTTATGCCATTATCCAATGGCGGTTTCCTGTAGAGACGTCATTGCTCGGCCAGTCCGGCGAGCAACGTCGTGCGGTCGATGCCGCGCTCAGAGCGCTTGGGCGGCGACTCACAACCTGGATCGTGGTCATTGCTTTCGCCGGGGCATTGATCGTTGTCGCGGAACTCCTGAAGGCGGCTGTTAGAGGGACCGCTAGAGGTTATCCACATTCACATTCATGCACTCAACGTGTTTCAGCCGTGTGAATGGTTCTGATTCTTACGAGGTGTATTCCATGTTCTCCAAAGGCAAGCGACTACGCGCTGGCCATGAAGCTGTCACGCGCCCGCTCATCGCCGTCTACGATGGAAGATGGGGACAGGGGCTGACAATCCGGGCTTCGTACAATGAGCAGTACTTACCGGCCGCTCACGGTCAGGTAGCCATCAGCAATGCGTATGGCCGTTTTGTGGCCTCGGGAGAGATAGTGAAGTGCCTGCTTGATGCGCTCATTCGCTGCTGCACATGGCACCGACTGCTGCTGTGCGTGCGCGCGACGCTTCAGGGTCAGACGATACCCCTCCCGAGTGATGCCGGCCTTCACCCGGCTTTCCGCACGGATGGGCTGCATGTTTATCACACAGTTGCGTCGCAACTGAATAACATCATAGCGTTTTTTGACCAGGTACCCGTTCGCGCGGAATGGCTGTTCTCGCCACTGGACCGCGCACATCTCCCCGAAACGGAGGAGGTGGCCAGGCAGATTCTCAGCTATTCACGTATCTTGCTTTCTCCGGTGTGGAGAGGCCGTGCATCGCTTTGGATAGACACGGATGATGACAACGTTCTTGGTGTCTTCCCTCAGGATGAGGGAACCGAGAGATTCATCGGAGAGATGATCGACCGTAATCTTGCGAAGTATGCGAACCCCAGAGAGTAAGGAGGTATCCGTTCACGGCCCGGCGGGGTTGAGCGTGGGTATCGGCTGGTTGTTGAACAAGGCTTGGACAGCCTCGCGTAGGTAATGAAACACTGATCGTCCCTGCTGTGCGCACGTGCGGATGTCATACTATGAAGATACGATAGCGACATCGGGTACGCTCGCTGCTGATGACAACGCCCGCGACTTCCGCGTGTGACACAGATACCGTCCCACCGAGCGGATCGCCTGATCCGCCGTGCGGAAGACCGGCACGCCCTGGACGCGGACGGCGCGGGCGAAGGCGTCGTAGCGTTCGGTGCTGTCCACCACGAAGACCAGGGGTTTGTCGTACTCGCGGAAAATCTTCGGCAGGCGCTCGGCCAGCGAGCCGGGTTGGGCGATCTCGGCCGGCGTTGTCAGCAGGCGCGGCGTCAGCGGGACGCACCCGACCACCACCGCGTCGATCTCGTCCGCCTCCATCATTACCCGGATGCAGTCTTCGTAGGCCTGGTCGTCGGCCATCGGCGTCAGGTCGAGCGGGTTGCGGGCGTTGGCCAGCGAGCCGAGCTTGTGCCGGGCCAGCACGCTGCTGAGCCGCTCGCGGGTCGCGTCGCTGAGTCGGGCCATGTCGAGGTCGTAACGCGAGCCTTTGACGTTGTCGGCCATGCCGACGGTCTCGTAGCCCGCGTTGCTGATCGCCCCGATGCGCCGGCCGCGGACGGTCTTGCCATGCAGGTCCGTACACAGTTCCAGAAGCTGCTCGAACTCCTTGAACGTGTCGGTCACGATCGCGCCCGCTTCTTCGACGGCCGCCTGGCACACGTCATAGTCGCCCGCCAGCGACGCGGTGTGGCCCTGCGCCGCGGTGCGACCGGCCACCGTGCGCCCGGCCTTGTAGAACACCACCGTCTTGCCGGATTCGCACACGCGGCCGACGGCGCGGATAAACGCCAGGCCGTCCAGGTCGTTGAAGCCTTCGGCGTAGACGCCGATGCAGTCGAGGTCGTCGCGCTGGCCGACGGCCTCCAGCAAGTCGGAGAGCGTCACGTCGATCTGATTGCCCGCCGAGATGGCGATGGCCGGATCGAGGAACTCCAGGTTGCTCAGGCGCGTGATGATGAACGCGCCGCTTTGTGAGATCAGCGCGGAGCGTTTGGGCGGCACATTGCGCCGCGGGTCGAGCTTGGCCTGCGGGATGAAGAATGTGTCGTATTGCCCCGGCCGGGAGCGGACGCCCATGCAGTTGCCGCCGAGAAAGACGGCGCCGCGATCCGGCCGCGTCCGTGCGCCGGTAATCGCGGTTCGCACCCTCTGCTCAAGGTCGTGCGTGCCGTCGGTTTCACCCAGGCCGCCGGGAATGAGGATTACGGATTTCGCCCGCGCCACGCCGTCGCCCCCTTTGCCGAGCACCTCGTCCACCAGTGCCGGAACCTGATCCGCCCCCGCGGCCGCGACCAGCAGATCGACCGGCCTGGGAAGATCAGCGAGGCTCGGCACGCAGCGGATGCCGTCGACTTCGGCCTCGTCGGCCTTGATGACGTACAGTTCGTCCGTTGGGAAGCCGCAGTCCTTGATGTTGTTCAGAATGATGCGGCCGAAGTTGGCCCGCTTGCTGGAGACGCCGACGACGGCGATGGAGGTGGGCTCCAGCATGGCGCGGACCTTGTCGAGCGGTCTCGCCGGCGGCGGACCGGCCAGGCTCCCGACGCGGCCCAGGCCGTCCAGCGGTACGGGTCGCTGGTGCATGAACGCGAACGGGTTGACCTCCAGTTCGAGGATGCCGTCGCCGTCGACGCCGGGGACGCAGAATCGCCGGGCGATGGCGATGAAGGCGCGGAAGCAGTTGATTAGATCGCCGTCGGCCACCACCCGTTCGTGGCCGCGGGCATTGCCGGAGAGGACTTCGTAGGCGGCGGTGCGTTTGAAGAGTTCGAAGAATTCTTCGGCGCTGACGTCGACGGCGGATGCGCGGGCCATGGCGAGGCCTCGCTGCATTCGGGCTGCGATAAACTCGGTATCGACGCCGCCCAGACCGGCCGCGATGACCGGGCCGAACTCGCGCGTGGCGCGGATGCCGACGAACAGTTCCGAGCCGAATCCCTGACCCGCCTGCTTGACGAACTCGACCAGCAGCACGCCTTCGATGTGGCTCGTGTTGCGGCCGTGCTCGGCGATCATCCGGTCGATCTCGCGATTGACGGCATCGGTGTTGCGGGCGGCGAAGGCAATGCCGCCGGAGTCGGATTTGTGCGTGACGTCCGGCGAGACGATTTTCAGAACCACTTTGTCGCCGGGGAAGGGGGCCAGGTCGTCGGCGGTAACGTGCCCGCCGCGGGGCACGAGCTTGTGCCGGGGGGGGCTGATGGCGCCGACGAGTTCGACGATGCCGTAGACTTCATGTTCGTACAGATGCGTCCGCTTCTGCTCGCCGACGTGGCGCAGGGTCTGGGCGATGGCTTCGGCTTCGGCGTCGGAGAGTTCGCAGGGGGGGGCTTCATCCGACGCGGGCGCATCCCAGGCGGGCGGCGTTTGGAGATCCTCGGGCTTCAGGTCGGCCAGGCGCCGGCGCACTTCGCGGCTGCCCAGGCCGCGGGCCAGACCGTCGCGGAAGGCGGTGGCAGCGCCGCGACCATAGCGGAAGGCCTTCTTGTTCGTCTCAATGATGCGCTCGCCCTTGGCGGCGAAGGCCTCGGCGATAACAGCCTCGAACTCCGCAGGCTCGAAGCCCAGCATGGAGGAGGCCGCGCCGAGCATGACCATGTTCTCCGCCCGGGCGGACCCGGCCGCGCCCGCCAGACGCTTGGCGTCGATGAAGACGTGATCGCCGAAGCGGGCGACGTCATCAAGCACTTTTTCGATCGGCGGATAGTTCGGGATGTTCACGACGGGGATCGTATTGGCGAGGATCACGCCGCGCTTGTTGAGGAACTCGATGTAGCGCATGGCCTCCAGCGGCTCGGTGACGAGCAGGAAGTGCGCCTGGCCGTAGGGGATCAGGTCGCTGAAAATCTCGTGCTCGCTGAAGCGCAAGTGGGACTGCACCGCGCCGCCGCGCTGGCTCATGCCGTGGACTTCGGACTGACGCACGTGATAGCCGCGCCGCATCGCCGCCCGCGAAATGGCATGGGCGATGGTGAGAATCCCCTGTCCACCGACACCCGCGAGTATGAGGTTGCATTCCATGATACGTGATCCGTTACTCTCTTGCCAAGCTGCGTGACGTCGTCCGGTCCGATGTGGCACGGCCTTCCAGGCCGTGATTCCGCCGTTGGATGCGCTGATGAAGCGCCGACAAACTCTCCGCCAGGATGCCGGTGCCACGCAAGACACCGGTCGAAAACCGGTGCCACACAGAACACCGGTTGA